>JADGNQ010000212.1 GCA_017883385.1 Candidatus Sulfotelmatobacter sp.
GCATATCCGTGGGCGCTCATAATTCAGATCATCGACGCTAATCCGTTGGCCATAAAATGACCGTTGGTCGAATCGATTGCGTCCGCCGATATGCCGGTAGTGCATCGCCTGCCACTCCTCCGGCTCCAGGCGCAACACGTGGGCAATCTGCTTAACGCTGTCATCTCGCTCCAGCCCGGACGTCGGTAACCCGGCAATTTGGGCCAGAGCAAGGGGGCCCCAATAACCGTGCGCTTCAGCAACGCGGCATAGGTACCCGCGGGGACTCTCGCGGGGCAGCGGATCGACCCGGAAGAGCAACCGGGCGCCGCTGAGGATCGATATGGTCATGCGTGCAACTCCAGGCCCACGCTGCGATGACCGACCGCGACGCGTGGGACACACGTCCTTGCGCTCGGCAGCGTCAGCGGCGGCGCCTTGTCGCAATCGAAGTTTTCAGTGAATGGATTCGGATCATCGAGACGTTCCGACCACACATGCTCTGCAAACGACTGCGACAGTGTCTCCAGTGTGATCTGCCGGCGTGGGTGACAACGGGCGATTCGGGCGGCCCCTCGGATGATTTTCATCGTGTAACCGATGAGGCCATAAGAAGCGTAATGCATCCGGAAAGCCATCTCGAGGTCCGACAAAGAGGGCATGCCGTACTCCGGGAGCTGTTCCTGAACTGCGCGGAGGAAGGCTCTATATGTTGTCCGATCGTCTTTGGCATCCCAGCGAAAGGCCCCTACACGCAAGGTTGCACCAAAGCGGCGCCGAAGCTGTTCATTCTGCCGGAGGACCTCCAAACAACGCTGCAGTCCGAGGACGACGATTGCCAGCCTGGCTTCCTCGACTTGCTCCTTCAGCCAATCCGCCACGTCGTTCGGAATATTCGCCTGGCGGACATCGACGAAGTGTTGGAACTCATCGAGTGCGAGCAGGCGTACGCGGCAGCGCTTGAGGAGTTCCCGCAAGCGAATGCTTTTGCTCACCGTGTTGCCGCGTGACCATAGCGGATCGCCGAGTTGATAAAGGAGTGTTTCCGCGAAACTTTTCACGGTTGGTCGTGCCGGTACTTTCGCAACTAGAACCGGCACTTCCAGACCCCACTTGTGGTCAACACGCGGATGCAGGCTGGCGAAGAACGAAATGATGGTGGTCTTCCCGCTGCCGCTTTCGCCAACAATGGGACAGCAGTCCGGTTCGGCAGTAGCATCGTGACTGTCAAAGCACGCCTGGATTCGGGCAATGGTGGCTTTGAACAGCGGGTATTTGACCAGTACACGTTCAGACCGCTCCATGGGCTCTCTCATTGGCTTTCTTCCATGCCGGAAGCATTATTCGCAATCATACCAGCCACCCCCAGGTGAGGTAGGTCAAGATCGACTTCGAAAACCGGTAGAATCTCGTCATCGGTAAAAGCGTTGGAACAGGCCAGTGGTTTCGCTGAGGGGCTTGCTCCTGCGTGCGGCTTCTGACGTTCCCCTGCGTCGTCTCGGCGGTCCGGATTGCCACCGGCCACGGGTTCAGTGCCTGCCACCTCTGAGGTGGTTGCGGTTGTGTAGTCTTCCATGAACCGCGCATGACGCTTCCGCCCCCGTGTAGACTTGCGATTGAAATCGCGCTCCACAAGCGCACGGATTTCCGCTTTGGCCTGTGCCAACGCCACGATATCGGTCCGAGCATCTAATCGACGCTGTGCGTACCGGCGGATGACCTTGTTCTGCCAAAATGAGAGCCCCTTGGCGTAGGCCTGATCCACAGCAGGCACACAGATGTACGTCCCCTTCTGGGGATCAAGCACATTGACATGGCCAAGGTCGCCAGGGTCGAACGTCAGCTCGACCTTTGCTCCCACGCCCATTCGTCGCCGCAGTTCTCCAAGTTCTGCGCTATTGTATTTCAGGCCTTCCATCTCGATGCCGTAGTGGAACACAACGCGCTGGACGATCATTCCCAGCACAACGTCCAGTTCACTGGCACTCGGCGGCAATGGAGGCGGCAAGCCGATCATCTCGCAGTGCCACCGATGAGCCGGGGTGTCTTTGATGCCGCGATGGGGCGTCTGCAAATACACGTCGATGATCCACCTGTGGAGCATCTCGCGAAACGTGCTCAGCAAAACGACGGCGTGCCGGCTGGGATCGTAATCGTCGCGCTCCAGAATATTGCTGAATGTCGTCCCAGGGTTGCCGTGCATCAAATCGTGACACATCGTGCCCTGAAACCTTTCGAGCTTGCCCTTGTACCAGGGGACGAGAACCTTGGCATATTGGATATCTGCGCCGATTTGCAAACACGCGCGCTCAAAGTGGCTGGAATGGAACTCGGCCGGATTATCGACGACAACGAGCTCCGGCACGCCATAGCACTCCCAGCGGTTCTTGATCCCCGGAAACGCGCGCTGGACATAGGTCTTTGGGAGAATCGCGTGTTTGAGGCACCTCATCACCGATAAAACACTCGGCGGCTCGAATCCACAATAGAAGCCCATTGGGCACCGCGAGTACTCGTCAAGCGCTGACGTGATCGTCGGACGGCCCAGCGGCAACATGCTGTCGTCATCCACAACGATAATGTCGCTCGGTGTGTGATCCATCGTTACCCGTTGAAGAGTGCGGGACGTGTCGGGGCCGGCGGCGGACACCCTATATTCCATTTCGGCCCGGCGCTTGCCATACCGCGCCACCATGAGCTCGTAAGGCGACTTGCGCTGAATCTCGCGGTATATCGTGTTGCGACTGGGAATCGAAAGCCGTTCAGTTTCTGGACGGAACTTGTTGGCATCGCTGAGGCGACGGACGATTTCCAAATGCACTTCAGGCACCCGCTTGCGCTCAGATGTCATGTACAACTCCTGGATGACTTGATCGCTGATTGTCTTCACTTCTGGGGCCAGTCGCGTACCTGGTCTTCCCCGTTCGGCGTGCCTCAGAATGATTGCCCGAATGTCACGACCCGCAGCCAACCATTTCCGATAGTCCCGGCAAACCGTCCGCCAACCCGGCGGCTTGTTGTCCTTAATCCGGTCTGCGACCACTCGCGTGATGGGCTCAATCGTTGTACGCGTGATCGAGATCGGCTGCTGCCGGTCAATCTCCTTCAGGTACTGGATGCGGTTCTTGGCCAGATCGACCAGCTCTGGAGGATAAGCAGAAAGGTCGCGAGTGAGCTTTTCGGACAGCTTGCTTGCGGGACTGGCGCACTCATCAACTGCCACAACAAACGACAGCTCGTTGGTGGCGAATTGATCGAGAAGGTCGTTTTCGCCAAAGGTGCGCCATTCGCCCGTTGCGGTATTTTGAAGCTGCCACCTACCTTCCGGAAGCCGTTGCACAATCAAGAACACGGCTGCGCCGATCTTCACATGATGCCCCGTTCTCAATGCATGCAGCGACATCTGGCCTCCTGAACCTCCGCTGGCGGAAACGGCCATACCTGACGACCAATTGGTGATGAACTGATTCGGGAATCGAGGCCCAGCGGCTCCCACCAGTCGATGTGCAGTTTCCCATCGAGCACGAGTCGAAGCACATTTTGTACTGCCATCCGAGCTCCGCATAACGTCCGCAGGCGCAATTCTGGTGTCAAGGAAAACGTTCGCCGGATGCCTTCATCCTCCGCGGCCGGCACTTGCACGGAGCGGTAACGCAGGATGAGGGCAACATTGGCCATGCGGGGTTCGGCGCATATCTCCGATTTCTTCCACACCCGAAAGCAAAACCCGTGCTCAGCGAGTAGGTCTCGGATCAGGGCGAAGCGTGTTTGATTCTCTGGCAAATCGGCCTCGGCGTCCTCCTTGATTTCCACGACTTCCTGCAGCGTGCCCCAGGCAACTAGAACGTCCGGCGTGTAACGATGCTTGGTCCCTCCATGATGGTATTCGAGGAAGAACGGCTGCTCCTGCCAAGCGTCCGCGCGCGCCGTGGCCATCAAGACTTGGAATGCTCTGAGTTCATTCTGTGACTCAGCGTGCCGCGAGCGGCCCCTAAAAACGTCCGCCACCTTGCCCTGTACACCCGACTTCGACCTGCTCACTGGCTCACGCACCCTTTGTAACGCATCGAGGCTTGTGGGGGCGAAGAGTCCCGATGAAGCCGCAAAGGTCAGTTTGCCGCGGCGCGGGCCCTCAATCAGTTCGTGGCCCTGCGGCCCAGGGGCGAGCGAAAGCAGTTGCATTTCCCTCATCTTCGTATATCCTTATTAAGGAATTACAAATCCTCTTAAAGGAATAATGACATAGATCAACCGGCTGTGTCAACACAAAAAGGATAATGATATCCTTATTGAGGACAGAAAAGCCCTATGACTGACATCTACGACCAGATCGGCAGCAAGATCCGAGAGTTGCGGACTACGCTGAAAGGGAAAGGGATCAGCCAGGAAGAACTGGCGCGGGCAGTGAAAACCACAGCCAACACGGTCTCTCGCTGGGAAACGGCCACCTACAAACCCTCGATTGCCGACTTGGAGGTTCTGGCCCGGTTCTTCGGCGTGCCGATAGCCGTGTTCTTTCCCGGGGCTCAACCGGCGTCGCGAGCGAACATGCTTATCAGCGCAACTGCCGATCTAGACGAGCGGGATCTCGAAGAAGTGACCCTGTATGCCCGATTCAGAAGGGCACAGCGAGCAAAACGGAAAGCCTGACGTTACGCGACTTGTGCAGATGCATGAGCCGCCCTATGTCATTAATTCTGACATTTTGTGTCACGTACTCTGGCACGAATGTCATTAATTCTGGAATCCTACAAAGAAAGAAGGACTTTCGCATGACCATCGGTAAAATGCCCAGAAATTTCAGATACGCAGGTCTTCTATTGCCAGACCCGGCACCGGACCTTGACGTCGAGAGCGTCCGGAACTTGTATGCGGCCAGCTATCCAGAAATAACAACGGCCGCACTCACGGGACCGGAGGCAGTGGACGGCGCCCTCGTCTTCACCTTTTCGAAAGCTATTGGCACGAAGGGCTAATCGTCTCGCATCATCAGGGAATCGAAAGAGGAAGAAGAAGAGAGTAGTCCACCGCTTCGCCGATCCGCGCATGCAAGTCACGATTCCATCGCCGCGGATTGCTGCCGTGCATGACACGCGCGATGAAGCCGAGTTGTTGTGCCACGTTGCCCCGGTTCTTCCGAATGTCGTCTCTACAGGTGGTGGCGTATTTGTTGACAAACTCGCGGACATCGCCGGCTTTGGCAAAGATGTAGGTGGCGTGCCCCAGTTGCGGGACTTCAGCCACGATCGCGGCGCGGCAGTCGAATATGTATTCGTCGCGGAAGAGATAGACGTTCTGGCAGCGCTTCTTCAATTGTTGGTAAAAGTATGGATCGTAGTCCGGCTTCCAACAGAATTGAGCGATGTCGAAATCCGGCGGTATTCCCAGGCGGCGGCAGAGGTCGCCCAGGTCCCTTTGGTCCAACGGCTCCCGCTGAAGACGCATTCGAACCTGCTCTATGGCGTCATAGTATTCTCCAAAGCGTTGATACGAGCGGCGGGCCTCAGCAAGTACCTTCTGGGCGTCGGACGGCACCGTCACACACAAGCGACTGGGCAGAGCAGTCTCCCACCTCACCAGATCCCATTCGCCGTTCTTGTTCCGGTATTTGCCGGACTGAACGAAGGCTGCCGTGACGCCAATCTTCGTCGCCACAAGATGCCTCCATTGATTCCAGGTCGGATCCCACCCCAGCGGAAGAAGAGAGGGATCGATATAGACCTCTGCCTTCCGCCGACTATCCCGGTATAGCGCACATTTATCGAAGTACTCCATACGGCGCAGCGGCGCGCGAAACTGGCGTTGCCGCTGGTCCGGCAGATAGGACAGCAGCCGCCGGACGAAAAAGGTATGGCCATCCTCCGCAAGTTCGCCAGAGACCACGCATTGGCCGAAGCCGCCGTACGGGAAGACCGCCGGAGCGTTCGGGTCCTGCAACAGGGCGTCGTAACAGGAGCGGAGGTCGGGATGCGCTAGGAGGTTGAAGGCCCGCTCCACGCTCCGGATCTCTGGTTTGGCGGCGGAATTAGATTCATGCTCCAGGCGACAAATCCTGTACGAGAGCCGCAAATCGGCGGGCGTTGCTGTGGGCCGCGTGCGCAAGACTTCGTAGAGGGTGGGCTGTCTCTTTCCGGGTGACGTCGGGGTGAAAAAGTAGAAGTAGTCTCGCACGGCATTGTTCGGTAGATGGAGCGAGCGAACGCCAAGGGCGCTTTCGAGGACTTCAGCACGAACGAAGTACTCGTCGCGTTTGTCGGCTTTCGGTTGCGCCACGTAGCCTATCCGGCCGAAGTAGAGTTGCCGCGCTTTCCGGCGAAGGCCATTCTGTGTGGCGAGGCACTCGCGGATTGGCGGACCGGACACGCCCACGCAAATGTCATCGCCCGGGCGCAAGTAACTGGCTGGTACCGGCGGCACCAGGATGTCCTCACCGTCAGTGGCGCATCGGACGGACGGACCGTCCAGCTGGAGACCGCGAATGCGCTGCACCTGACCGGGTTGGCGCGGGCGGTTCGTAGCCTGGACGTTTGCTTCGGGCACAGACGAGCCTCAATTGATCAGCCTATTCCCGGCGACGAGAATGGGACCTTCCGTCAGCGCTTCCCACAAGGCTTTGGCGTCGGCAATTGCGAAGTCTAGTTCGGGATCAGGAACGTAATCGATTTCCGGTTCCATGGGAACCTCCGCTCCAAGCACCTCGCCCAGGGTCACCGGTGCTTCAGCGAAGGCTTCGCCGTCTTCGAATGCGGCGGCGATGTCGGAATCGTCGCCGGGCACCACTGGAGTATTTGGATCGGCGCCGCAGGCCGGACAGACAACCTGAGATTCATTGTACGGATCAAGTCTGAATCCGCATTCGGGGCACGACATTTCCGGCAATCCTCCTCGCCTGACTCAGCGTAAGGCCATTTCTAGGATTTCTCCAAAAAGTGTCGGCGTCACAAGAACAGGTCCAGCTCCCGAGCCGATTCGGCGTGACGGCAAATGATTGAAAAGCAAAGGATAGCGAACAATGCCTTGTCCCGACTGTGGTTCATTATTCGGAGAGTGCCAGATCGCCACCTCGGTTGAAACGCACG
>JADGNQ010000213.1 GCA_017883385.1 Candidatus Sulfotelmatobacter sp.
AGCAGCGCTCCCCAGCGCAAACCGCGCCGGCTGAATGTCGTTTTCAAAGTCGTCGGTCCGTAACTGTCTTGATCCAACGTTGCAGTTGAACTGCCGTGGTACCTGAGAGCACTCTAAAAACTGCTTAAACTGATGCTGCGAACTCAATCGGTGTTGCTGATGTAAAGCACGCCCCTCGCATCTCGCTGAACCCGCACAGGATCTCGCGAAGGACCGGACGGCCCCAGATCAAAGCCTCCGTAGTAGAGGTTCGTGATCCGGCGGACATAGTTCTGGGTCTCGGCAAAGCGCGGCACGCCCGAACTGCGCGCCACCGCTCCTTGACCCGCGTTGTAAGCGGCCAGGGTCAGTTTCACGTCGCCGCCATAGCTTTCCAGAAGACTCTTGAGATGCCGCACTCCCGCATCGACGTTCTGGTCGGGGTCAAACGGATTCTTCACCTTCAACTGCCTCGCCGTCGAAGGCATCAGCTGCATGAGTCCCATCGCGCCCTTGCGTGAAACCGCGTTGGAATTGAAGTTTGACTCGACCTTCACGACCGCGCGCACCAGGTTGGGATCCACATTGTGGCGTGCAGCCGCCATCACGATGGAAGCGTCGATCTCTTCCGCTGAAGCCTGATGACCACGAAAGTTGGCCGCCACGATTCGCGCATTCGCCGACTGCACCGATTCGTGGACGAAATACTGGCTGACCTCCGCCGCGGCCGAACGCGCCGCTTGCATCGAGGCCGTGTTCGCCGACGGTACCGGCTTCCAGCGGTTCTCCTTGGTACTCCAATACACCAGCGTCGACCGCTTGGGCTGCACAGCTTGAGTTTGATGGGGTTGCCCCGGTGCGGACTCGTTCACATAAACCTTGCGTCCGTGTTCGTCGGTGGTCGTGATCACTTGGGACGGACTGTCCCCTTCGGCAGCCCACACTTTTGGCGGGATGATGAATAAAGATAAGGAGGTCGCGATTGCTGTACCAGCCGTCAGCATGAATGCGATTTGTAGGCGCTTTCGCATAATCCGGGCATTTCCCTTTCACCGAACCTTCGTAGGAGGGGCTCCAGACAAACTTCGCCCTCCCCATGTCCTACCCGGAACCTGACGGAGAATCGTGAACCAGAGTAGGTCGATTATAGGCGGCAGGGGATAGGGGGGCAATCTCTCCGAAGGGAGTAGAACCACCGGAGTAATACTGCCAAGCTATTGAAATAAAAGCCTATTAGGACATTCTTAGCAATTCGCCGTGGGATTCTGCGGTAACCTTATGGTGTGTTACCGATAGGGGCTGATGTGGAGACAGCCGCCCTCGGCTGTCGTTCTGGGGAAAGCTCAGCAGCCCTCCCTTACGTCTTCTCCAGCGCCGCCGCAAACGCATCCAGCGACAACGACCGTAGCAGATTCCGCCGCATCCCGCGCTCTACATCGGCCAGTCGATCCGACGCCGCCGTGATCCACGCGAAATCCGCTGACTCCGCCAGGCGCTTCAACTCTGATCCGATATCTGTATTGCGAATCAGTTCCGGCGCGCCCGAGTCGATGAACACCAAGTCACGCAACAACGAATACAGCGTACGGATCAATTGCTCGGTCTTCTCGCGTCCCTCGGCCCCAGGACGGTACGACTCCGTCACCTTGAACAGTTCGCTGTGCTCCCCGCCCCGCAACGCCGAGTTCAGAATTGTCATCGCGTGTTCGCGCGCCGCCGTGTAAGCCGCAAGATCGAAGCTCCGGGCGCGTCCGACCGCTCCCTCCGACAGACGGGCCACCAGCGCACGCTGGGCCGGCTTCCAGTCCGGGCGATGCTGAGCCAGGTAACTCTCAATCTCCTCCGCCGACAAAGCTCCCAACTGGACCACCATCGACCGCGACCGGATCGTCGGCAGCAGTTCTCCCGGGTTCTCGGTCAGCAAGAAAATCGTTGCAAATTCCGGCGGCTCTTCCAGCACCTTGAGCAGCGAGTTCGCAGCTTCCTTCATGAAAGCCGAGTCGGTAAAGATGTAAACCCGTTCCCTGCCCTCCGCCGGACGGTAGTAAATGGTCTCGATGACGCGCCGGACCTGGTCCACCTTGATCATCATCTGTGGCGGGTCGGGCGGAATGATGAGCACGTCGGGATGCGTCTGCACGAAAAGCCGCGTGTCTTTCTTGTCGGCGTCGCGGAGGTTCTCGCGGGCCTCAACGGCTTCGGCAAATCGAGAGTCGAGATCAGCAGCCTGCGCGATGCGGGTGCAGTTGGCGCACTGCCCGCAGAAATCCGGCAGGCCATCGGTCTTAATGGGTGCCAGGCAGTTCAGCACCTGCGCCAGCATCAGCGCCAGCGTGTATTTACCCGATCCCTGCCCGCCCGCGAGCACCACTGCATGCGGAAAGTGGTCGCGCGCCAGCATGTCGCGCAGGCGATGGACAGTTTCGGCGTTGCCGTGAAAGTCAGAAAACATTGCTGTGCCTATCCAACGATTTGTCATCCTAAGCGAAGCAAGAGGTCGCGAAGCGAGCTCTTGCGCAGTCGAAGGATCCCTTGCATTCTTCCTTGCACTCAGGCCCAGATAGGAATTCCTACCTACACCCTCAACTTCTTGCGCACCACTTCCACAATCCGCTGGTGCGTCTGCGCCGGAGTCCCCCGGGCATCGACCATCACCACACGGCCCTTTTCCCGCGCTGCGATCGCGAGATACCCTTCGTGCACCCGCGCAAAGAAAGCGCGCGTCTCCTGCTCGAACCGGTTCTCGTCATGGCTGCGAGCACCGCCCTTCGCAGTTCGTTTGTTCCGCCGTCGCGCCCGGTCCACGCTTGCGCCCGGATTCGAGTCCAGCAGAATCGTCAAGTCCGGCTGCAGATTCCCGCACAACACACGATGCAGTTCGCGCACCGCTTCGCTGCCCAGTCTCCGCCCGCTTCCCTGATACGCCTCGGTCGAGTCGGTGAAGCGGTCGCAGAGCACAATGCTGCCTGCGGCCAGCGCCGGTTCAATCACTTCCGCAATGTGTTGGGCGCGCGCGGCAAACATGAGCGCCATCTCCGCCAGCGGCGCAAGCCCCGCCGTGCTCGAGTCGAGCAGAACCTTGCGGATCTTCTCTCCAGTCGGCGTCCCGCCAGGCTCGCGGGTTTCAATCACTCTATGCCCGGCGTCCCACACCACGGCCGCGAGCTTGCGCATCTGCGTGCTCTTGCCCGTTCCGTCGAGCCCTTCGAAAGTAATGAATTTTCCGCGCCGGGACATCTGCGGAATCATAGCAGCCGCGGGAGCACCGCGACATTCCGCGGATCGCCCTTCCATGCCAATCACCCTTCTAAATGTCATCCTGAGCGAAGTTGTCGTTCGCGAAGCGGACGACAACGCAGTCAAAGGATCCCTATGCCCATTCCTCGTCGATACTACTGCAAGGTATCCTCGGTCGAGTGTCACGTCGCTGTACCCCGGCACTCGCCGACTGCTATAGTCTAAAATTCTGCAGCATCGAGTTCATTACGATCATGGGAGCCCCAGAAGAATGAAACTCTCAAGAATCTTGGGAGTAGTTTGCGTCGCAGTCCTGGCAGTTTCCAGTTGGTGCGCAACTCCGCCCACCGTCACCATCGCCGTCGACGCCACCGCGGCGCCCCGCAAAATCTTCCACGCCTCCCTGAAGATTCCCGCCAGCCCCGGCGACCTCACGCTCTACTATCCCAAGTGGATCCCCGGCGAGCACGCTCCCGACGGCCCAGTCGTCGATCTCGCCGGACTGAAGTTCAGTGCGAGTGGCAAAACGCTGAAATGGCGCCGCGATCTGCTCGATGGCTTCACCATCCACGTCGACGTCCCGACTGGTGAGACCGAAGTCTCCGCCGAACTTGACTTCCTCTCCCCGGCCACCTTCGAAGGCGGCTTCTCTGCCGGCTCGTCGGCCACCGACAAGCTCGCCGTCATCAGTTGGAATCAGATCCTGCTCTATCCCAAAGGCTGGAAGTCCGATGACATCAACTACACAGCGACCCTGAAGCTTCCCGAAGGCTGGAAGTTCGGCACGCCCCTCCCCGTGACTAGCCAAGGCGGAAACGAAATCAAGTTCGCCACCGTTTCTCTCACCACGCTCGTCGACTCCCCAGTCATTACCGGAGAGTTTCTAAAAGTCGTCCCGCTGGCGCAGGATCCCGTCACCGAAATGGACATCGCCGCCGACAGCGCCGCCGCTCTCGAAGCCCCGCAAGAAGTCTGGGACCACTACAAGCATCTCGTCGAGCAGGCTCAAAAGGTCTTCGGCGCGCATCACTATAGCGACTACCACTTCCTCTACACGCTCAGCGACCACGTCGCCCACTTCGGCCTCGAGCACCACGAATCCGACGACAGCCGCGTCGACGAACGCTCGTTAGTAGACGACGCCGCGCGCAAAATGTCCGCCAGCCTGCTGCCCCACGAATATGTCCACTCGTGGAACGGAAAGTTCCGCCGCCCCGCCGACCTGGCCACTCCCGACTACCAGCAGCCGATGCAAGACGATCTGCTCTGGGTATACGAGGGCCTGACCAACTATCTGGGCTTCGTGCTCACGGCCCGCAGCGGCTTGCTCACCGCCGACCAGGACCGCGACGATCTCGCTATGACCGCCGCCGATCTCGATCACACTCCCGGCCGCGAATGGCGCAACCTGCAGGACACTGCCGACGCCGCGCCGCAACTCTATTTCGCTCCCGACGCCTGGCACTCCTGGCGCCGCAGCACCGATTTCTATAACGAAGACACGCTGAACTGGCTCTGGGCGGACGTGATCATTCGTCAGCAGACCAAGGGCAAGAAAACGCTGGATGATTTCTGCAAGCTTTTCCATGGCGCGCCCAGCACCGGCCCCATGGTCAAGCCCTACACCTTCGACGACGTGGTCAACAGCCTGAACCAGGTCACACCCTACGACTGGCGCGGCTTCTGGACGGAACGCCTCACCAATCACGGCCCCGGCGCTCCGCTCGCCGGCATCGAGGGTAGTGGATGGAAAGTCGTCTACGACGAAATACCTTCGGACATGATGAACAGCTCCGCGGGAATGAACCACTTCGTTCCCGCCGCCCTCGCTCTAGGCCTCGACCTGCACGATGATGGCACGATCACTGACACCACCGAAGGCATGCCCGCTGCGAAGGCCGGTATCGGTCCGGGGATGAAAGTGGTCGCCGTCAACGGCCGCCACTTCACGTCTGAGATCCTGCGCGAAGCAGTCAAGGCCGCAAAGAATGGCACGACGCCGATCGAGTTGCTGGTCGAAAACACCGACTACTACAAAACCTACAAGCTCGACTATCACGCTGGAGAAAGCTATCCGCACCTGGTGCGCGACGAATCGAAACCAGATTTGCTAAGCGACATCCTGAAAGCAAAATAGCGATGGATCTTGGTGTTGGTGTTGCCTGTGTGGGACCGGGCCCTCCGGCCCGGTCACGGTGCGAAGCACCGTGCCTTTCGCTGATGCCACCGTTGCCCCTTCCCAACGCGGAACAGCGGTGCTCTAGCGCCCGACCAAAACGCTCAGAAAGATTGGGAGCCTTCAGCCCCTGAGGCCCCTGCCCGCTCGCTGGGGTACAATCGCATCCGCCCATGACCCTCTCACGCTGCCTCACAATCGCTCTATTCTTTTTCTCGTGCGCGAACACTCTCCCCGCACAGACTTCTCTTATCCTCGGCTTCACTCCGGCCCACTCCGCCCACGAGATTGCCCTCGAAACCAAATTCAAATCTATCCCCTCCCCCGACGAAGAACGCCGCCAGCACCGTATCTTCACCTCCGAGCCCCACGTCGCCGGATCCAAGCGCAACAACGAACTGGCCGACTACATTGCCGCCGAATGGCGTAAGCAGGGGTTGGAAGACGTCATCATCCGCCGCTACGACGTCTACGGCACCAATCCGAAATCTGCCTCGCTGGAGATGATTGCCCCCACGAATTACACAGCGCTTCTCCGCGAACCCCCGCTCCCCGGCGATGACGACTCGAAGAATCCCGCCATCAGCGGCGCCTGGAGCGGCATGTCGATCTCCGGCGAAGTCACCGCTCCCGTCGTCTACGCGCACAGCGGCAATCCCGAAGACTACGACCTGCTGCGCAAGAACGGCATCAGCGTCAAAGGCAAGATCGTGCTCGTGCGCTATTCCAATCCCTACAGCTACCGCGGATTCAAAGCTCTCACCGCGCAGCGCGAAGGCGCAGCCGCGATGCTCGTCTACAGCGACCCGCAGGAAGACGGATACAAGAAGGGTAAGGTCGATCCCGACGGCCCCTGGGGACCGGAGTACCACATTCAGCGCGGCGCCATCACCTACGACTTCATGGTTCCAGGCGACCCGCAAACTCCGGGATGGGCCTCTGTTCCTGGTGCGAAGCGCATTCCCATCGAAGAAGCGATCTCTGCTCCGAAGATCATGGCGATGCCGCTGTCGTGGCACGACGCCAAGCCGCTGCTCGAAAATCTCGGCGGCCCCTCTGCCCCTGCCGACTGGCAAGGTGGACTCGGCTTCGAGTATCGCTTCGGCGGTGAGCAGGAGAAGGTCCATCTGAAAATCGAGATGGATAACGGGCTTCAACCCTACTATGTCGTCGAAGGCCGCATCCGCGGCTCCGAGCTTCCCGACGAGTGGGTCGTCATGGGCAACCATCGCGACGCCTGGGTCTTCGGCGGCGTCGATCCCTCGAGCGGCACTGCATCAATGATGGAACTGACCCGCGCGCTCGGCAAGCTGGCGAAAGAAGACCTGCGCCCACGCCGCACCTTGGTCGTCTGCAGTTGGGACGGCGAAGAGGTTGGACTGACCGGTTCCACCGAATGGGGAGAACAATTCGCCGACGAACTTCGCGCAAAAGCCGTGGCCTACATCAACGTCGACGAGGCCACCTCCGGACCGAATTTCCATGGCCAAGCGGTCGCCTCGCTCGCCCCCATGCTGGTCGAAACCAGCCGCACCTTGCAGGATCCGTCCGGCAAGAGTCTCTATGAAGCGTGGAAGGCGACCGCCGCGCGCGAAAAAGAAGAAGGCAAGCAGTCTGGCCAAATGAATGATTCCGGCGTCAGCGATGGAACTTTAGCCGACAC
>JADGNQ010000072.1 GCA_017883385.1 Candidatus Sulfotelmatobacter sp.
GATCGGCGCACTTCCAGACAACCAAACCTCCGTGCCGGCTACGGTTGTGGTAGCTTTGTCCGCGATTCCGGCTAACACTCCGCCCGCCGCGCGTCCAGCCTATTGCGGCGTCAATCCAAAGAAAGCCGGTAGCGGTGCATATTGCTATTTCAATGCTGCGGGCACCGATATCCGCCCAGAAGACGCTTATTTCGCCACCACGCGGCTTCTGTCCACCATCGTAGCTAGCGGTCATCTCACCGGACTTGGCTACAACAATGCTGCTTGCGGTGGCGATGGTCTGGCGACCGGCAGCAAGATTGGATGCCCCATCTACGATTCCTTCGGCCAGGCCAAAGTGTTCAATAGCCTGACCTTCAAAGTGTCGGGAACCGACCCCATTGGTTTGGGAACGATCCCGCCCTCAGCCAGTTTCTCAGTTGGAGCCGCGCCCCTTCTGGTATTCGTGAACAACGGCGACACGACTGCCGGCCAAGGCTTTGGGGCTACAGATGGCAGCGGACACTACACCTTTACCAACATCAACCGCCAGATTCTTGCGCAAGTTTTCCAGGGCAGGACGCATTGCACCACCGACCTGCTCACTTCGGGCGTTGGCACCGGCAAACCGATCCAGGCAGTTCTGCGCGAGCCTTTGTCCGGCACCTACAATGCTTTCGAGTTCACAGCCGTACGGACGCTCGCGGGCAGTGCGAACTCCGCAGTCGCACTTCCAACCGCAACCACCTCAAAGAGCAATGACTACAGCAGTCAGGAGGAAGGGATCGACCCTGCCCTCAACTTCAACACCGGCGCAGGCTGCCCTGGAAGCGGCGCTACCGCTCCCAACGGTTCTGAAACCTGCGGCGACCCGGTCTGGATTCAGAGTGCCAGCGGAGGTTGCGGTGAAGGCCTCCGTCTCCGAGCCATCGGCACGGGGTTGGAAGTCCCGGCGGCGCTCGGTCAGAAGAACTCTGGTGCCAGCGTAGTCACGGACGGCATCGGATACTCCTTCTGGAGCTACGGCAATCTCGCTCCGTCCGCAGGTGGCGCGGGACACTATCTAACGGTGGATGGAATCGATCCGCTGTTCAGCACTCCGGGCGGTGCAACCGACACCAATCCCAATCCGAATGGCGCCTACAATCCACCGCAGTGCAATTTCAGTTCGTTGCCTTGCTTCGCGCTCCCATTCACCCACTTGATCGACGGCACGTACCCGTTGTGGAATGTGCTGCGCATCATGTCGTTCTCGAACCAGGGCACCGGCAACAATGCGACACTCGTCACTCCGGCCGCCGTTCTGAACCTGATCGCTTACGACCAGATCGAAGTGACGAACGCAGCCCGAAGCACCTCGGATTTCGTTCCTTTCCTGAAGAACCTGACTAACAGCGGGACGCTTGCTGCTCCTGCCTGGAAAGGCGACCTCAACCTGTTTGTGTTCCGTTCGCACTATCAGGCGACTGGAATTCCAAACAAACCGGATAACGGCCACCACTCCTGCATCAGCGGAGGCGTTGCCTCTTTCACCGGGGTTGCTCTTCAAGGCGGAAGCCCCACGCAGGCCGCGTGCCTGGTCGACAAGGGCGATGACATGGGTGGATCGGTGCTGACGGTTCAGTCCGACGTGGACTGGAACCTCGATGCCGGCACTCCCATCGAGCAGTACAACCTGCACCAGTAGTTACCGAGCAATAAAGACTGGGGAAGAAGGGCGCACCTTCTTTCCCAGTTGTTTCACTACACCGGGCAACCGTTCCGTCCGCGATGAATTCTCTACGCCGGGGCCTTGATGCGGTTTTCTAGAATATTTGTTTTTGAAATGTTGGCCGGCAGAGCAGTCGTGCTGACTACCTGCTTCTTCTTCGTACTTCTACAGCACGGCGTTGCCCAGCAGCCTGCGCAGGCGTTCCCCGCCGATCCGCCCGCCACTTCGCAGCCAGCGCCGGTACCCGGGCCATTGGAAGAACCACGAGTCAGTGTTGATACCAACGGAGTTGATCCCGTGACCGGCATTCCTTACTACAAGGAAATTCGCGAGGACTGGAGTTCTCTGCAGGTGGGAACGAGCGAGTTACATCCGGAGCAACCACTGGTGACGCTGCCGGATGACGCCGAGACATTCACGCGCACTCTCGTGGCCCTGAAGTGGCGACCGGGTGATGCGCTGGACGTTTACATCGTTCTTCCCAAGGGCGTGAAGAATCCGCCGGCCGTGCTCTACCTTTACAACTACACCGACGATACGGAGCGCTTCAAAAACGACGGCTGGTGCCGGCGCGTTACCAGTGGTGGAGTGGCAGCCATCGGATTCGTTTCGGCTTTGAGCGGCCACCGTTTTCATGATCGTCCGATGAAGCAGTGGTTTGTGAGTGAACTGCCGGAGTCGGTCGGAAGTACGGTTCACGATGTGAAGTTCATCCTCGATTACATGGCGTCGCGCGGTGACATCGACATGAACCGGATCGGAATGTTTGGCCAAGGTTCCGGAGCGACGATTGCGCTGCTGGCTGCGGCTGCCGACTCGCGGATCAAGGCGGTGGACGCGCTCGATCCCTGGGGAGACTGGCCGGTGTGGCTGGCCAAGTCTGCGGTGGGGGCGGACGACCCGGAGCGGGCGAATCGCCTAAAGCCGGCATTCCTCAAACAGGTGGCGCCGCTCGATCCGGTGCAGTGGTTGCCGACGTTGCATACTCCGTACGTTCGCATTCAGCAGAATCTAGAAGACGGTGCGACCCCGCGCGCTAGTAAGAATCGGATCAAGGCTGCTGCGCCCAGGCGAACTGAGTTCGAACGTTTCGCTACGACTGCGGCGTTTATGAACGTCGAAGGCGGAGGAAGGCTATTCGACTGGATCAAGAATGCGTTGGCCAAACCGGTCAACCCAGGCAAACCGCAAGCGCCGAAGAATGCGGCGGTCGCAAGCCGGGCCACGGCGCGGGCGTCCGTAAAGCGGACCGTTCAACCGTGATGAGCGGAGGCGCTTTCGTCGCTGCTGCTGTTGAGTGGTCTTAGTGAGGAACAATTGGCGGACCCTTCTTCGGGTGAGCCTCGAGGAGCCCAGCGTGTTCGAAAGGAATAGTGTGGTTAAGCTGGTTCGCAATCGCCCGTTTCGCATTTGGTTGATTCTGGCCTCTGCGATTCCCTTCCTGCTGCTGGCTGCCTGCAGCAGCAATTCCAAAGGTACGACTACGATGGAGGCGGCCGTCAGTTTCACTGCTCCGATGGGGGGAGCAACCATCGACCAGGGACAGACGGTGAGCATTACCGTCACCGTGGCGCCTGATCCCGGAAGCAAAGGAGTCACCTGGACCCTGCAGAATGCCAGCGACAACCACAAGCCGGCTGGAACGCTGAGCAGCGAAACAGCGACGAGCGCGACCTACAACGCGCCCACTGCGGTGACCGGACCGACCCAAATCGATGTGGTCGCGACCTCGGTGGCCGATCCCACTCAGTCTGCCACGATGCCGGTAATGGTCGAGCCACCTCCGGTTATTGCATCCGCAATCCCAAGTCCACTAGCTTCCTGTCCCAACAGCGGCAGTATCGTGATCTCCGGCATTGGTGCCGTGGCCAATGTGGGTACGTCGTATATCAGTACGTTCACGGAAAGTGGAGGCACGCCTCCTTTTACGTGGTCGGTGAATGGATCGCTTCCGGATGGCCTCACCCTGCAAGGCAATGGTCCGACGCAGGCTACGATTTCCGGGACGCCAACTTCCTCTGGCTGTCAGCAGGTGTCCCTGCAACTCAAAGATGCCGCCGGCGACTCGTCCCCTGCCATGAGCTTTGTGATGCTGGTGGTTCCCGCGCCGCTTAGCCCGCATCTTCCCAACATCACCGGCGCTTACGTCGATCCGAATCCACCCAATGACGGCGTCCCCTATCGACCGATTTTGTTATCAGCGAGTGGCGGCGTGCCTCCTTATTCATGGGCGCTCCCGTCCGGGAGTCTTCCTCCGCCGGGATTGTCTGTCAGCAGCGCGGGATTGCTGGCTGGGACTCCAAGTGCACAAGGTCTGTCTCAGAACGGAGGACTGGGATCGTACGCCTTCACGGCGATTGTGAACGACACCCAGGTTCCGTATCCCGCGGTGGGCGTGGCGAGTCTGAGTATCGGAGTGAACTACCTGGATTCAAGCTGCCACAGCGGCCTCGAAAACACGCTGACCGCTACGGCGCCTTACGCTTTCCTGCTGCGCGGCTTCGATAAAGACGGACCCGTCGTGATTGCGGGCAATTTCACGGCGGATGGTGCGGGGAATATTACCGGCGGCGCCGAAGACATTAATCGCTCGAGCGGCGCCCAGACAAATCTGAGCATCGTAGCAGCAGGAAGTTCCTACACGATTGGGTCCGACAATCGCGGATGTCTCACGCTCGTGAATTCCGCCGGCAACACGACCAGGTTTCGCTTCTCCCTTGGTTCGTGCTCGACCAGCGCAAACCAGCAACAGGGAGGATGCCAACTGGACGCGAGCAATCATCCCGGCTACTTCAAGCGCGGACGCCTGATTGAGTCCGACGACTCGACCGGAGCGGGTACGCGGGGATCGGGAATCCTGCGGTTGCAGGATGCGACCGCGTTTACCAACAGCGCGCTCAGCGGGATGTACGCCTTCGGGCTGAGCGGGTGGGATTCCAGCGGCGAACGTTATGCGTTGGCGGGATCGGCCAGTGCGAGTTCGGGAACGTTTAGCTCGGTCGCGGCCGATATTAATGACGGGGGCACTCTGAGTTCAGCTCTGACTGGCGGCTCCGGCACGTATGCGATCGCGGCCAGCGGACGGGGAACGGCCACGCTCGCAGTGGGTTCGGCGAACTTCACTTTGGCCGTATATCCGATCAGTAGTGGTGAAGTTATCTTTGCCGCGACCGACACTTTGAGCACGAGCCATCCGCTGGTCAGCGGGAAAGCCCTGAGTACCGCGGGCCCCTTCAATGCCGCATCGCTGCCCAATAGTTACATGCTGCACATGACGGGGCTGGCGGGTAACGCTCCCGATCCGAATATCGGCGTGCTGACTTTCGATGGACTGACCAGTGTGAGCGGCACGGTCTATGAGAATCAGGGTGGAACGCTGGGGACCACGGCGATTTCTGCCACCTACACCATCGACGCAACGACGGGACGGCTTGCGCTGGCGGCGCTGCAGACGGGGCAGGATGTTGGCGCTCATCCCTTTGTGGCCTACATTATCCCGGCGACCAGTGGCACGGTGGCATTCCTGGTGAGCTCTGACGGGTCGGTGCAGTCGGGCGCGCTGGAGTTTCAGGCTCTCAATCCTCCGGCCTCGACATTTCAGACGGCCGATGTGGTGGGAGGATATTTCTTTGGCACCGACGAGGAAGCCGATGCCGCGAGCGTGAGTTCCGCGGGAACGGTCTCTGCTACGGGAACCGGGAACCAGGCAGGAAATGAGGATCTGAATTCAGCTGCCATCGGGATTCTCCCCAACCAGGGCTTCACAGGGAGCTACTCGGTCAGCAAGAAAGGTACCGGCAATTTCGGAGGCGAGACAGTCTCGGTGACCAACGGGAAAGTAGTTTACTCGCTCGACGAGTCGCCGCTTGATCTGCATCCGACAATTACGGTGGTGGAGCAATAAGGTGTGCACGGTGGAGATTCCAGCGGGCAGCTTTCCACTCTCAGGTGGTCGGCGGTGTGAGCGTGCCCGCGTAGGCTGGCTGCGCGGCGTTCGTGGCATTTACAAAGTAGACTGCGGGCGCCATGAGTTGGGTCAACGGGTCGAGTACTTGTGTTAAATAGCCTTCGTACGCCACCGGTTGGCCCTGGAAAATTCCCTGCACCACGAACGCATTCCCAGTGGCCGGCCCGGTCAGTGTGAAGCTCGTGTTGTCGGGACTCGTTGCCACCAGGTTCAGAGTCAGGACGCTGTTGGAATCCTCGCTGAGCGTAGCTGTGACGTTATCGCTGGTGGCATCCGGAAGTATAAGTTGTCCGGCGTATGTTCCAGAGAGCTTGGGAACCACGACTCCGGCAATGCCTCCACTATCGGTGCAACTGCTGCCGGCTGCCGAGGAGTAGGTTCCGATGACCGACTTGGCGTCGGCGCTCAACGTCGCGACGACATTGAATTCATTGCCGTTTTCCGTGTAAGTGAAATTGAAGGGTCCACCCAAAGAGGCAAAGTTCCCGGTCAGGCTGTAGCTCCCGCTTCCGGTCACCGGACAGTTGCCGCCGAACGCGATTGTTCCCGTCTGCGCATTGATGGTCAGGATGGCAATCTGAATCGCGCCCGTGGCGGACACCTGTCCGTTGGGCTGTTCGACGCCGTTCACCAGGGCTTGACCTGCCTTTAGGGCAACCTCAATGCCGGTGGCGTGAATGGTGTCAGTGTTCGAGGTGGCTGTGAATTCCCATGCCCCGGCGAGATTGGGCAGTGAACCTTGAGGAATCGAGCTGCGGCCAGAACAGGCTACCAGCGCTGCAGCAATGGCTATCAGCAACGTTGGAACGAAGATCTTCCTCATCACCACGTGCTCCTTGTCAGTTCGAGTCCCGCAGATTTCCGAGAGGCAGAGACGAGGCCGAGACAACGCCTCCGCATTGCGCTTCAGACTATCGGTTCTCAGACTTTCGGCGCGCCAGACCCGACACGTCGGCGAAGAAAGCGCCAACCCCCACCAAGCGATGTGCCGACCAGTCCTGTTCCCAGCAGAATCAAGGTTGAGGGTTCGGGAGTCACGAGTGTAGTGCTGCCCAGCGTGATGTCTGAAATGCCAATGCCGTTGGCCGCTCCGGAGATGGTTACGGATTTTCCGGTACCGGAAAAGCTGAGCCCCACTCCGGTCCAATTGCAGTAGCTGGGAAAACCGACGCACGAGCCGTCGTTGGGGGAGAGGTTAATCGTCGCCAGGATGCTGCCGGTTCCATTCGCGCCGCTCCAGACCGTGACGGTCTCCTGAAATCCGGAGGTGTAGAAGAATGAGATCCCACTGGTGAATCCGGGGCCGACGTTCATCGTGCCCGTCACGTTGGTTCCGGTGGGTCCCATGATGAACATGGCTGGCGTATTTGTAGGATCGGGCATGAAGCCGCCAGCGCCACCCTGGAACACAGACTTCAGTGCGAAGACGTCAGAGGAAAAAGAGACGCCATAGTTTGGCCCAGCGCCGCCGTTGTAGTAATTTCCGATGGCCTGAAGGTCTTGCAGGCCCGCAAAGCTCAACAGGACGGGAGTCGCGTGCGCCGCGGGAACCAGGATCGCACTCGACACGCATACCACGAATACCGCTAAGAACGAACGACGCATGACCAGCTCCTGGCGATTGGGATAACGAGAGGCGCCGGACGGAGGGCGCTGAAATGCCTTAGCAGTATGGCCCGGAGACTGTTACGACGAGATCAAACGAATGTGAACAGTATGTGAATCAGTCGGAAAAGCCTGTGTGAAACCAGGACTATACCAGAAGCGTCGACGGTGTACGGAGGGCGTCGGCAAGGTCACTGAGAAACATGGCGGCACGGGCGCCATCCGCCACGCGGTGGTCACAGGAGACGGTTAGGGTCATCATGGACCGGACCGCAGGCTTGCCCTGAACGGCTACCGCGCGGTCAGCAATGCCGCCTACCGCGAGAATGGCGGCTTGCGGCGGCGTAATGATCGCACTGAACCGGTCCACCTGATACATGCCAAGATTGCTGATGGTGAACGTGGCATCGGCGATGTCCGCCGGGCGCAACTTTCCCGCCCGCGCTCGCTCGGCGACATCACGGCGTTGGATCGCGATCTCGGCCACGCTCGCCGTGTGTGCATTTGGAATCACAGCAGCCACGACGCCGTCATTGACCGCGATAGCTACGCCCATATTCACGTGATCGTGCAGTCGAATGCATTCGGTACTCCAGCTTGCGTTCAGCCGCGGATGCTTCAGCAACACCCGCGCGACCAGCGCCACCAGCAAATCGGTATGAGTGACGCGGACTTGATGTGCATGCTCGACTTCCCTCACCATGCGTTCGCGATATTCGTTGAGCGCGCCGGCGTCGATGTCGCGGCTGACGAAGAAGTGAGGAACGGTGGTCCAGCTCTGCGTCGTGCGTTCGGCCATGATGTGGCCCAGGGAGGTGGGCACTTCGATGTTGCCGGACTTTTTGCCGGCGGCAGCAGGCACAGCGGCTTGCACGTCGGACGCGAGAATTTCACCTTCCGAACCGGAGCCGCGCACAGTGGCGATGTCGACTCCAAGTTCTTTGGCCAGACGGCGAGCTTTCGGAGAAATCTTCGCGCCTGCGTGCGGCGCTAAAGAGGGTAGCGTGGGAGCCGCCGAATGCACGGCCTCGCTCTTGGCTTGCGATCCGGCTCTCGCGGCAGGAACAGCCGATTCGCTTTCGACAGGAGGCACTTCGCCGGGCGCCACGATCCACGCGATGGTCTGTCCGACCGGAACATCGGCCCCGGCTGACGCCTTGATGCCTGCGAGAATGCCGTCGGCGGGCGCTTCGACTTCGACGACCGCCTTGTCCGTTTCTATTTCGAGGAGCGGTTCGCCCTTGGTGACGCGGTCGCCTTCCTTCTTCCGCCAAGCAATGAGCTTGCCGGTTTCCTGCGCCATCTCGAGGGCGGGCATAACAACGCTGAAGGCCATAGTTTCCTAGTTGGGGGGAAGGGCTTTCATCTCTCGCAACTACGGCCTTCAGCCCGAAACTCCTACGCGCTCAGTTTTCGCGCTGGTCTCGATCATCTCGATCACATGTTCGCTGGGAGCAGCTTCGGTCTCTCGTATGGTGGGCAGCGACCCGTTCACCGTGAAGTAATGTGCGCCCGCTACCAGTAACTGCTCCGCAGGGAAGCGCGTGATGACCTCATGCCCCGTCGGCGTGACCACGATTTCTTCTTCAATCCGCGCGGCGCTCCAACCGTCGGTCGAGGGCCAGAATGTTTCCAGGGCAAACACCATGCCGGGCTTGATTTCTACCGGATGCTCGAACGAAACCAGGCGGCTGATAACCGGCTTCTCCCAGATCGCCAGACCGATGCCGTGGCCATACTGCAGTGCGAAAGCGGCTTCTTCATTGGGGAAGCCGAAATCGGTGGCCTTTGGCCACACTGCGGCAATCTCAGCGGTGGTGCGGCCGGGACGAACCAGTTCAATGGCGGCGTCGAGATAATCGCGGCAGCGCTTATAGGCGTCAACCATCGCGCGTGACGCGAAGCCTACGGTAAAGCAGCGGTAGTAGCAGGTGCGGTATCCCATGTAGGAGTGCAGAATGTCGTAGTACACGGGATCGCCCGGGCGCAGCACGCGATCGGAAAATACGTGCGGGTGCGGATTGCAGCGCTCTCCCGAAATCGCGTTGACTGCTTCCACGTATTCCGAGCCCAGATCGTAGAGCACCTTGCTAACCAGTCCGACGGCTTCGTTCTCGCGGAGGCCCGGCTTCATAGCGCGGTACAGTTCGTCGTAGGCGGCGTCAACCATCATGGCCGACGTATTGAGCAGTGAGATTTCGTCTACCGTCTTGATGACGCGAGCCTCAGACATGAGTTGCTGTCCGTCGACCACTTCGATGCCTTCGCGCTGCAGGGCAAACAGCACGGGCAATTCGATGATGTCGATCCCGACCGGCTCTTTGTGCAGGCCGCGCATTTCGAGCTCGATGCGAATTTTCTTGGCCACGTCTTCAGCGCGGCCCATCTCGGGCGTCATCGCGCCACGCAACATAGAAATTCCTGGACGGGAACGCTCGGGCCCGAGCCATGGGCAGTTCAGCGCATGATGCTTGGCAGCCGATCCGAAATCCCAGAGGATCGGCTCGTCGTTTTGTGGCAGAAGCGCGAAGCGATTGGCTTTATCCTGCGCCCACGTACCGATGTGCGTCGACGTCAGGTAGCGCACGTTGTTCATATCGAAACAGAGCAACGATCCCATCGATGACTTGGCGAGCAGATCTTTCGCTTTTTGCAGACGCTCGCGGCGCAACCGGTCGAAGTCGATCCGGTTTTCCCAATCCACCGCCATCGTTCCGTGAGTTCTGAGTCCCATAAGTCAGCTCCTAGCTCCTAGCTTTTGGCTTGAGCTTATCGTTCTGTAGAGACGTTGCTTGCAACGTCTTCTCACCACGAACGAGAAAGACGTAGCAAGCTACGTCTCTACGATTTGTTATTTCCGTCAACCTTTGTTACAGAGTTGCCGCGCGGCTTCGGAAACCGTCTCTTCCGTCGGTACAGTTACGTCTTCGAGTGGCGGCGAAAACGGAATCGGCACATGCATCGCGCCCATGCGCTTCACGGGTGCATCAAGATCGTAGAACGCGCCTTCGGCGATCACTGCTGCTAACTCGGCGGTCACTCCATACCGCCCGTACCCTTCGTCGAGCACGATGACGCGCGACGTTTTCTTCGCCGACTCGATGATAGTCTTCTCGTCCAGCGGCCAGGTGGTGCGTGGATCCACGACTTCCGCGCTGATACCTTCTCTTTCCAGCATGATGGCCGCACCCAGCGCCACCTGCACCATGCTGCTGGTCGCCACAAGCGTAATGTCTTTACCCACGCGCTTCACGTCGGCCACGCCCAGGGGGATCGTGTAGTCTTCCGCCGGGACCGGGCCCTTCAACTTGTACATCATCTTGTCTTCGAAGAAGACAACCGGATTCTCGTCGCGGATTGCCGTCTTGAGCAGGCCCTTCGCGTCATATGGCGTCGAGGGCAGCACAACTTTCAATCCGGGCACGTGGCTGAACCAGGCATGCAGCGACTGCGAATGCTGCGCCGCCGAGCGCCGGGTCGCGCCCAGCGTGGTGCGCATCACCATGGGAACTCGCCAGTGCCCGCCCGACATGTAATGCGCTTTGGCAGCCTGGTTCACCATTTGATCCATGGTGAGCGTGAGGAAGTCGCCGAACATAATGTCGACTACTGGCCGCAGGCCTGTCATGGCGGCACCGACCCCGACTCCCGTGAAGCCGGCTTCGGAAATCGGAGTATCGACCACGCGCTCGGCGCCGAATTCTTCCACAAGACCCGAGAGCACTTTGAATGGGGTCCCGGCCTCGGCCACGTCTTCACCGAAAATGCACACGCGCGAGTCGCGGCGCATTTCTTCCGCTAGCGCTTCCCGCACCGCCTGTGCAAACGTCAATTCGCGTTCAGGCATAGACGTCCTGCTCCACCTGGTCGACGCTGGGATACGGTGTAGCAATGGCGAATTTCACGGCGGTTTCCATCTCGGCGCGCGCTTCGGTAGTGATTTGTTCGAGCGTGGCGGCGTCCGCCTGGCTCTGAGAGAGCAGCCAGTTCGCATGTAATTTGATCGGGTCGCGTTCAGTCTTCCAGTGCTGCTCCTCCTGCTTCGAGCGGTAATACTCGCGATTGATGTCGCCCACGTGATGCCCGCTGTAACGGTAGGTGTCGGCCTGCAGGAACGTGGGGCCCTCGCCGGCGCGCGCCCGCTGCACCAGACGCGTCGCGACTTCGTGCACCGCGCGTACATCCTGCCCATCGACCGACGCAGCCTCGATGCCGAAAGCTGCAGCGCGCCCGAGAATCGTTCCGGCCGTCGTCTCAGAGAAGTGCGTGTACTCGTTGTAGAGATTGTTCTCGCAGACGTAGATCACGGGGAGCTTCCAGAGTTGCGCCAGGTTCATGACTTCGTAGAGAGATCCTTGACCGAGAGCGCCTTCGCCAAAAAAGCAGACTGCGACTCGTCCGTTACCAAGGCGTTTCGCGGCAAACGCCGCGCCGGTTGCGATGCCCACGCTGCCGCCCACGATCGCGTTCGCGCCCAGGTTGCCCGTCGCCGGATCGGCGATGTGCATCGATCCGCCTTTGCCGCGGCAGTATCCAGCTTCTTTACCTAATAACTCAGCGAACATGCGGTCGGGTGAGGCGCCTTTGGCCAGACAGTGTCCGTGACCACGGTGTGTGCTGGTGATGTAATCATCGATGCGCAGTGCTTCGCAAATGCCCACCGCAACGGCTTCTTCGCCGCTGTAAAGATGCGCCAGTCCTGGCATCAGCGCGCGGGTGTACAGCTCGTTCACCTGCTCTTCGAACAGGCGAATCCTCACCATCTGGCGGTACGCGCGCAGCCCCTTGTCCTTCTCGGTGGTCGTTTCACGACCCGCTTCTGGCTTGGAGGCAGCGGTGGTCACTTCTTGCCCCCGGCGGTGATAGGCGTCTTGACCCCTGCCATGGTAGCAAGCACGTCGAACATGCAGGCGAAATCGTACTTCGTCCAGCCCATGCCGCGGGCCGCCGTAAGAAATTCGTTGCTTACGGCCGTCGTCGGCAGGGGCACGTCGAGCTGCCGGCCCAGGTCCATCGCGAGCACCATGTCTTTCTGCATCATGTTCACGTCGAACCAGGCTTCTTCGGGCTGTTGCAGAACGAATGGTCCGCGGTACTGAATCATCGGCGAAGCCACGGCGCTGTGCGTAAGCACATCCACGGCAACTTCGCGCGCAATACCGCTTTTCTCCGCCAGCAGTACACCCTCGGAAAAGGCCAGCATCTGCACCGCGAGACTCAAGTTAGTCGCGATCTTCATGGAAAGCGCCAGTCCGTTATCGCCGACGTGCGTAACTTTCGGACCAATGTCGAGAAGCAGCGGTTTGATCTTTTCAAAAGTTTCCGTGCGTCCGCCAACCATCACCGACAGTTTCCCTTCCTGCAGAGTGATCACGCTGCCGGAAACGGGTGAGTCCACCATGTCAGCGCCGAGCGCCCGCACTTTTGCGGCCAGGGAACGGCTCACGCCCGGGCTCACCGTGCTCATGTCGATAAAAATTTTCCCGGCGCTCAAGCCCGCCAGCAGACCGTCTGGACTTTCCGTGATGGAAGCAATTGCGGCAGCGTTGGTGACCATGGCAAAGGTGTAATCTGATGCACTCGCGACCGCGCGCGGCGAGTCGGCCCACTGCATGCCTTTTTCCACCAGCCACTGCCCCTTCGCTCGCGTGCGGTTGTAGCCGGTCACGCTGTGCCCCTTGCTCAGCAGCCGGTTCACCATCTGGCTGCCCATAACACCGAGGCCGATAAATCCTACTTTCGCCATCCGCCACTTGCCTCCGAATCTGTGCAGTACTCCATAGCGCAATTCCTACTGCGCGTTGTGCTTGCCGGGAGCGCGTTTTGCCGCCGGCGCTTCACTGTCTTCGCGGACTTGCCCCAGATGCGCTCTCATGGTTTCGCGCGCCTTTTCCGCATCGCGCCGTTCCACGGCCTCGAGAATCTTTTTGTGATGGACCTGCCCGCGCTCGGGGCCCCCGGAAACCCTGAAGATGCGCAGTCGCTGTTCCCGCAGGAGTCCGACGATGGAATCGAGCAGTGAGAGGATGAGCGGGTTGCCCGCGCCTTCCGCCAACGCCAGATGAAAATCAAGATCCGCTTCGATGTACGCGTCGGGGTCTTGCCCCGCCCGGTCCATGACCGCCACCGCTTCGCGCATGGTCGCCACTTCCGGTTCCTGGATGCGGAGCGCAGCCAGAGCGGCAATCTCCGGCTCAAGAATGGCTCGCACCTCCGCCAGATGAGTCGAGCCTTCCGGCTGTCCGATCTTCGTGATCAGGTCAAGCGACTGGCGCACCGCCTGCGTAGTGCCGTCGGTAATGAAAGTACCGCGGCCAGAATAGGCTTCGACCAGACCTTTTTCGCGCAATGCCTTCACCGCTTCGCGCACCGCAGTGCGGCTCACGCCAAAACGCTGCGCCAACTCGCGCTCTGCGGGCAGTTGATCGCCCGCTTTCAGAGTGCCCTTGACGATGGATTCTTCAATCTGCTGAACGATCTGTTCGTAGAGTCGCGACGTCCGAACTAGCTTGTACACTGCCCTGCCCCCCGCACGGTGTGGCGCAAGATCAGCCGAGACGGCTATGGTCCGGCTACTATACCGCATATCCACGGGGTGTTGACGCGTTCGTTGGCTGGACATGAATTTGGTATATAGGTATGGTGGTATAACCACTGCGATGCTACTACACGCAACCTCCGCGATACAACTCTAAAGACGACCTTGAATTATTCAGTCACTGCGGGGTTGCCAGATTATGGACTCCCCACTCGTCCAGCGCCAAGCTACGCTGCTTGCAGATCGATCGAAGAAATGAATTTGCTTGACACTGTTTCTCCGATAGTGGTATGGCTGTCGGACCAGAAACACATGGAGGGGTTCCTATGCTATCCCACACGGTCAGCGCCGTCACGTCCTGCGACGGTCGGATGACTACAGCTACCCGGCTATTTCTCGCGACCCTGACCCTGCTCCTGCTCTCCGTTTCCGCTCTGGCCCAGTCCACTGCGGGACGGGTGCTCGGCACGGTGACTGACCAGAGCGGAGCTGCGGTCCCCGGCGCCACTGTCATCGTCAGCGACATGCAGCGCGGCTCCTCGCGCACGGTGACCACGGATGAATCCGGCGGATACGTCGCCCCTGAACTGCAGCCCGGCACCTACAAAATCCATGTGGAAGCGCAGGGCTTCAAAACCGCGGAGCGGCCCAGCGTCGTCATCGAGGTCGCTACCGATGTGCGCGCCGATTTCGCCCTGCAGCCCGGACAAGTCACAGAGACCGTAGTCGTACAAGAAGACGTTCCCCTGGTCAACACCACATCCTCCACGCTGGGAGGCACGCTCAGCAACAAAGAGATCAATGACCTGCCGCTGAACGGCCGCAACTATGAGAACCTGCTGCAACTGCGTCCAGGCATCATGCGCTATCCCGGCGGCGGATTCTCCACGACCAGCAGCAACGGTCTTCGCGCCGAAGACAATGCCTACTTGGTTGACGGTCTATTCAATAGCGAGCCTTTCTCCGGCCAGAGCATCATCAACGGCGCCGGCATCGCCGGAGATTCAGCCACGATTCTCCCTGTCGATGCGATCCAGGAGTTTAACGTTCAGCAAAACCCATCCGCGGAGTATGGCTGGAAACCCGGCACTATCGTGAACGTCGCGTTGAAATCCGGGACCAACCACCTGCACGGCAGCGCGTTTGCCTTCGGTCGCGACACGCCGCTCGACGCGCGAAACTGGTTCAACACCGTGGCTTCCGGACCAAAGAACCCGAGAAATCTCGAGCAGTTCGGCGGCACGGTCGGTGGAGCGCTCATAAAGGACAAGGTCTTCTTTTTTGGAGGGTACGAGGGACAGCGGTATACGGTTGGCAACACCAGTCAATTCCAGACATGGGCAACCGTTCCATTGCCCGACGCGGGCACCTGCACATTTGTTACTGGCGATTGTGCCAACAGCATCCCCGATGCCATTGCCGACGTCCATGCTGCCTTTCTGGCAGGAGCGATCTCGAGTGATGTAAGCGCCGTCAGCCTTCAGATTGCAGGCTGCACGTTCACGCCTCCTAACACGGTGAGTTGCAACGGCAAAGGATTCCCCATCAACAACGGCACGAATCCAAATGGCCCCACCACCCTCGCTTATGGCCTGTCGAACAGCGTGAATTCCGACAATGCCGTCGCGAAAATCGATTTCAGCGCGCATGAACGCCACACGTTCAGCACGATGTATTTCTTTGGAAACAATGCAGGCACGGTAGCTGACGCCCAACAACTGCAACCTCAGTGGCTTACTCAGATCCACACCCGCGCGCAAGTCCTTGGCGAGAACTGGACCTATGTTCCCAATTCGAATTGGGTCAATGAAGCTCGCTTCGGCTACAACCGCCTTTACCAACCCACCTTTACCAGTGACCACACGGTTCCCGCGAGTTCCTACGGCCTGAACACCGGGGTGACGAACCCGCTCTACGGTGGGTTGCCCCGCATTAACATTTGTTGTTTCTATATCTTTCCTAACGAACTCGGCGGATTCAACTGGCCTAAGGTTCAAGGACCGGATACCCGCATACAGTTCATCGACCATCTTTCCTATACGCGCGGCAAACACGCTTTCAAATTCGGCGGCGAGCTCCATCGCGATGCCTTTAGCGGCGGAGCCTACGGAGGATCGCGCGGCCGAATCAAGTTTGGATTGGGCGGCCAAACGCTTGGTGGAGATGCGGTGGGAGGCATCGAAGACTACTTTGCCGGATTCTCCTCGCACGCCAGCCTTCTCGTCGGCGACCCCACGCGCCACATCCACGATTGGGGCGTGGCAGGATTCTTCCAGGACGACTGGCGCGCCACCAGGAACCTGACCATCAATCTGGGCGTGCGTTACGAATTGAACACCGTGATCAAAGAAGATCACAACCTGCTCGGCAATTTCAGTCCGACGGCCGGACTCGAGCAAGTCGGAATGCAAATCAAGTCTCCCTACAACGGCGATCACAAGGACTTCGCACCGCGGATTGGATTCGCATGGGATGCTCTGGGTAACGGACGCACCGTTTTGCGTGGTGGCGTAGGCCTCATGTACGAGAATCTGAACTGGGAATCGTTCCTCGCTCTGGAAAACTCGATGGGTCTGTCTTCGGTACCGACAGGCGCCATCATCGACGCCAACCAGAACACTGCTGGAGGTAAGATCGCGGTGGGCACGGTCAACTTCTCCGGAGCCGATCCCAACAACGGCGGCATCAATTGGGACCCTGCCGTCACTGGTATCGCCGGAACCGTTTTTCCCACGACGCCCCTCAACTGCTTTAACAATCCCTGCAGCATGATGGGAGTCGACCCAAATCTCAAAACGCCGTACGTCTGGACCTGGAACCTCAACCTGCAGCACTCATTCACGCCGAATGTCTCGCTGGAAGTGGGATACGTGGGCGACCACGGCTCACGACTGGCGGGCATCCGCGATATCAACCAAGTGAATCCAGCTTTGGATGATGGCTCCGAGCAGTTGGGGCGACCCTTTAACGCCCAGTTCCCGTACTTGGCACAGATCTTCCAAATGGCGAACATTTATCGCTCAAACTACAACGGACTCCAGGCAACCCTCACTGCGCGCAACTATCACGGGCTGAGCATGGTTGCGGGTTATACCTATTCGCATGCATTGGACATGGTCGGCGCCAACTGGGATTTCGGCGCAGGAAACGGTGTCCCCTCCGATAGCACCAACTACCAGCGCGAGTACGCCAGCAGCGATTTCGACATGCGCCACCGCCTGACTCTCTCTTTTACGTATTTGGTCCCGGGCAAGAAAGGCTACGGCCAGATTCTGGAAGGATGGCAGCTAAACACCATCACCACGCTCGCCGGCGCTCAACCTTTTGGGGTGATGGATGCCGGCACTGACGTCAGCCTCACCGGCGAACTCAACGATCGATGGGACTTCTTCGGAAATCCGAAGGATTTCAAATCCACACCGGTGGGTATTCCCTACTTCGCTCCCGGCGATCCGAACATGCCCGCCGCCTGCTCAACCAACGCTACGGCGATCGGTGCACTCGATACGCTCAATTCGTTCGGATGTTACGCGAAGGGTAGCTCGGTGATGATTCCGCCCGCTTTCGGCACCTTCGGCACGATGGGTCGAAACATTTTCCGCGACACGGGCTTCCGCAACGTAGATTTCTCTGTGTCCAAGAACTTCAAGTGGGGCGAGAGCTTTGGCGCTCAGTTCCGCGTCGAGTTCTTCAACATCCTCAATCATCCCAACTTCGCCAATCCGTTCGGCGGACAAAACGGCTGGGCGCACAACGATCCTTCGACTGGATCGTTCGGTTGCTCGTGTGCCACGCCGGACGTTGCCGCCTCCAACCCAGTCATCGGATCGGGCGGCAGCCGCGCCATCCAGTTGGGTTTGAAGCTGACGTTCTAGGCCACCCGGCTGGAAGTTGCCGTAGAGACGTAGCTTGCTACGTCTCTTGCCGGCAGCATTGGCGCCGCAGGCAAGACGTTGCGACCAACGTCTCTACGGCATTTTTGTTATGGACTCTCGCAAGCGATAAAACGGAAAAATGATGAACAACAGAACCCCATTCCCTTTCTTAACCTGTTTGCTGGCAGGAACTGTGGCCATTGCAACCGCATCTGCTCAACAGCGCCCCGAGCGCACCATAGACGAAATCAAAACCGAAGCCGTGCATCGCGCGGAAGTCGGACAGTATCCGCTGATCGGGCTCGACCCCGCCGATGTCAAGGAAGCCTTCGAGAGCATTCACACCGCGGACAAAGACGAGTGGGCTGCCGGCTTCATGCGCGTCGCCGATCGTTACTTCAACGAGGCCAAGTCGTTGGAGAAGACGGATCCCATCAAGGCGAACGCCGACTACATCCGCGCCTGGCGCATTTATTCGTTCGGACGCTGGCCCATTCCCGCGTCTCCCGGCAAGCAGCGCTCCTACGAAAAGGCCATCGAAGCGTTTCTCGATCACGCGAAGTTCTACGACCCGCCGCTCGAAGTCGTGCGCATTCCGTTCGAAGGCAACGAGATCACCGGATATCTGCGCTTGCCGAAAAATGCGAAAGGCCCCGTGCCGCTGGTGATCGCGGTGAACGGCCTCGATAGCCGTAAGGAAGATCTCACAGAAAGCTTCGGCGCGATCCTCCCATTCGGCATCGGATTCCTCGCCGTCGACGGCCCCGGCACAGGCCAGGCGCCGATCAAAGTCAGCGAAACTTCCGAGCGCATGCTCTCGAAGGTCATCGACTACGCGCAGTCTCGTCCGGAGATCGACAAGAACCGCATCGCCCTGCACGGCGTTAGCTGGGGCGCATACTGGGCGACGAAGATGGCGATTGTCGAGCGCGCCCGTCTACGCGGTTGTAGTGCGCAGTCTCCTCCAGTCGACAGATTCTTCCAGAAAGAATTCCTAATGAACTCGCTCCTGGGCAATCGCGAATATCTATTCGATCAGGTGCCCGCGCTCATGAACATTCTCGAAGGCGTTCACACGCTCGACGAGATGGGCGAGGATCTGCCGAAAATGTCGCTGGTTCACCAGGGCCTCCTCGGCAAACCAATGGCGCCCATGCTCATCCTCGCCGGTGTGCTCGACACGCAGGTGCCGATCGAAGATGAATACCTGCTCCTGAGCAAAGGCGACGTACCCAAAGAAGCGTGGATCAACCCGCGCGGCGGCCATCTCGGGCGGCAAGTCGGAGTGTGGCCCGATCCCAGAATCTTTAAGGAGGTGATTATTCCCTGGCTGGTGAAAACCCTCGAGGCCCCCGCGAACTAGCGATTCCCGTGTGCAGCAATGCTCATGTGGCGACAGTCGCCTCGGCCGTCCCGCCAGGGCGAAGCCCGGCGGACTTGAAACGACCGATTTTCTTAACCGATACGAAAGCCCAAAGATGCCAACTCCGATCCCGACTCCTCAACCCGACTCCCCCGCACCGCGCCCCAAGCATTTCTACACCTCGCTCTGGGTGCAGGTGAGTGTCGCCATCGTGATCGCCGTCATCTTCGGCTATCTCAGCCCCGCACGCGCTGTAGCGATGAAGCCCCTGGGCGACGCCTTCATCCGTATGATCACCATGATCATTACGGTGATGATCTTCTGTACCGTCGTGACGGGCATCGCCGGCATGCAGGATCTACGCAAGGTGGGCCGCGTCGGAGGGAAAGCCCTTCTTTATTTCGAGATCATTTCGACCTTGGCATTGGCCGTCGGATTCTTCGTCGGCAACGTTGTGCACCCCGGGAGCGGCTTCAACGTTGATCCAAAGACACTCGATACCCGCGCCGTCGCCGACTACGCAGGACAAGCCAAGGCACAGACCGTCACCGACTTCCTGATGCACATCATCCCGACAACCATCGTCGACGCCTTCGCCAAAGGCGACATCCTGGAAGTTGTCTTCGTCTCGATCCTGTTCGGTTTTGCCATGTCCGCGGCGGGTGCGCACGCCAAGCCTTTGGTCACCATCCTGGAGTCGCTCACCAAAATCGTATTCCGCATGGTCAACATCGTCATGCGATTTGCGCCCATCGGCGCATTCGGCGCCATGGCCTTCACCATAGGCAAGTACGGACTCTCTTCGCTGGGCCCGCTGCTCCGTCTGATCGCTTCGTTTTGGATAACTTCAATTCTGTTCGTCTTTATCGTGTTCGGCGGTGTCGCATGGGTCGCAGGATTCAGTCTGGTGAAATTCCTTCTTCGCATTAAGGAGGAAATCCTTCTGGTGCTGGCCACCAGTTCGTCCGAGACCGCGATTCCCACGTTGATGGAAAAACTGGAAGCGCTCGGTTGCTCGCGCTCGCTGGTCGGCCTGGTCGTGCCCACGGGCTACACCTTCAATACCGACGGCAGCAGCCTCTACATGACGATGGCCGCGCTGTTCGTAGCCCAGGCCACCAACACGCATTTGACCTGGCTGCAGCAGATGACGATTTTCTCGGTCGCGGTCCTGACCTCGAAGGGCGCCAGCGGCGTCCAGGGAGCGTCTTTCATCGCTCTGGTCGGAACCTTGAGCGTCATCCCCACGATTCCGGTTGCTGGGATGGCGCTCATCCTCGGCATCGACCGCTTCATGAGCATGTTCCGCGCGCTGGTCAACATGATCGGCAACGGCGTGGCTACGCTCGTGGTAGCCCGCTGGGAAAACGAACTCGAGCGGGATACCCTACAACGGAATCTGGCGTGAGACCCGCTCGATTTATAAAGCAGTTGCCGCCTTGAACAGCGGTATAGTGGCGTGACGCCTTCAACTTTCTGGGCCGATACTATATTCCCATCCCAGGATTCCCTTGGACAAGGCGACCTGCTCGCAAACTGCCAAGTTCCTGCCTAGTGAATTGTTGTCGCCCTGTGACTCGGGTCACGGCACGGAATGAGATTTCGCGCTAGAAGATTCACGGGCGAAAGCGTGCTCCGGGCGCGTCGTTCCTATAAACTAAAAGACTATCCCTACTCATAAGGACTCTGCCTATGTTGCACAAGAACCGTCTTTTTACTCCCGGGCCAACGCCGTTATTGCCGGCGGCGCAGACGGCCATGGCTTCGTTTACGGCGCATCACCGGACCGCCGACTTCCGGGCGCTGTTTCAGCGCGTGCTGGCCGACATGAAGGAATTTATCGGCACGAAGAATGACGTACTGGTGCTGGCTTGTTCGGGCACGGGCGTGATGGAGGCGTCGGTGTCGAACCTGACGTCGCCGGGCGACACGGTACTCGTACTGACTGCCGGGAAGTTCGGCGAGCGCTGGACGGGATTGGCAAAGGCGTTCGGCTGCCAAGCGGACATTCTGGAGGTCCCCTATGGCCAGACGTTTTCGCTGGATGACGTCCGGGCGCGACTGAATAGTCAGGTGCGCGCGGTATTTGTGCAGGCGACGGAGAGTTCGACCGGGGCGCGGCATGACATCGAGGGGATCGCGAAAATCGTGCGCGAGCACGGTGACGAGACCCTGCTGGTTGTGGACGCAATCACCGGCTTGGGCACGACGCATCTCGATGTTGATGGCTGGGGCGTGGACGTGGTCATCGGCGGATCGCAGAAAGCGCTGATGATGCCTCCGGGGCTGGCGTACTGTGCCGTAAGTGAGCGGGCGTGGAAGCACATGGATACGACCACTTCACCGCGCTATTACTTTGATCTGCGTAAGGAACGGAAGTCGGCGGCGAAGGGCGAGACGGCTTATACGCCTGCGACGTCATTGTTCGCTGCCCTCGGCGCGGCGCTGGAATTCATTCGCGGGATGGGAAACGGCGATCTCGCGAAGGGACGGGAAGAACTGGTCAACAATGCCGAGCTTTGCGCGGAAATGACGCGAGCGGGAGCGAAGGCTCTGGGATTGAAGCTGTACGCATCTGCTCCGGCCGCGGCGCTGACTGCGATCTGTGCGCCGGAAGGGCTCGACTCGGGAAAGATCGTGAAGGAATTCCGCGAGTCGTTCGACGCCGTCGTCGCCAACGGGCAGGGAGAGATGAAGGGCAAGCTCTTCCGTATCGCGCACATCGGCTACTACGACTATCTCGACACGATCGGTATTCTGGGCGCGCTCGAACACGTGCTGGCCAAGGTCACCGACAAGGGCGTCGAATATGGCGCAGCAGTGCGGGCGGCGCAGGAAGTCTATGCCCGCACCCAGTCCGGGAAGCGGCAACTGGTCGGCGCCTGAAGGCCGCAACGATCCTGCAGTCTTAGTTGACGGTGAAGTTCATGGCTGCCGACGTCTCAGCCGCTGTGCCACCGCCGTAAATCCCACCGGGGACTCCAGGATTGGTCACCGTAACGGGCACGGCGCCGGCGTTCATGATCGCCGAAGCCGGAACAGTGGTCTCGAGCTTGGTCGCACTGACGAAGGTAGTGGCCATGGCTGCGCCGTTGAAGTTGATGACCGCGTTGGTGGCAAAACTTGTGCCGTCGACTTCCAACGGGACCGAGTTGTTGGCGGTCGCGCTGGGTGGACTAAGCTGGGCAATGGCCGGGATCGTTCCCGCTTGTACGGGCATGGTTTTTTTGGAGTAACCGCATCCCAGAGCCAGTGCGATCAGGCCAACGAGCAATGTGGTTGTGACGGTTTTCGAAGTGCAAAGAGTTTTCATGTTTACTTCTCCTAAAGGTCGGGCCCCATTGAGGGAAGTCTAGAAAGTCAGGCGGGAGGGCATGTCAGCAGCGTGTCATTTTCCCGTCAATAGGGTGTCATACGGATTTCTGAAACTGGCGTACGAATTTCTGGAACTAGGATCCTTCATTCGACAAAGGACTCATTCGTGAAAATCATCGTAGCGGAAAAAATCTCGGGATCAGCCGTAGCGCAGTTGCAGGAGCCGGGCTGGACCATCCTCACGGCGGATCAACTGGACGGCAAACTGGCGGAGCACCTGGAGACTGCGGACGCGCTGATCGTGCGCTCGGCAGTACAGGCTGACGCCAAGTTGCTGGAGCACGCGAAGAAGTTGCGCGTAATCGGGCGGGCTGGCGTGGGCGTGGATAACATCGATCTCGAAGCCGCGACTCACAAGGGCATCGCGGTGATGAATACGCCGGGCGCGAACGCGGTCGCGGTGGCGGAGCAGACGCTGGGGATGATGCTCGCCATGGCCCGTCATCTGTGCCGCGCCGATGCGCTCATGCACGCCGGCAAGTGGGAGAAGAAGTCGCTGCAGGGGACGGAACTGCGCGCGAAGACGCTGGGCATTATCGGGCTGGGACGGATCGGCATGGAAGTCGCGCGGCGGGCGCGAGCATTCGGTATGGAGCTGGTGGCGCATGATCCGTTTGTGTCGGTGTCGGTGGCGAAGGAACAGGGAATCCGGCTCGCGGGGCTCGACGAACTCTATGCAGCGGCGGACTATATTACGCTGCACGTCGGGCTGACGCCGCAGACCACGGGAATGATCAACCAGGCGTCGATCGCGAAAATGAAGAAGGGCGTGCGGCTGGTGAATTGTGCGCGCGGCGAATTGGTGAACGAGGCGGATCTGGCGGAGGCACTGCAGCAGAAACATGTCGCGGCGGCGGCGCTCGATGTCTTCGTGGAAGAGCCGCTGAAGAACTCGCCTCTCACCGCGCTGGAGAATGTCGTGCTCACGCCGCATGTCGGAGGATCGACGTTCGAGGCGCAAGAGGCCGTGGGCGTACAGATTGCGCAGCAGGTAAAAGAATACCTGAAACACGGAGTGATCCAGAATGCGGTGAACGTGCCCTCGGTTTCGGCTGAAGAATACGCGAGGATGCAGCCATATATTGTGCTGGCGGAGCGCATGGGGGCGTTTCTGGCGCAGGTTTCGGACGGGTCGATTGAAGAAATCTCCATTCGCTACAGCGGGCATATCGCGGAATGGAAGACAGAACTCATCCGCAATGCGGCCATCAAGGGAATTCTGAACCAGGCGCTGGAGGAGAAGGCGAACCTGGTGAACGCGGCTTCGATTGCCGATGCACGTGGATTGCGCGTGCTGGAATCGCACAAGGCCAAGGCTTCCACCGGAGGCGCGGGCAGTGTGCTATCGATTTTTCTCAAGAGCTCGACGGAAGAACATATGGTGAAGGGCGCGGTACTGCACGAAAATGCTCCGCGGCTGCTGCACGTGGATGGCATCGACGTGGAAGCGCCGCTGGAGCGCAACCTGATTTACTTGCGGAACCGCGACGTACCGGGCGTGATCGGCAAAGTGGGAACGATTCTTGGGGAGGAGTCGATCAACATTGCGGACTTCTCGCTGGGGCGGCGTGCGGCCGAGAAAGATTCCGACCAGCCGCGCGAGGCGATCGCGGTCGTCCACGTGGACGGCGTTGTACCGGAGGCAGTGCTGGCGAAGCTGCGGACCATTCCGGCGGTGCAGAAGGCGAAGGCGGTGCGGCTGTTCTAGAGATCGGATTTAAGATCGTAGATCGCAGATCTGACGTTCGGCTGCACAGGGAATCTGAAATCTTACATCTGCGCTCTTCGATTCCCTTACGGTTCCGCCTGGTCGCGCTGCAGCTTACGGCTTTCGGCCAGCAGGGCCATGGAGTGCATCAGGTTTTGCAGGGTGACGATGCCGATCAGCCGCTGGTCTTCGACCACCGGAATGATGCTGGAATTGCGGGCGGTGAGTTTTCGGAAAGCTGAACCGAGCGAGTCCCGGCGCAGGGAGACTTCGAAAATCTTATTCATCACCGCCTGGACGTAGCCGTTTCCTTCCGCCCGCAGAGCATCAAGAATGCGCTGCTTCGAAATCACTCCCACCATATCGCCGCCTCGAACCACCGGAAAATCATCCTGCAGGGAATGGACCGCCTTCTCCAGTGCGTCTTCCAAAGTGTCGGCTGGGGAGAGCGTGGCGAAGTCGGTGAGCATCACTTCTTCTAGCCGAACGTTGTCGAGCACCGACTGGAAGACCAGGGCGCGCTCCTCCAACTGAGCGGCGGAGAAGACGATGACGCCGACCATGGTCAGCCAGCTATCGCTGAACAGGCCCGCGACCATCAGCACCATCGCGATGGCGTTGCTGATGGAAACGGCGCGCCGTGTGGCGGCGGAATTGTCGAGTGTGCGCGAAAAGAGTGCGCGTAGGATTCGCCCACCATCGAGTGGATAAGCGGGCATGAGATTCAATACGGCCAGATAAAGATTTGCCCACACGAGGCTCTTCGGTAAGTTTCCGGCCTGGAGAAGAGGCCACTTCCAGAGGTCCCCACCGCGCCCGGCGCCGGTTACAACAGCGGCTGCAAGGACCGCGAGTGCGAGATTCACGAGGGGCCCGACGAGGGCCAGGCGGATCTCCCGAGTCCACAGCAGGGTGGCAGGCTGCGGCTTTTCCGTCTTCGATTCCTCGTACAGCACCACTCCGGTGAGCGGCAGCAAAATCACAGCCTTCGGGATCAGGCCGAAGCGTCGTGCGGCCAACATGTGTCCGCATTCGTGGGCGCCGACACACGCCAGAATGATGGCGACGAGCGCCATGTCGTGAGTCCCGTTGGCATTGCCTTGATGCGCTGCGTAGTCGGTCCAGAAGACGAACATGGGCAAGAGGAAGAACGTGAGGTGGATGCGGACGTCAACGCCGAACAGACGTCCCACCGGAATGGACCAGCTACGCATAGGCCTACGCTACTTTTATTCTACATGGACGGATATATTGAATGCGGCAACCGAGGGTACAGAGCCATGCGCGTGATCGCGGGAAAATACCGGAGCCGGCCGCTGCGTTCGCTGCGCGGCATCGATATTCGTCCGACGTCGGACCGGTTGCGCGAGACGCTATTTAACGTGCTGACGGCAGGGAATCCGGCGGCGCTCGAAGGCAGTGTGTGGCTCGACCTGTTTGCGGGGACGGGAGCGGTGGGAATCGAGGCCCTCAGCCGTGGCGCCAAGGAAGTGTACTTCGTCGAGTGCTCGGCCCCGGCGGCGGACGTGATCCGCGGAAACCTGGCGAGCTTGGGCGTTGGTGGCGGCTTCACGTTGCTACAGGAAGAGTTGCCGCGCGCATTCTGGCGCATGGAGCGACAGCGCGTGGCTGCCGACGTGGTGTTTATCGACCCGCCCTACCGCATGCAGGATGCCTACACGAACACACTGCGGGCGTTAGTGGATTCTTCGCTGGTGTGGGCGATGTCGGTGGTGATTGCGGAACACGAAAAGAAATTCGATCCGGGAGAGGAGTTTGGTCCGCTTCGGCGATTCAGGAAGTTGGTGCAGGGAAGCGCTGCGCTGAGTTTCTACCGCATGGGGAGCGCGGGGGATCTGCGGGTGTGAGAAGGGCGAACCATCCCGGCGCTACATGATCAGTTCGTCCGCGTGGCGCGCGAGCGGGTACTTCATTTCCTCGAGATCATTCTTTACCATGTTCAGCCCGTATACGCATCCCTCGAAGTTCTTTGAAAGGCTGGCAAACAGGGGCGCAACCTTGGCGTACTCGAAATGCTCGAACTTGGAGACGATGTAGTAACTTTCTTTCCCGGCCTTGATCCATTCCACGAAGTTTTCCAGACGCTGGCGGCGCAGGCGGAAATGATTGATGCTTTCCGGAAACATTCCGGCGAAAAATAGCGCGTAGTCTCCGATGTGTTTGCGTACCTGGCGCTCGCGGTCAAAAGAGGGCGCGGGACCATAGACCGGATCGGATTCCACCAGCATCTCGCCAACATCAGCAAGCGGACGATTGGACGCGTCGTGAATCTTGTAGAGTTGATCGGCTTCGCAGAACTCCGCCAGCAAGTGAGCGACGTAGGCGACGATCTGAGGATCGCGAATGCCTATTTCTGCCGCATAGTGTCGTCCAACCAGATCCTGAAACAACTGCTGCAGCGGATGCGATTCCGGAATCATGATTTTGAGCCCCCTGAACTCCTTGTCGGGCACGGAGTTTCAGCCACTTGAGTGAGTAGATACCTTAGTTTGATAGCGCAACGCAAGTGACTTTTGTTTATCGGCATGATTCGTTTTCCTGATGAGTTAGACGGTGTGGCACGGGCATGAGTTGTCGGGGCTTTTTGCTGGCAGTCGAAACGA
>JADGNQ010000073.1 GCA_017883385.1 Candidatus Sulfotelmatobacter sp.
CCTCCACAACCATGGCACAGGCGGGCGCAAGTGCGACGAAGGTCATGAGGTGCCAAATTGGCTATGCCAGCTTGACTGGCACATCGCTTCACCGCATACCAAACAACATTGGCTGTCACACCGGCTTCTTGTCGCGTTCCCCCCTTCAAAACCCGCCTAAATACCTTTCCCTCGATAACTCCCGAATTCCGGAGCCAAGCATCGAAAAGCTCCTTGCTCCACGACGGTACTGGTATCGTTCGTAGTCGTTTTCCTTTCCCGACCAAATTGACAATGACCCGGCGCCCCTCCCTCGATTGCAACTGGTCGAGGTTCAAACCCTACGAAAACGCCATTGAAAGGTTTATCGCCTTGGTATTGCTGTGAACCCAGATTGACGTTCAACCGATCTGTCGTTGTGAAGTATCGCGCATTCCTAGAACGCCTCTCGCTGTCCGCAGCTACGATCAACTTAGCTCTTGAGCCTGATTGCGAGTGAGCCAGTTGCCCATTTTCCGTCCGAGCCGCTTGACTCCCTTTGGGGCCGACAACGCCAGATGGGAATGAGGCTTCGATCAAAGCTATTCGCGATGCATTCGACGAATTTGTTGTGGCTCAGCATGTAGAAGCACACTATGGCTTGCCTGACCTGTCCGTGGCCTCGATTTTCGATGCCCTCCACACTCTTTCAGAGCAAAGCTATGAGAACAAAGCGCTGACGTTCGGATGTATCCTGGATTCTCGGCAAACTGCTAACAGCCAAAGCGCGCACTTTCCCGGAGAGTTCTTAACTTTGAAGAAAGATAAGGCTCTTTCTGACGGGTTTCGCACTGCTTATCACGTGTCAGCAAATGGGAAGATTTTGAACTTTGTTGATCTCGATCGATTTGATAGACGACGCCTTACCGAAAAGCATCACTATCCCTATTGGGCGGAACCGATTGCTCGCGCGAGTCGCGAGGGAAGATGTGAGGTTTCTTCCTGGGTTGAATCTCCACGCGCAGCCCCTCCCGGACCGGGTACTCGGCGCCGTTTGACGGTGGCCGTGAGAGCCTGCTCGTTTACGTGTTATCAATACCCTGAATAGCTCGACTCTCGTCGCCTCCACAAATATCTCGTTTATTATCAATTGTTTACGGACATATTTTAATTTCGTACAATAGCAATTCTACAGAGGCGGGTTCTCCGCCGGGGCCTCTCTCACGGTTTCTTCTCCGCGAGCACAAACCAATTAGACGATCGGACTTTCTAGCTGGGGGCGAAACGGAGTGATTGTTTTCGCTCTGCCGATCCAGGTCAGGATCTGTGTAAGTTCCTGTTTGCCGACAAACCACGAAGTGGCTCGGTGCGCTGACACAGCGGTTTTTCTTCGATACTGATCTGCTGCCGTCAGCCCATGCTGGGAGTACGCGCGAAAGGGCGCACCTCCATCTGCTCGCAGACTCTGAGCCTCAATGATGAGCGCTGCAGATCCGGACAGCACTCCCTCGCGGGAACCGAACGTGAATGTGCCGAACTTGAGGATAGAGACGACGACTAGGTAGCCAAAGGAGCCGACGCCACAATCCGGCCTCTTTTTATCCAAATCTTTACCGCCGTGTAACCTTCCTGTCAAAAAACAACCTTATGCTGATCGGCACATTCGTAAGCCCAGTTTGTTCGTCCCGGCGCGACCGGCCTGAGCCGCGAATTCTTTATGAAAACTCTCACACTGGCTGCTCTGATTTCTAGTCTCGCTCTGTGCTCTTCACTCCGCGCTCAGTCGTCTTCTCCGACCCGCGACGAATTCCCTCTGTTCGTGAAAGTCCAACTCGATAGTTCTGTGAAACTGTCGTCCCTGAATGCTGGCGAGTCCGTAGAAGGCAACCTCACCGGGGATGTCTATTCTCCCGAAAACAGGGTCTTCGCCGCAGGCAGTCACATCCGGCTCACGGTAAGTCGAGTCGAACGCAAACCTAAGATACCGAGTGAGAGATGGCCGTGGATCGCCAAACTTTTTCTGCCTCACCATGAGAACTTTCCCGTTTTCAACGAAGTGGTGATTTCCATGCCTGACGGAACGAAAAGCGCGATTCAGGCTTCGTTGCTTTCGTCCAATCGTATGAAGGAAGTCAGAGTGCCGCTGTCTCGCGATGGTGGGAAGAAGTCGGCAAATCCAGCTTCGATTGAGGCAAGCCCTGCCGAAACAGGGTCAGAGAAAGATGCCTCGGCGTCACACGGTCCGGTGCTCTATCTCGAGGCACATCGAGCCAATGTTAAACCCATCGAAAACCTCGATTGGGTTCACTCTAGCCTGTCTGGCTCCTCGGTACTGCCGGCGGGAACGATCTGCAGAGCCCTGCTATTGGAAGACATCAGCGCATCAAAAAGCCACATCGGCGATGAGATCCATGCCCGTTTGCTTGAGCCGATTCTGTCCGACTCGCAGATTGTGATTCCCGCTGGCAGCATGTTCGAGGGCCGGGTGATGAAAGCGACACGTCCGCGAGCTCCAAGCCGGGCAGGCTCTCTCACGCTAGCCTTCGAGTCAGTCCGGTTGCCGGAGGGTCACCGCATTGCAGTCTCTGCATCTCTTTCGTCCGTAGGCATGAATGTTGGATCTCCGGTCAAAATGGACCGCGAGGGGAGCCTTCATGGTTCCAGACCCGGCGCAATGTGGATGTTGATCAACGGCGGAGTTACAGCTGGCATTGCCAAGGAAGTGGATGATGGGACGCAGTTGATCGTGGAAGCGATTATCTCGACCGCCACGGATGCTACTACCGCTGGAACGGCTCGCATCGCGGGATCCATCGTTTCGGCGGCATTCATGCTCACGCGAAAAGGGCGCGATGTCGTGCTTCCGAACCACACAGAAATGGTCATAACACTCAATCGCGCTTTGACGTTTTCTGCACAGATGGCAGAAATTCCGTCGTCCGCAGGCCAACCCAGACCCAGTAACTAAAGTGAGTCGTTGCGCGGTCTGAGACCTTCATTTTGAATATTCTGTTAAATCTGCGTCGCGATGGTTGACCGATAGCCTCGCCAGCCATAAATTTGGATGCCCGCAGAAAAACTGTTGCGGTTGATCACGTCATGGAAGAAATACTCTCTTTTTCCGATGCCTCTCTCCGGGCACAGCTCGGCCCCCTCGAACAAAAAGTCCTCGATGCCGTCTGGTCATTGGGAACCGCGACAGTTCGTGAAGTCGTGCGCGACGGAAAGCTCTGGCAAACCTATCCCACGATCATGACGACGATGGACCGTCTCTTCAGGAAAGGACTTCTGACTCGAGTTCCGGATGGGCGAGCATTCCGTTATTCCCCACGATACAGCCTTGAAGAACTGGAGCGCGCAGAGGCAATTGGCGGGATTCGACGCCTCTTGGGTTCACGAAACGCATCGCTGCACCTTTCCTACCTGGTGCAAGCAGTCAGCGCTCAGGATGGCCGATTGCTAGACGAACTGCACTCTCTGGTGGAGCGGCAAAGAGCTGCTCTGAGAAAGGAGAGGGCATGATCTTTGTTTTACGTGCAATCATGGTTTCCGTTGCATTTTTTGCACTTCTGTACAGTTCCCTGTCTCTCTTGCTCATGCTGACGTGGCGGGGCCTGCGTTTGTGCCACCTCCAGCAAGACATTGGCGCCCGCTCTCTCTTCACGCTGCGTGTGATCCCGTTTGGGATATCAGCGGCCGTCTCTCTCTTTCTTACGCTGCCCTCTTTTCTGCTGTTCGAGAGGCACTCGCTGGATGAGGACCTGGGCACGGTCGTGCTCAGTGGGTGTGGAATCCTGATCCTCGGCTCGGGCATCTATCGCTTGTTGGTCGCGGATGCACGGACTCGTCGGGTTGTTGCCGCATCTTTGGAAGGTGCGATCGGTCTGGAACGCAATGCGGTCCCTCCCGCAATCATTTTGGCTCAGAGCGCTACTCCGCTGATGCTGGTTGGCGTTCGGGTGCCGCGAATTCTGATTTCCGCGTCAGCCTGCAAAGTCCTGAGCGCTGGAGAACTACGGGCAGCCGTGCGTCACGAGACGGCGCACTTTCGGTCTCGCGACAATCTGAAAAAAGCCATTTTCAATTGTCTTCCTTTCCCGGGCATGGCAAGCCTGGAAGAAGCATGGCAAGAAGCATCCGAATTGGCGGCGGACGATAATGCGGTGTCCAGCCGCGATGAGGCGCTGGACCTCGCGGCGGCGTTGATCAAGCTCGCTCGCCATTTCCCCTGTCAAGCTATGCCCGATTTGGCAACGGGGCTGGTGAGTGCCGTCGGCTCGGTCGCCAGTCGAGTCGAGCGTCTTGTGGCGTGGAACGAATCTTCTGACGCGAGTCCGAATCGCTGGCGCTATATCATCGCGGTGGCTTTCATTGCCTCCTTCGGCTTAGCAGCGAAGCTTGGGCCCGCGCTGGTCTTGGTCCACTCCCTTACAGAACGACTGGTGCCCTGAGCCGTGTGCATCACGTGCTAGCGCTTCGGCAGTCGCAGTCAAGGATATTATCCTCAGGGGAAGGACGTTACTCGCCGGCTGGTGTAGGCATCGACTGCTGACAAATTGTCATTAGCTTGTAGGCCAAGCTACCGTTTCCCGCTAGGTTCGCGCTATGTACCAGTCTCCAAACCCAACCGCGCCGCAGCAGGTTGCGCCTCTGCTTGCGTTGGCCACGAAGTTACTCAAGGCCGGGCGACCAGCCGATGCCATCGCGCCGTTGCGCGAGGCAGCGCTGCTGGAGCCGTTCAATCCGACCATCCAGCACGATCTCGGCCTCGCCTACCTGGAGGTCGGCCGCGTACCGGATGCCATCGCGGCATTGCAGTGGGCCGTCGCCAGCAACCCGCGCTACGCCGATGCATATTTCCGCCTCGGAATCGCGTTGGAGAAACTGGGCGACATCGGTGGAGCAGTCGTTGCGTACGACCGCGCCACCGAGTTGCTCCCATCCTTGACCGAGGCGTGGTTCCGCGCCGGCGCGCTGGTCTACGAACTGGGCCATCGCGACGAGGCGATCGGCTGTTTCCGCCGCGCGGCGGCGACCGGAAGTAAGACCAAATTCGGTCGCCTTGGCAAGGCGCGGGCGCTGCTGACCGAGGATCGCAATCATGAAGCTGAACAGGTACTGCGAGAGACGCTGGTGGCCGATCCGAGGAACGCCATGGCGTATGATTTGCTGGGCAATCTGCTCTCTGAGTTCGGCCGTTTCGACGAGGCCCGTGCATGCTTCGAACGCGCGATTGCGATCGCGCCGCTGCTGGCGGGGAGTTACTACGACTTGGTGCGGTGTCGGCCCGTCACTAGCGATGACGACGGTCTCCTGCAACGAATGGAATCCTCCCTGTCCACTCCGGGGCTCGAAGCGGTGCAACGCCTGCGGCTTCACCTCGCGATCGGGAAGGCGGCGGACGATCTGGGCGACTACGCCCTGGCCATGCGGCATTTCGACGCCGCAGATGCCGTGCGCCGGGGCTCAGCGGCGTTCGACTCAGCTGCGTTCTCGATCGAGGTCGACCGCCTGATTAACCGCTGCACATCCGAATGGATCGCGCGGGCGCCCGAACTCGGCAGCTCGGATGCGACGCCGGTGCTGATCATTGGCATGCCGCGGTCCGGCACAACCCTCGTCGAGCAGATCATCTCGATGCATCCCGAGGTTGGGGCCGGCGACGAGTTGAATTTCTGGAACGAGCGCGGGGCAGCGTGGCACCGTTCCGGCGCGGCCGGGAATGAGAGGCCGTTCCTCGCCAAAGCGGCGGCGGACTGTCTCGGCCTGCTGCACACGATATCGCCGACGGCGGCGCGAGTAACCGACAAGATGCCGTTCAACTTCCTGTGGGCCGGTCTGATCCACGTGGCATTCCCGCGCGCCATCATCATCCATTGCCACCGCACTGCAATCGACACGGCGCTGTCGATCCATCAAACTCATTTCCATCTGGGCCTGGCGTTTCCGACCGGAGGCGCCGAACTGGTCGCGTATTTCCGCTGCTACCAGCGACTCGTCAACCATTGGCGGAAGGTACTGCCGGCGGATCGTTTCATGGAAGTCGATTACGAGGAACTGACCCGTGTGCCCGAACCAGTCATCCGACGGATCATCGCGGCCTGTGGCCTCGCATGGCACGATGCGTGCCTGCGCCCCGAATCCAATCCGCGGGCGGTGAAGACCCCCAGCAAGTGGCAGACCCGGCAGCCGATCTATCGCACCTCCGTCGCACGCTGGCGCCGCTACGAACCGTGGCTCGGGCCCCTGCGCGCGCTCATTGACAACGGGTCGGAACAGGACGCGGGTATCGCCCGATCATAATTGGGCTGAAGCAGCCCAACTCACCGGAAACATACGAAGACGACAGCGGCGAAACAGACTCCGCTTAACGTGGAGCTGCGCGCGTCACAATCCGCGAGGAAAAGGCCAGCCTCTGTAACGGAAATTTCACACCATCTTCATACAGCCGTCACAAGTCGTCTGTTAAGGTTCGCGTCTATGATCGCTGATCATAGTTCTACCCCGATGTCCCACCGCCAATCCCCGTTTGCGTAAGGAAAAAATTCAAAGGAGGAGAACGGTACATGTCTCGAAAAACGTCCCGAAAAGCGTTCCGAAATAGGTCTCGAAGTAAGTCGCGGATCAACCGTCTGCGTCCGCTCAACAGCCTGCTGGCGGCGGGGTTGAGCCTTCCTCTGCTCGCCGCTGCTCAGTCCAAGCCGTACCCAACCTATATCACCGGCCCGCAGCCGAACGGCTCGTGGGTCGTCGGCGATGGCCAAGTCCTCACCCCGGCCGGCATCCAGGTCGACCTCGGCAACCGGGTACGCGCGAAGGCGATCGCGCTGAACCCCAATCTCAAAACTCACACCGCCGCCGTCCTCACCCTGGGCGCGGATGAGGCTGTCGAGGTGTTCGACACCAACACCGGCGTTGTCCTGCAGGACTACATGGCGTTGGGACAGGATTCGAGCGGCAGCTACAGCGGCATCACCTATTCGGCCGACGGCAAGTACCTGGTGTTCAGCCAGGACAGTAGCAATGTCACCATCGCCAAGGTCACGGATGAGGGCTTACTGGAAGACGACGCCCAGGTCAGCGTGCCGCCGAACAATTCCTATATCACCTGCTTTCCAAACAGCCCGATCGGCGATTATGGCAGACCCTGCGGCACGTTCTACAGTACGGGTACTTCTTATCCTGGCGGCGTCGCACTCTCAAAGGACGGCAAGAGCGCCTACGCCCTGCTGAACCAGAACAATACGCTCACCAAGATCAATCTGGCCGCGAAACCGCCGAAGCAGGTTGAGGAAATCCGCGTTGGCAACGCGCCGCACAGCATCGTGATCGACAGCACCGGCACGACCGCCTATGTCAGCAACGAGGGGGGCCGGGCCGCGCTGGAGAAAGATTTCCAGATCTACTCCGCCGGAACTGAAATCGTCGCCGACCCGGTGGTTGGCGCCGCGATCACCGGTACCGTTTCAGTGGTTGATCTGACCACGATGAAGGTCACCGCTACCATCTCGACCGGTCTGCACCCGACCGGGATGGCGCTCCACGGACGGTCCCTGTTGGTCGCCAATACCTACAGCGACAGCATCTCGATTATTGACACCGCTACCAACACCGTGGCCCGGACGATCAGCCTCGGGCTTCCGATCGGAGTGCCCGGCGCAGGCCAACCGGCCTACGGTGCCGCGCCGAACTCGATCGCCGTCGATGGCAAGAACGGCGTTGCCTACGTCGCGCTTTACAATGCCAACGCCGTCGGGGTGGTCAGCCTCAAGAATGGCGTGAGCAACCCCGTCTTGGGCATGATCCCGGTAGCCTATGCGCCGAGCTCGGTGGTGCTGGACTCGGCCGCTAACGAGCTCATCGTTGCCAATGACAAGGGCGTCGGAACGCGCTATTCGTTCGAGTGCGACCACGGCGTCTGCGGCTATAACACCCACCAGGACAATGGCACCGTGAGCATCGTCCCCGTGCCGGATAGCAGTACCTTGGCGACGATGACGGCGCAGGTTTTCCAGAACAACCACTGGGATCTGACACAAAATATCCAGTCTGCCTCCGGCGGCAACCCTCATGCCAAGCCGGTCGCAATCCCGGCCAAGATCGGCGATCCGTCGCTGATCAAGCACGTATTCCTGATCATCCGTGAAAACCGCACCTATGATCAGATCCTGGGCGACGTGGCCGCCGGCAACGGCGACCCCTCGCTGGCAGTGTTCGGTGGCAAAGACACACCGAACGCGCATAAACTGGTGAAACGTTTCCCTCTCTTCGACAATTTCTACGACCCGAGCCGCCAGTCGGCTGACGGTCACCAGTGGATCACGGAGGGCATGGCGCCCTATGCCGACGACATCCAGTCGCCTGACTGGGTCCGCAGCTATCCAGGCGGGAATGCCGGCGATGCACTCGCTTATCACAACAAGGGCTTTCTGTTCTCCGAAGCCGCGGCCGCCGGTCTGCCGGTTAAGATCTACGGCGAATACGTCGAGAACGATACGTTCCTGCAGCCAAACGGGTCGGCCAGCGAGCCAAGCTGGACCGACTTTTACAACGACGCGCTGAACTTCGAAGCTGGCAAAGAGACGACGCTGTACTATCAGAACACGGTCCAGGCAGAGTCCTCGGTCCCGGCCGTGTATCAACACCTCATCAAGAACTTCCCGCAGTTCGATCTGGGCATCCCCGACCAGTTCCGCGTCGATCTGTGGCTGCAGGACTTCAAGAATGACGTCAAGGCCGGTACGGTGCCCGCGTTGAGCATCCTGTGGATAATGGATGACCACACTGGCGGCCCGCCGACCCCGGACGCCGAACAGGCCGACAACGACTTGGCTGTTGGCCGCATCATCGACTACATCAGCCACAGCAAAGTGTGGTCCACGGCGGCGATCTTCATCGAGGAAGACGACGCGCAAAACGGCGTCGACCACGTCGACGGTCACCGCAGCCCGGGCTTTATCGTCAGCCCATACGTCGTGCAGAACGGGCCCACCGACCACACCTACTACACGCAGGTCAACATGACGCGGACGATCGAGCAAATCCTCGGTCTCCCGCCCATGAACCAGTTCGACCTCGTGGCGTCGCCGATGCGGACGGCTTTCGTAAAGGGCACGCCGCCCACGACCAACTTCGGGCCGTGGTCGCACGCGCTGAACCAGGTCCCGCTCGACGAGGGCGTTACCGCGAGCGCAGCCGAGCCAAAGGACACCCATAGGATCAAGGACCTGAGGGCGGCTTGGCTCAAGAAGAAGGCGGAGATCTTCGCCGGCAAACTGACCAAGCCGGACTCCGAAGACCCGGACACCGTCAACCATCTGAACTGGTACCTGTCCACCGGGTTTACGCGACCCTATCCCGGCGAGGCCACGGTTCGCCCCCCGAGCGAATTCAACAGACCGGCACCCACTAAGGCTGACGAGGACGACTAAAACACGTTCCGACTGCTTCCGCCCCTCCCCGATGAACGGGGAGGGGTTTTTCTGTTCACGCCAGAACGCAACGTCCCCCAAGCTGGACCCGCCCCGCCACCCAGTTCGAACGTGACTGCCTCGGATTCGTCCCGCAACGCAAAGAACACATCGCGTGTCGATTTTCCTTAATCACCAGAAATTGGTGAAAAACGTACTCCGACTGCAACAGCTCCTCAGTCGTGCGAAATATTGGACACAATCTCCTTAACTGGCACCAATGTGACACCAAAAAGCGGTGCCCAAAGGCGCCGGAAGCCAGTGGGCGCCCTGCTGCGCGAGCTGTAATTAGAGCTGTGGATCGCGGGTGCGGCCGAGATTCGCGCCAAGCGGTTGCGGAAACAAGAAACGGATTGTCGGGATTCGCAGTTATTGCTTCGACTGGTGATGGAAGATCTCCTTCCAGGCCCGCACATCGGGCAGCCGTCGCCTGTGAATTCCACCGCGCTGAATGTGCCTTCATTGCCCCGGAGAGAGTCAATGTCTGGAGTTTGGGTCCGCTGGTAATGGGGCTGTGTATATGTCGAGGAGCGCACGTGCGGCTCGAAACGAAGTGGTCCGTCCTTGGACCACGTCTTGTTCGAGAACCTCCAGGCGTTTCTGAATGGCTGGATGAGACTCGAATTGCCGCCGCAGGCCGTTCTGGATAATCTCGTGCATCCATTGCTTCATCTGATTACGTCGAGCAAGACCGAAATAACCATTCGCTTTCGTCAGAGCGATATATGACAGGACGCAGTTCCAGAGTTCGGGGATGCCGGTGCCCGTCCGCGCTGAGCACGTCAGGGCGCGCGGCGTCCATCCGGCTTGCGAGCTTGGAAAATAGTGCAAGGCATTCTGCGCCTCAGTACGCGCTTTCTCCGCTGCGACACGATTCGATCCGTCGGCTTTGTTGATCACGACCAGATCTGCCAGCTCCATCACGCCGCGCTTCATGCCTTGCAACTCGTCCCCGGCTCCCGCCAGCATGATGAGCAGAAAGAAATCAACCATATCGTGCACGGCGGTCTCAGACTGTCCAACTCCGACCGTCTCGACGATGATGTTCTGGTACCCCGCCGCTTCGCACAGCAACATTACTTCGCGCGTGCGCTGCGCGACTCCTCCGAGAGATCCACCCGAGGGAGAAGGCCGGATGAACGCCATCTCACTGGCCGCAAGAGACTTCATGCGCGTCTTGTCGCCAAGAATGCTTCCACCCGAGAGTTGACTGCTCGGATCTATCGCGAGCACAGCAACCCTCTGACCAGGGTCTCGAATCAAGGACGAGCCGAGGACTTCGATGATGCTGCTCTTACCTGCGCCAGGAACTCCCGTGATGCCGACGCGGATGGAATTGCCAGTGTGCGGAAGACAGTCTTCGAGGATTTGTTCAGCCAACTGCCGGTCGGTGGCACGGGAGCTTTCGATCAGCGTGATCGCTCGTGCCAGAATCGTGCGTTGCCCCTGCAGAATTCCGTCGACGTATTGCTGGCGGGAAAGGGAGCGACGGCGGTTCGAGACTCGCGCAATCAAATCCTGCGGGGGCCCAGGCGCCGCGCGTCCAGGTCGAACACGCAGTGCACTGTCCTTCGGGTCCACCAATCAGGAACGCCCCCCCACGAGGCTGCTGCTCAGAATATCCAGGATTCGCTGCGCCGCAACCGGAATCACTGTTCCCGGACCGTATACACCAACCGCTCCGGCCTGGTACAAAAACTCGTAGTCTTGCGGCGGAATCACCCCGCCCACGACCACCAGAATGTCATCCCGATCGAGCTTTCGCAACTCATCGATCAACTGCGGGACCAAGGTCTTGTGTCCGGCGGCCAACGAGGACACGCCGACGACGTGCACATCGCTCTCGACAGCATGCCGCGCGACCTCGCCCGGAGTCTGGAACAACGGGCCAATATCGACATCGAAACCGACATCTGCAAAGGCGGTAGCGATGACCTTCGACCCTCGGTCGTGACCATCCTGGCCCATCTTCGCGACTAGAATACGCGGGCGGCGCCCTTCGACCTTCTCAAATTCTGCGACCATCGCCTGCGCTTTCTTGAATTCTTCGGCGCTGCCACTTTCCGCGGAATAAACTCCGGCGATGGTACGCGTCGTAGCTTCGTAGCGGCCCCAAACTTTCTCCAGGGCAGAGGAAATCTCGCCCAGGCTGGCTCGCTTGCGTGCCGCGTCCACCGCACATTCCAGGAGGTTGCCGCTGCCATCGGTAGCGCATTGTTCCAGTTGTTCGAGCGCTTGGCGCACGGCACCATTGTCACGCTCACGCTTCAACAGGTCCAGCCGTTTGATCTGCGATTCGCGGACCGAGGCATTATCAATGTCGAGGACCGGGATGGGCGTTTCCTCCGGCGGAGGGTAAGCATTGATCCCCACAATGATGTCTCTGCCCGCATCGATGCGGGCCTGCTTGCGCGCTGCCGCCTCTTCAATGCGCATCTTGGGGATTCCGGTTTCAATCGCTTTGGCCATGCCGCCGAGTCCTTCCACTTCTTCAATCAGCGCCCACGCGGCATGCATGAGTTCGTGGGTAAGCCGTTCCACATAGTAGGAGCCAGCCCACGGGTCCACGATGCGGGTGATGTCGGTTTCTTCCTGCAGATAGATCTGGGTATTGCGTGCAATGCGGGCGGAGAAATCGGTGGGCAGCGCCAGTGCTTCATCCAGAGCATTGGTATGCAAAGACTGCGTATGTCCGAAAGCCGCTGCCAGAGCCTCGATGCACGTACGGGCCACGTTGTTGAATGGATCTTGCGCTGTGAGGCTCCAGCCTGAAGTTTGTGAATGCGTCCGCAAGACAAGCGATTTCGGATTTTTCGGCTTGAAGGTCTTTACCAGCTTTGCCCAAAGCATGCGTGCCGCGCGCATCTTGGCAATCTCCATGAAGTGGTTCATGCCGATGCCCCAAAAGAAAGAGATGCGCGGCGCAAAGCTATCGACATCAAGACCAGACTTCACTCCCGTGCGCAAGTACTCCAGACCATCCGCCAGTGTGTAAGCCAGTTCGATGTCGGCCGTGGCGCCGGCTTCCTGCATGTGATATCCACTCACGCTGATGCAGTTGAACTTCGGCATCTTCTCCGCACAGTAGCGGAAAATATCGCCGACAATCCGCATCGAACCCTCAGGCGGATATATATAAGTGTTGCGAACCATGAATTCCTTGAGGATGTCGTTCTGAATGGTCCCGCTCAACTGCTGCGTCTTTACTCCCTGCTCTTCGGCGGCCACAATATAAAACGCCATAATTGGGAGCACGGCGCCGTTCATGGTCATCGACACCGACATCTGATCGAGCGGAATCTGGTCGAACAGAATCTTCATGTCGAGGATCGAGTCGATCGCTACTCCGGCCTTGCCGACGTCTCCGGTTACGCGTTCATGGTCGGAATCGTATCCCCGGTGGGTTGCCAGATCGAACGCGACCGAGAGGCCCTTTTGCCCCGCGGCCAGGTTGCGGCGATAGAACGCGTTCGACTCTTCCGCGGTGGAAAAGCCCGCGTACTGCCGAATCGTCCACGGTTGCATCACGTACATCGTGCTGTAAGGACCTCGCAAATATGGTGGGATTCCGGCGGCATACTCAAGATGTTCGAGTCCCTGCAGGTCTTCACGGGTATAGAAACCCTTGATCGGGATGTGCTCAGTGGAAAGCCATTCGTTGCTTGGGTCTGAAACCTCCGGCGCTGGCGCTTTCGCTTGTTCCGGCGAGGGCCGGTAGTCGATCTTGGAAAAGTCTGGACGCATATTCAGCTCGTGATCCCCAACTTTTGCTGCCACTTGGTTAGGAGTTCAATCGGATTGCTTCGAATATGAATGAAGTCTGCGACTCCGGTTGACTTCAGTTGTTCCGCGGAATCCGGATAGCCCGCAATGATGACTGGGACATTGCACTTCAATTCCGTCAGCCTGGCTATCAGCGCTGCGGCCAGGGTGGGATACTCCGGATCGGAACTGCACAGCACGATGATGTCAGTCTTGTCTTCGGCGATTTCTGCGATTCCATCGACGGTGTCAAATCGTTGCGTGATGATGTCAAAGCCAGCGCAACCAAAGAAATTGGCAGCGAAGTTGGAACGTGCTGACCGCATTTTGACATCTCCGATTTCCGCGAGCAGAACGCGCGGCGTCTTGCCACCCTCAGCCGCGTATCGCTCAGTGCGTAACCGAAGCTGTTCATACATCTCTGCACCGCGCCGTTCACGTTTCGGGCGGGACTGATCGATGCGATCCAACGCTTTTTCGGTGAGATTCGCGTGCTGGTTGGTCCCGGTGAAGATTCGCCGCCGTTGCAAGACAGCTTTTTCTTTGGCGGCAAGTGATTGCGCCAGGGCCCGTGTGAGTTGGCCTTCAGCCTGGGCCTTCCGATAGCCGCCGGCGGCTTCAATCCCCTGCATCACTTTCCAAGCCTCTCGTGCAATGAAATCGGTGATGACTTCCAGGCAATACGATCCACCACCAGGATCGGAGACTCGGCACAATAATGCCTCCTGTTTGAGAACAATCTGAGCATTACGGGCCATCCGCCGGCTGGCCTCATCCGGCGCTTTGTAACATTCGTCAAAAGGCGCGACGGAAATCGAGTCTGCGCCGCCGATGGCAGCCGACATCGCCTCGGTAGTTCCGCGCAAAATATTGACGTGGGGGTCATAGACGGTCTCATTCCAACGCGAGGTGCGAGCATGAATTCTCGCTTTCGCACTCTGCGTCGTCCCCCCAAAACTCTCGACGACTCGGGACCATAGCATGCGGAAGGCGCGCAGCTTGGCAATCTGGAAGAAGTAGTTCGAGCCGATTGCGAAAGAGAAGGTAACGGAACTGGCCGCTCGATTGACGTCCACCTTCAGCGATTGCATCTCCGCCAGGAAATCGATTCCCGCGGCGAGGGTAAAGCCTATTTCCTGGACGGCCGTCCCTCCGGATTCTTCGAATCTCTCGCCATCGATGGTGAAGGGCACGAACGTGTGAGGTGCGGCCGCAATGACCTCCGCTGCCAAGGCCGAGTTCTTCAGGGGATCCCAACCGGTCGACGTGGGGGACGCCGTTGGCCGCTGAATTAAAAGACGTATGCTGGATTCATCGGCATCTCGAACATGAACGGGAATGTCCGCCAGGTTCACCAACAGCATTCTCAAATCGACCGCATTGTTGATCGCAACGCTGCAGAATGCAATCTCCTCCGCTCCCGCAACGACCGCACTGCAAGCCGCGTGATTTGCCTGCTCGGGATCGACCGCGGTGATTTCCTCGCGAATGCGCCAGTTGCCCGTGGCTCGGGTGCCGCGCACGTAGGGAAACGTACCAGGAGCGGCATCCAAGTATTCCAGCCCCGCGATGTCTTCCGCCCGATAGTAGGGCTTGACCGCGAGGCCCTCGTCGGTTTGCCAAACCAGTTTCTTGGCGTAGTCAGCGCCCTTCAGGTCCTTGTGAATAACTTCTTCCCACGACTGGGTGCTTACCGGAGGAAACTCCTTTAGTAGATTAGGGGTGGCCATTTCGCTCACTTGCCCGCCGGGTCTTCAACAATCTCGATGAGAAATCCAAAGGGATTGTCGGTTCGCGATTTGGGATGAACAAAGAAGACCGTCGTACCACGGGACCCTTTGCGGGGACCTTTGTCGATGATCTGGAATCCGCTTGCCGTCATGGCCTCGAAAGCCTGCTGCGCACTCTTCACTCGGAAAGCCACGTGCGCCAAACCACCACGGCCGCCATTCCTCTCTATCAGTTTTTGCACGGGAGAATCCGGAGCCAAAGGCTCGAGTAGCTGAATCAGGTTAGGACCGTCACCGATCTGTAGTAAGGCCTCGCGCACCTGATCGGTTCCGCGCACTTCTTCCCGATGCACTTCGTGGAAGCCAATCATTTCGTAGGCTTTGACCTGCCCCTCCAGTTCGCCCTGTTTCACTGCGATGGCCACATGGTCGACAAACTGAATACCCGGAACGTGTTTCAAATCATCATGAGCGCTGCTCATTCCTTGATCCTTTCTCGCACAACCGCAACCACACCCAGGAGTCAACGAAGCGCTGTCATTCGAACTCGACGACCACCTGATTCACTTTCACTGGGTCGCCCTGCGCTACCCTCACATTCTTCACTTTTCCGGTAGAGGGCGCGGTGACGTTCGTCTCCATCTTCATGGCTTCCAGCACCACGATGAGGTCGTTGGCCTCAATGGTTTGTCCGGTCTCAACGTTCACCTTGATGACTACGCCAGCCACAGGGCTCCGGCATAGTTTCTCTTCGTCAACATTCTCTTCAGCAACGGCGGACTGCGTTCGTGCAGCCGGAAGGGGTGCCGACACGGTCGCAGGAACCAAAGGATAAGGCCCATAATTTGGTTGGCGCTGAATCGCATCGTCTTCCACGACTTCAACTTCTACCTCGTACGTTTTTCCATCAATTCCGATCTGAAGCTTCAAGTTATGACTTCCTTCTCTCGAGTGACTGTCCTGCTACCTCATCCCCTCGAGCGTAGATTATGGGAAGCTTGTACGAATACCCGTCCCTGCTGGGACCATGGATTTACGATTTCGTAAGGAGACTGCAGCATCTTTGCTGAACGAATCCGGACCTTCTTGCCGAGAAACGCGGTTACTGCCGCGGCAATGACGACCAGCATTTCAGGGGTGACTTCCTCCTGCTGTTGTTTCTCGAGTTCTATCTTGGGCCGAACTGCTTCCCTCGCAACGGGAGGCACGACTTCCGTTTTCGCGGCTGGCACGACTGCCGCGCGTACCGCTGGCGACGAACTGAGTTCAGCGACTCGTGCTTCAAGAACTTTGAGAGTACCGGTAAGCACGTTCAGTTGCTGCTGCATGGTCAGTTGCAGGTCAGACATCGTCCGTCGAAGTGTGCGCTGCAAAATGACGTAGGTCACCGCGCAGCCAAAGCCGACCAACACCGCCGCGATCATCAAACCTGTGAAAGTCAAAGCCACGCGCTGCTCCTCTTCATAGTGGCGTTCATTGTCATCATAAGGGGATCAATCCATGTTTCTTGGGTGGACGAAGCTCCCGCTTGGCGTGCAGCGATTCCAGCGCCTGCGCCAGATATTTCCTGGTCTCGGCCGGTTCAATGATGTCGTCCACCAGGCGCCGCCCGGCCGAAACATAGGGATTCGCAAATATGTCCCGATATTCGCCGATCAATTCTTTGCGGCGGCTCGCCTTATCCTGCGCCGCGTCGATTTCGCGCCGGAACACGATTTCTGCGGCGCCCTCGGCGCCCATGACCGCGATCTCGGCGGTGGGCCACGCCACAACTCGATCCGCACCCAGATCCTTGCCGCACATCGCGAGGTAAGCTCCTCCATAGGCCTTTCGCAGAACCAGCGTGATCTTGGGGACAGTGGCGGCGGAGTAGGCAAACAGCATCTTGGCTCCATGTCGGATGATGCCCCGATGCTCCTGCTCAACTCCCGGCAGGAAACCTGGGACATCCACAAAAGTGAGCAGCGGGATGTTGAAGGCATTGCAGAACCGGATAAAGCGCGCTGCCTTGTCAGAGGCATCGATGTCGAGCGCACCGGCGAGAGCATTCGGTTGGTTGGCGACAATGCCCACGGGCCGGCCTTCAAGACGCCCGAAAGCGATGACCAGGTTCGGAGCGAACCCTGGTTGGATCTCAAGAAGATCCTGATAGTCCACCACCCGCGCGATGACCCGCCGGACGTCATAGCCAACCTTGGTATCCACTGGAACAATGCCGTTCAGTTCTGCGTCGGACTCGAGGGGCAGATTGTGAGCCATGCGCGGCGCATCTTCGAGGTTGTTGGACGGCATGAAGCTGAGCAGTCGCCGACAAAGTTGCAGCGCCTCGTCGTCGTTCTGGGCAATGAAGTGAACCACGCCCGAGCTGTTCATCTGCGCCTGCGGGCCACCGAGTTCCTCCGCGGTGACCACCTCGCCAGTAACCTGTTTGATCACCTGCGGTCCCGTGATGAACATTTGAGCTTGCTTCGTCTGAATCACGAAATCGGTGAGCGCCGGGCTGTAGGCAGCGCCTCCCGCGCAGGGTCCACAAATCAGGGAAATCTGCGGCACCGTTCCCGAGAGCATGACGTTGTTGTAGAAAACGCGGCCGTATGCGGCCAGACTGTCAATGCCTTCCTGAACGCGCGCGCCGCCCGAGTCATTGATGAAGACGAAAGGACTCCCAGTTTTCAGCGACAAGCGCATCATATCGGCAATCTTGTCGCTGTGAACCTCACCGGCAGCTCCGCCGGCCACCGTAAAATCCTGGCTCGCGAGGTGCACCAGGCGGCCGTCGATAGTGGCGCATCCCGTCACAACTCCGTCCGCGGGCATCTCTTTGTCGGCCATGCCAAAGTAGGTCGCGCGATGGCGGGCGAACAGCCCAATCTCCTGGAAGCTGCTCTTGTCCACCAGCCTTTCGACCCGCTCCCGCGCCGTCAGTTTGCCGGCCGCGTGTTGCTTCTCAATGCGCTCTTTGCCGCCGCCAAGTTCGATCACAGAGCGTTTTGTCCGAAGCTCTGAAACCTTATCCTCGATGGTCTTCTTTTTCAGACTTGTCGCTTGCTTTGCCATTCCTGCTCCTGGATCGATCGCTATGAAGATCAATCATTGTGAGTATGAATTTTGCTTCTATTTTTCGGGAGCCACGGTCACCCGGTGCTCTTTCCCGTTCAACGTAATGACATAGTTCACTTTCGCCGCCAATCCCGGTTCGTTGGCTGCCGCCGCCGCGGGAGCCTTCGTCGCTGGCACCTTCTTGGCCGGATCCTTGCCCAAGTTCTTGCGACCCTCGGCGCGGGATTTGAAAAACTTTGGCGCCACCTGCGGGAACATGGCATAGGTCAGCACGTCCTCGTCGCTGCCGTTGTTGCCCTCGAGTGCATGTGCTGCGGTACTCAATTGTTCCCACTCGGGCTTGAGCAGATCGGCTGGACGAACCGTGATCGCCGGTTTCTTGGCCTGCGCCTCCGCCTTTTTCAGCACTTCGGGATTCTTTTCGCCCAGCGTGCTGCCGTAGTAACCGAGCATCAAATCGGCAAATTCCCCGGTCATCACCTTGTACTGTCCCATCAGCACATTAAACACAGCCTGGGAACCCACAATCTGGCTCGAAGGCGTCACCAGCGGTGGATAGCCGGCATCCTTGCGGACGTTAGGCACTTCCAGCAGGACTTCCTGTAGTCGGTCGGCCGCACCTTGTCCTTTGAGTTGGCTTTCCATGTTGGAGATCATCCCACCGGGAATCTGGCTCTTGAAGATCTCCGTGTCCACTCCGGTAAACTCGCTGAAGAACTCCCGGTACCGCGGCCGAATGGAAGCAAAATGGCTCGACACGCGCAGAACACGTTCCTTGTCGACGCGCGTCTCGTACCCGGTTCCTTCCAGCAACTCGATCAGACTCTCCGTAGGATTGTGCCCTGGCCCTAGTGACAAGGAACTGACCGCGGTATCCACGATGTCGCACCCGGCTTCGATCGCCTTCATCAGGGAGACAAGCGTGACTCCGGTGGTGGCGTGGGTATGCACATGGACCAGCATGCTGGCCCCGCATCTCTGTTTGATTCCTTTCACCAAGTCATATGCAGGCTGCGGCTTGAGCAGGCCGGCCATGTCTTTGATACAAATCGAATCGCATCCCATCTCTTGCAGCCGTTGCGCCATCTCGGCAAAGGCCGCGACGGTATGGAGTGGGCTGATCGTGTAACAAATGGTGCCCTGCGCGTGCTTGCCCGTTTTCTTAACCGCATCAATACTCGTCTTGAGGTTGCGCACGTCGTTGAGAGCGTCGAACACGCGGAATACGTCCATCCCGTTCTCGGCAGACTTCTCTACAAAACGCTGCACCACGCCGTCTTCGTAGTGCCGGTATCCGAGCAGATTCTGACCTCGAAGTAACATCTGCAGGCGGCTTTTCGGAAGCAACTTGCGGAACGTGCGCAGCCGTTCCCAGGGATCCTCATTCAAAAAGCGAATGCAAGAGTCGAAGGTTGCGCCTCCCCAGCATTCCACCGACCAATACCCAGCGTTGTCGATGTCTTCGCAAACTGGGATCATGTCATCCAAAGCCATGCGAGTGGCCAGCAGACTCTGATGAGCATCTCTAAGCGCGAGTTCCGTAATTTCAATAACGCGGGACATGTGCGTCTCCTTACTCAACAATAATCTATAGCTCAACATCCCTTGCCAAAGGGCTTGCCCAAACATGTAGTCGACTTCCCACAATGGTCCGATCAGAACTGGTGGGAAAACAGAAACCAACTCGTCTGTCGCGCAGCACGCTGAGCTGAGATCTCGTAGTTTCAGCACGTCGCAGTTCGGCGTTTGGCGTCGGCGGCGTCAATTCAACCTCTCAGTTTCTCGGATCTGAGCCCGGAAACGCTTTGCCAGCTTGCAAGACAGCGAGGCCAGAGAGGAATAAAGGTCTTCGTTGTGCACGATCATATGCTGCGGGACATTCAACTTGGTGGGGGCGAAGTTCCAGATCGCTTGAATACCTGCCGTCACCATTTCGTTTGCCACGGCCTGCGCGACTTCAGCGGGAGTAGTGATGATTCCAATGTGGATGCCCATCCGCGGGGCTATGTCGGCCAGTCCTGCGAGCGACAGGACCGTCTTGCCGTGAATTGTCTGTCCGATCTTGCCAGGGTCGATGTCGAAGGCGGCCACCACTTGCAGCCCGAATCGAGAAAACCGCTCGTGGCCAAGGATTGCGGTTCCCAGGTTGCCGACACCCACCAGGATGGCTTCGTTGACAATGTCCCACCCCAGGAAAGCTTCAATCGCGACGACTAGCTCCGCCACTGAATAACCCACCTTCGGCTTCCCTATAACCCCTGTAAATTGCAGATCCTTACGGACTTGCACTGGAACGAACTCCAAGTCACGGCCGATGGTGCTGCATGAAACCAGATTGATCCCCTTTGATTTGAGCTCAACGAGGTAGTGGTGGTACTGGGGCAGCCTCTTGAGGCTCGGCTCGGGAATCGAGAATTCGGAGATTTCTTTCATCTCATCTTCCGATAAATTTGTATCGATATGTATTTATTGATTGTACGAAGGTTGCTGATTGACTGTCAGTGACGAGGATCACTGACCAATACCATGCGAGAAAGCCCCTTCGACGGCCAGCAGTTGAAACAATGACATTTGAAGGGAGGCTTTTCGCACTAGCATCGGCCCGCCATGAGTCGGCAGAATTCGTGATAGATAATTGTGAGACGACTTTCGAAGTCACTCGAGCTGTAGACGGCGTGAATAGTCAACCGTCGAGCGTTATCGGTCCAGGAGCACTCCCATTTCATCGGACTCGCCCCAGGCCTTAACGTATTGCGCTTTGCCGATTGCTCCAGGGCCGCGTGGCCCCATCTCGTAGTAGACCTTCGCGTCAGGCGGGAACCGCTTCAGGGCTTCTGTCAGGTCTTTCACGGTCCAATTTTTGTCTGCCATTTTTCCCCCATTGCCCAGCATGCTAAGTCCCCTTCCCCTTCGCCCAACACCGTCGTGTAATGCTCTCCAGATCACGAACGATGTGGAGTGCCATGTTCTTGAAGCGGGACATCGTGCAAGCGATCACTGAGGAGGGCTGCCCGCCACCGTCGCCACTGGCGTCACTGGCGTCGCGGCCTTCAACTGGTCCAGCGATGTCAGTACGCTCTGCCAACGAACTGGGTCCGTTTTCGTCGTGATCGCAGCCGAGGGGTCGGAATAGAACTGCAGGATGTTGTCGCGCAACTCTGGCGACGTGAGATCGAACTTCCGGTCGGACAATTGAGCCAGCAACTTTGCATAGGCGTCGTCGGTGAGCGAGTATTCTGCTGGCTTCGCCGGCTGGCCGCTGTCGAGATCGCAATTGGGGAGCACCAGCGTGTCGCTGCGCACTTGTTCGAGAAACGCGCGGTACTGATCGACGGTCGTGTTGATGCTTTTGAAGTACAGATCCTCAGTTTGTGGAGTCGGATTCTTGAACGCTAGCCCTTTGAAGGGACCGACCCGCGGCATGTATCGCAGGAGCGTTGAGAGAATCCGAGTACCGATACCCGGCTTCACGTAATCCTTTCCCCATTGCCTTTCGTAGTCAGAGCGTGAAAGACGGTAGAGGAACTTCCGTTTCGCGAAATTTGGGGTCTCGCGCATCAGATCTTTCTTATGAGTTTGCAGAGCGACCTTCGTCATTTGCGGAATCATCCGGCTGACCGCGAAACGGTATGAGCCCACCGCCATGTCCTCGTGGGTCAGCACGTCTTTCAGTTGCATTCCATACACGACGGGAAAGGCCCGTTCCAGCAAGGGCTTGGATACCTGGAATCCGATGAAGTCGTGGTACTGCTGCGAGGCGTAACGATTCTTCGCGACCTGCACGGTGTCGAACCCGAATTCTGTTTTCAGGTGAGCCGTCTTGTCCTGGCCGTACCGGACGGACTTGCCATACTTCGCTCGCAGCTTTGGATACTCGATCCCGACAGCCAGGTTGACCGCAGGATGACCGGCGATGTCCGAGGCATAGTGCGACAGCGCACCCAGCGCAAACGCGTACTCGTTGACATCTCGGCTTTCGAGCAGCAACTCACGAACAAAGTCTCCGCTACGGATGTAGTGCACCAGGTCGCTGAATTCTCTACTACCGAACGGGTAGTAGCCGAGATCCTGGATGACGGCGCCTCCATAGGCGTAGGCATGTGCCTCGGTGATCTGCTCCTCCGACAATCCAGGATATCGTTTAAGGAGCAGGGGCCGGATCTCGTCGGCCCACAACAGATCGACGATCTCCTCATGTGTGAGCACGGAGTACGCGGGCAAGACGCCGCTGCACATGAGCACGACTAGAAGAAGTGCCGCCGCACGAACAGAAAGCAGGTGCCAACTCCTGGAGGTGGCACCTGCCGATGTTGGCGCGTTACACATGGCTCAAATCCGTCCAAGAACCAGCAGAATGACAACCACGAAAAGGACCAACCCGACACCGCCCGTCGGGGCATAACCCCAGTCCCGACTATGCGACCACCGTGGCAGCGCCCCCAGAAGTGCCAAAACCAGGATCACAATCAGTATGGTTCCAAGCATGTTCGTTCCCTTTCCTTACGACGTGTTGACCGGCGCGAGTCGAAGGCGGCCCGCGCCGATCGTTAGTAATGAATGGCGGAGCTACAGCGTAACGCTGAGTGCGATGTTCACTCCCGGATAGCTCGCGTTGCACAGGTAATACACCCCGTCAATTTCGACAACATAAACGTCCTGCGTGTACAGCCAGTTGGACGGCCAAGGTTGAACGAATCCAAACCAGTAGCCGCCGTATTGGAAGCGGCGATCTCTGCGGTAGTCGGCTTCGCTGACACGAAACCTGTGGTCGCGTCCGAAATTGGCCTTGTACCGATCATCGGGAATGCGGCCACCGTTTCCACGTGCGTGCTCCTCCTGCTTTCCAGGCTTGGATTCCTGCGCGTGTTGCTCCTGCACGTTTTTCTCATCCTGTTTTCCGTTCTTGTCCCGCTGCGCATTCTTCTCTTCCGGCTTGGTGTTCCTATCTCCCTGCCGTGCGCCTTTCTCCTCTTGCTTCGCGGGTTTCTCTGGTTGCGCTTTCTTCTCTTTTTCCTGGGCAGGCTTGTCTTTGTTCTCTTCCTGTTGGTCGTGCTGTTCCTGCTGTGCGTATGCCGGAATACCAACTCCGAGGGTCAAAGAAAGAACCGCTGCGCTCATCACTCCAACTAGCTTCATTCCGTGTCGCCTCCAATATCGATCGTTTACGTGTACTTTCCTTTACTGCAAGCTTCCTGTGGTTGCGTTTACCGGGCTGCCGATGGCTTCGCCGGACACGACAAGTTCCACTCTGCGATTCTGCTGGCGTCCCGCGGAGTTATCGTTGGAGGCAACCGGTAGACTGTTGCCAAAGCCTCTGGACGAAACCGAACCCGTCAATACCCCTTCTTGCACAAGGTAGTCGCGTACAGATCCGGCACGATTCTCAGACAGCTTCTGATTCATGGCATCGCCGCCGACGTTATCCGTATAGCCGCCGACTTCGATGTTGAGCCCCGGGTAGGCGAGGAGAATACCGGCAACTTTCGCCAACTTCTCGCGTGCTCCTGGCTTCAGGGAATACCTTCCTGTGTCAAACAAGACGTCGGACATGCTGACGATGAGCCCGCGCGCGCTATCGCGAGTCTGAAGAATTGAATTCAACTGCTCGGACAGTCTTGTGCGCATGGCGGCTTTATCGGCTTCTGCTTGTTGCGCCGTCTGTTGCGCCGTCAGCTTATCCTTGCGCGATTGATCCGCGTCCGCTTGGGCTGCCGAGAGGGCAGTTGCGGATGACGCTTGGCTATCCGCCATATCGGACTGAGCCTTCGTGGCAGCCGCTTGTGCATTGGAAGCGTCGGCGCGAGCTCGTGCTGCATCAGACTCTGCCTGAGCCTTGGCGGCCTGAGCCCGAGCCATATCGGATTCAGCCTGGGCCGTGGCCGTTTGAGCTCTTGCTGTATCGTATTGCGCCTGCTCTTTCTGGCGGATCGCGTCATCTGCCTGATTCTGCGTCCTCGCCTGAGCATCCGCCGAATCCTGACGTTCGTTCGCGAGGCGCTCCTCATCCATCTTCTTGACTGCGATCGCGCGGGCATCTTCTGCTGTCTGCACCGCCTCGCGGGAAACCGCGATGAATTGTTTCTTGGGGGCGTTCTTTTCCGTGGCATATCCATCCGCACTGTTCATCAACCGGACAGCGTGCTGGTAGCTTTCGCTGGCGTATGTCTCGGCTCCCTCGGATTGCGCGATGCGCAGGGCATTCCGCGCCTCGAAGAATTCCAGTGGCAGCTTGGCATTCAAAACTACCGGATCGAATTTGTAGCCAGTGGGAAGGTAGCCGCCCCGCTCCATGAGTTCATACTTCGCATTTACCGCCTCGGTAGTTCCCTTGGTGTCTTCGCGAACCACGTTTTCAAGCACAACCACGTTGCTCGGTTGGCGCACCGCGTAGTAAGGCTCCGCGGTAACGATCAGCGCGAAAGCCTGGAGGTCAGTAGTTACGTCAAGTTTGCTGCGATGGTTGCCGCCTACCAGCACCTCGCCCAGATTCACTGCCCGCCCTTCGGGCGAGATTGCCCACAGAATGTAGGTCAGGTACTCATTGCCAAAAGTCTTGGGCGATTGCAGATTGCCAAACTCCACTTCGATTTCGATGTAGCCTTTCTTGCTTTCTATTTTGGCTTGGCCATTCGCCGAGGGCATAAGGTCCGTGCCTGCGAAATCTACCTTGGATGCTCCGCTGCGATGCTTGTAGTTGACGGCTTGCACACTGCGGCTGATGACGGTCACTCGGAAAGTGGGCGTCGGGCTCATCCGCTCGACAGCCGTGTTTGTTTGAGAATTGGTTTGAGCAAACGCGCTCAGACTGAGGGTGATTGCAACTGCTAGTAAAAACTGAGTCTTCAAAGTATCTCCTTGTGGCAATTTCAGCCGTGCTACGTGGTAAGAATCTTGGATTTGTGCGTTCAGCCTCGTGAGTGGCTTTCCTTACGGGATCATCAGCGTGCCAACGTGGATTCGGGACAGCGAATGAAACAGCCCGAACACGTTCAACAGCCAGAGAACCACGGCAATGACCACGACGCCGTTCAGGATTGATTTGATGGTTCCCTGCATGGGGATGAAACGATTCACCAGCCACAGGAGCACACCCACCACGATCAGAACTTCCAGAAGTTGAATTAAAGGCATGATCTTTTGACCTTCCTTGTTTCGCGGGCTAACACCTCTCATCCGCCTGAAGGTAGTGCCCTGATTTCGATTTTCGAGAACGCTTAGGGTTGAATCGTGTTCCGCCGTCAGGGTTTGGCGGCATACACACGGATGAAGATGCTGACGCTGGATGTGGTCGCTTCGCCGTGACCTGATGAGGCCCCGTTGCGATCTAGTCATGAGAGCTGCGAATCAGCGGTCGCGGCTCCACCTACACACTCAGTAGAACTAGAATGACAGCAGTGCGTTTTCGCGTCTGAGCAAGATAGCTCACTGTGAAATGTTTGCGGTTGCGGTACGGGACTACAGGATTCACAGCACGGAGGCTTCAGCGTGCATGCCGGGGCGTGACCGTGGACGGGATCTATCGGCAATACCGGACCGTACTGGCGCGTGAACCGCCGGCAAGTCGAATTCCCGACCACAATCGAAACATACCCGGTACATACGGTTCTTGATCGTGAACACCCGACTCTGGTGACGATGGCGGCAGCCAAAGATGAACTGGAGAATCCAGCGTAGCGGCTTCATCAACCCTGCACTCGCTGGCGGCGTTCACAACTTCCATTCGCATCCAGCCACTCGAGTAAAGAGCGAACGCTGGCCCGAGCGAGGGCAATCGCACAATCGGCGGCTCCGTAATAAATGTTGAGCGTGTCGCCATCGGCGTCCATCGTGTACCCGCACGGAAACACGACATCGTCCACATCGCCATGGCGCTCATACTCCGCTTCCGGCCCGAAGATCCACGAGTCGCCTCGCAGCAGGCACTTTTCCGGATTGTCGAGATCGAAAAGGGCCAAGCCCAATCGATAGAGACAGCCGGAGGGTGTGTGGCGCACTCCGTGGTAAAACACGAGCCATCCTCTGGAAGTCTCGATGGGCGGCGGAGACAATCCAATCTTGTTGGCATCCCACCAGGCGCCGCGGCGAGCTTCCAGCATGAGTTTGTGCCTGCCCCAATAACGCAGGTCGGGAGAGTAGGAAATCCACATGTGTGACCCAAGCGTGGTCATGGGACGATGGATCAGGGCCCAGCATCCGTCGATTCTCCGAGGCAGGAGTGCCGAATCCTTGTCGTCCGGTGGCATGATTACGCCATATCGTTCGAAGGTGCGGAAGTCTTTGGTCAGAGCCAGCGACACGCCTGGACCGCCGCGCGCGTAGGACGTGTAGGTGACGACGTATTGCTGCAGTTCGGGGACGAATGTGATCCGAGGATCTTCAATGCCCCAGATCTCCTCCGGATGAGTCTTCGGACTGGGCAGTAAGGTTGGTTCGTTGTCGATTTGCCACCCATCGACGCCGTTTTTCGAGCGTGCGGCGGATAGATGCGACAAGCCGCGGCGATCTTCCACGCGGCAGAGCAGTAGGGTGGTGCCATCCGCGAGCAGCGTTGCACCCGCATTGAACACACTATTGATAGGGTATGGCCAATCCTTACTCGTCAGGATCGGGTTCGCGGCATGGCGAAGAAGTAGCGGCTCAAAGGAAGTACTTAGCACGCTCATAGGTTTTTCTGCGGAAATGGTCATGAGGGGATATCCACCGGTTCAGATTCTTGCAGAGATCGCATTTCGAG
>JADGNQ010000439.1 GCA_017883385.1 Candidatus Sulfotelmatobacter sp.
CCGTTGGAGCCGGCGGTGCGGACGCTTCCCAAGGGCTGGCAGAAGAAGAACGTCGAGATTGTTCTGCAGACACGCGTGACGGATTCCGTTCCTGGTCCCCCTGGTGTGGCCGCCGTGTACGTATGGTAAAGGTGATGGTGTCTGGTCAATGTAACATCCATGTTGTTGTGCGCGGGGCCTCGCCAGGCAGGCTGCTGGGCACGCAAGCTGTCAGACATATGTTTACGAGATTCTAACCAGATCCTATGCGCTTTCGCCGACGTCACTTTCTTTCGCTCTCACTCGGAGCGGTAGCTGGATACCTGACACCCCGATGCTTTCCCCAGCAAGGCATGGGTGGCCACGTCGCGGCCGCTCAAAAGAAACCTCAGTCATCGGGCCGGCCGTTCAACGCGTATTTCACCGACGTTGCTGCATCGGCGGGCCTGACGAAAACCATGGTCTACGGCGGCATAGATCACAAGGAGTACATCATCGAGGCAAATGGCTGCGGATGCGCTTTTCTCGATTACGACAACGACGGCTGGCTTGACATCTTTCTCCTCAGCGGAACTCGCCTGGAAGGGGCTCCCCCTGGGGCTTCGAATCGCCTTTACAAGAACAATCGTGACGGGACCTTCACCGATGTGACTGCGCAAGCGGGTCTCGAAGCAGCCGGCTGGGCGAATGGTGTCTGTATCGGCGACTACAACAACGACGGATACGAAGATATCTTTTGCACATACTGGGGACAGAACCGCCTATACCGCAATCTCGGCAACGGAACGTTCAAGGACGTGACCAAAGAAGCCGGGCTGGAGAGTCCTGAGATCAGATGGGGGGCAGGCTGTACCTTCTTCGACTATAACCGCGATGGCCACCTGGATCTGTTCGTCTCAAACTACCTGAAGTTCGATCTCGAGCACGTGCCAAGGCCCGGTGCTTCGGTGAATTGCAACTGGAAAGGCATTCCGGTCAACTGTGGTCCGCGGGGTCTTCCTTTCGGGGTGCATTCCTTGTATCGGAACAACGGCGACGGCACGTTCACGGATGTGAGCGTTGCGGCTGGAATTGCCAAGCCGTGGCCGAGCTACGGGATGACAGTCGTCGCCGCCGACTTCGACGAGGATGGCTGGCCCGATATTTACGTGGCGTGCGACTCCACTCCCAGCCTCCTCTTCATGAACCAGCATGACGGAACCTTCGTTGAAGAGGCCATCGCGCGGGGTGTCGCGTTGAGCAACGACGGAGCCGAACAGGCCGGCATGGGTATTGGGGTTGGGGATTACAACGCAGACGGGCATCTCGACATTTTCAAAACCCACTTTGCCAATGACAACGACGTCCTGTATCGAAGTGACGGAAAGGGTAACTTCGACGATGTCACTTACGCTGCACGACTCGGCGTCGAGACCCGCTTTGCCAGTTGGGGAAACGGCATCTTCGATCTGGACAACGATGGGTGGCCGGACATCTTCTTCGTGACCGGCAGCGTATATCCCGAGGTGGAAAAGATTCTTCCGCAAATCCCCGACAAATCTCCTCGGATTCTATTTCGAAATCTGGGAAACGGAACGTTTGAGGAGATCGAAACCGCAGGTCCAGGCATCTCCACTCCGCACTCGAGTCGCGGCTGTGCTTTCGGAGATTTTGACAACGACGGCGACGTGGACATTCTGATTTTTAACATGAACGAGCGACCGTCGCTCTTGCGGAACGACCTGAAGGGTAATAGCCATTGGCTCAAGGTGAAGTTAATTGGTACGAAGTCGAACCGCAGCGCCATCGGCGCGCGGGTGCTGGTTCGCTACAGCGGGCGAACTCAGGCGCAGGCGGTGCTGAGCCAGTCGAGTTACTATTCTTGCAGCGATTCCCGCCTTCATTATGGCCTGGGGGAAGCTAGGGCCGCAGACGTAACAATCCATTGGCCAAGCGGAGCAACCGAAACTTATCCGTCTGTAAAGTGCGATCAGCTTATTACGATCCGCGAAGGCAAAGGTATGGTGCCGAACTTTGGTTGGGCACGGTCCTAAGGAGTGCACGTCGGCCGACATGAGCAGACCATTTCATCTTCCCTGCCTGGCGTTGTTTGGCGTCTTGAGCGTCATCGCGAGCGGGCAGCAAGGCCCGGCGCCCGTGGCGTCCATAGAGTCTCTCATCCGCAGCGGCCAAATAGATCAAGCGGTGCGGCTCACGCGCTCAACTTTGCGCGACAACCCCGGCGACGCGCGTGTGTGGACGCTGCAGGGCATTGCTCTTTCACTCCAGAACAATAGTCATGACGCCTTGGCTGCATTTGACGCTGCTCTTCGCTTGTCACCGAACCTGATTTCCGCACTGAAAGGCAAGGCCCAACTCCTGTTTCGCGGAGAGACAGATCGTGCGCTGCCGACACTGCGGACTTTGGTGAAGCTCGATCCGAAAGATGAGGTTGCGCACGAAATGCTGGCCGTGTTGGAGGCCAGGGCAGGAAACTGCAAAAGCGCGATCGGACATTTCGAATCCTCCGCAAGAAGCGTTGCCGGTCACGCCGTTTCACTTGAACTTTACGGCTCCTGTCTGCAGCAGAC
>JADGNQ010000214.1 GCA_017883385.1 Candidatus Sulfotelmatobacter sp.
TGCAACTAAAGTTCGCCGCTGCCGACCAAGAAATCTGGCCAATCTGACAAATCAAGAGCAGCGGATGGGACTCTGCGAAGTCGCCTCCAATGAACACGAACAAACTCATCAAGTTTGGGGTCATGGAATACGAGGTCGAGGGTTTCGGGGGGCGCTGAAGGCCGGGTGCATTGGACTCTCCACACGCACTTTACTGTCTGCATCGACAATGATTCAACTCTGACGTCCCCGATTGCGCACGACTATCCGGAACTCAGGACGGCCACCTTCATCGGCTCGCGGATGGCGAGGGTTGCCCAAAATCCCCCTCGCGGGATGGACGACCGCGTGCCACGGACTCAGAATTCCAAGCGCAAGGCAAACTGCATAAAGCGAGGTTTGGTTAGCGTCGAAAGGTACTTGCCGAACTGTGTCGGATCGTAAGAGAGAGAGGGTTGAGCGCCGCCGCGTACGTCATAACGCACCGAGTTGGTTGCGTTGAACGCTTGCCAACTGAACTCCAGACGCCTGTGCTCACCGAGAGAGAAATTCTTGCTCACCCCGGTATCGATGTTGAACATGCCTTCGCCAATGACGTTGTTGCGCACCCCGGATTCGCCCGGCCACTCTGGGCGGAAAGCCGCCTCCGCCGCTGCCGGATCGGCGAAGATGTCCGGGCCAATGCCCACGCCATTGACAATCGCGTTCTTGGGGTTGGACGCTTTTGGCGCTGGCCCGTTCGGCATGGCATCGCCCTCGATGTTCCAGTTGGTTGCCCAGGTGAAACCGTTGTCGATCGTGATCGGAAAACCGCTCGTCCAGCGGAAGATGCCGGAGACATGCCATCCGCCAACTAACGCGTCGAGCAACGGGCTCGCGTTTGCCAGCATCTTCTGGCCTTTGCCGAAGGGGAGTCGATAGACCAGATTCGCGTTGATTTGGTGAAAGGCGTTGAAGTCTGAGAGCCCGCGCAAAGCCAACGGATCCCAGGAATTGATAACAATCCCGCCGCCATTCAAGTCGTTGCCCGTTCCTCCGGTTCCTTCGTAAGGACCGACTCGCTCGGCTGCCGATGCCTCGTCGAACGATTTGGAAAACGTGTAGTTAAACTGGCCCTGCAGGTTCGCCCTCCAACGGGCATTGTAGGTCACCTGCAGCGCGTTGTAGTCGGAAGTGCCGATGTTGCGCCATGCATAGAGCGAGCTGAACTGGTCATGGAAAAAGGTGTACGGGCCATACTTACTGTTGGGGACGTTCAGTTGGGTAATTGAGCCGGGCAAATCCATTTGGAACAGAGAGAAGGTTTCGTTATGCGGATAACAAGTCCAGAGTTCATAGATGGCTTGTGTGGCCGTCGGACTGGCGGGGAAGTTGCCGGGTGCGCAATTGATACCCTGACTGCTCAGCTGGTTCTGGGTGACGCTAGCCCAGCCAGGAAAAACATTCTCAAAGAATGGTATGGGTTGGATCGAATTGACGTCCGTGTTGCTGGCAGCTGCCTTCGAGAGCGTCGTGGCCGCCTGGAAATACTTCGTCTTACTGGAAGCGTCCGTTAGATTGACAGGCATGGCCAGGTCGACCTGCATCGGCAAACGCCGGCCAAGACTACCCACATAGGCAATCTGGAGCGAAGAGCGGGAAGTGATCTGGCGCGAGAGCGAGAGATTAAAGACGTGCGTGTAAGGAGTCTTTAAAGTCTGGTCCAGCCCCCAGTTGATGGCAAACGTGGTATTGCCAGGGGTGTACGGGAAACCACCCGTCGGCGAAGGGCCAAACAAACAGCCCGGGTCATTGATAGACGCACAGGGCGTAGGCAGACAAGACTGGCCGGCCGTCCCTGGAGTGAGGCAGGTAAAGCGTGGGGCATTCGCGGGCGACACGACGCCGGCTGGATTTCCGAGAATGGTGGAAAGGCCGAAAGAGCCGTTCTGGTCAAAGCTATTGACGATGGGGATGCCGAAGTGGTCGTACGTGATGCTGTAGCCGCCGCGGATCGAGAACTGGTCCTTCTTTCCAAGAATCTTCGAAACCCAGCCCTCGCCAGTGTCTGGCGACCATGCCACGGCCACTCGCGGGGAAAAGTCTTTGTGGTCCCAGTTCCACAGGCCCGGACCGTGATTTTGGGGTCCGCCAAGGACGAAAGAAATCTCCCCGGCGTTGTTGGCGGGCTGGCCCTGAGCTGATAAAGCGGCACTGTGATTGAACCAGTCGGCGACGTTTTGCTTGGTGCACCCGCCGCCTGTTGCCTCTACGCAAGGTGCGACCTGATATCCGTTTGTTTCGTAAGGCGGAGCTTCCAGCACCCACCGCAGGCCATACGTGACGGTCAGGCGAGGCGTGATCCGCCAGGTATCCTGCCCGTAGAACTCGTAGTCATTGATCGCATAACGGCGGTTAATCGGCGCGCCTTGGTCGAGCGCGCCGCCATTGCGCGCGAAGTTATAATGGCCGTCGCCCTCGGGAAAAATACCCATGACGATCGTAGCCGCGCTGTCATAATTCGGACCGAAGTTGCCATCCACAGCGGGGTAACCATTGTTGGCCGGGTCGAGCGGGCTGGAAGTGCCAGCGATTCCCCCCGTGTTCAGATACACGGCATTTGTCCGGACGTCCGAGAACGAATTGCCGTAGCTGGTATGGCTGTTGCGGATCAAGAATAAATCGGTACCAAACTCAAACGTATGATTTTTCCGAGTCCAGTTCAAACTGTCGGTGAACTGGTGGGCGGGCACGGAAAAAATGGTGGACCGATTGAAAGGAACGATGCTATCGATGCCGTCGAGAAGAACTGCAGGAACCGTCGAGGATCCGCCGGACTTGCCTCCCTGTCGGATGTAGCCCCAGCGAAACTCGTTGATGAGTTTCGGAGAGAGGATGGAAGTGAGTCCGACGGTTAAGCCCTTGCTGTCGTCCAGAATGGTCGTAGCTGCGAGCTGGCCAGGAAACTGCTGCTCTTGCGGCTCCTTGAAGTTTTGCGTTTGTCCACGCAAAAACAGGGTTTCGGAGCCGCTCGATGTAATGTGCCAATCGAGCCGAGTGATGTAAGTGTTGAAACTGCGGTCAGAGTTTGAGGAAAAGCGATACCCCAGCGTATTCGAACCATCGCCGGCGTTTTCATTGGAGGCTGGGTACTGCTGCAGGACGTCCAGCACAGCCGGATTCACCCCGATTCCCAATGGATCCATCGTCTTGATTTGGTTCGGTCCGATTGCATAGTAGCCTGGTTGGACACCAGTCAAACCGTTGACGGTTCCACCTGGACAGGACGTTGTGTCCAGACTACCGTCCGAAAGCCGTTGACATAGGTACACCAGATCACCCGCCCGCAAAGTCGCGCTGGGCACGTTACGGATTGTGCTTGTGCCCTCAGCATCGCGCCTGCCTTCGTAGTTGGCGAAGAAGAAGATCCGGTTCTTCCAGATCGGCCCTCCCAATGAAGCGCCGAATACATTGCGCAAGAGCTTGGGCGCCTCGTTCGATTGGCCACTGGTTAGCTGGGCCTCTTTCAGGAACGGGTCGTTGGCGCTGAAGATGGTGTTGCGGTTGTACTCGTATAGTGATCCGTGAAAGTTGTTGGTTCCGCTCTTGGTTACCAGCGCCACCTGAGCGCCGCTGGAATAGCCGGAGTCTGCATTGGAATTTGCGGTGGTGACCCTGAATTCCTGAAGCGAGTCGGGTGGCATGTTCAGGACACTTGTAAAAGCGTAACCATTATTCTGGTCGTTGACCCCAATGCCGTCGAGCGTGACGTTGGACTGGTCGCTGCGCATGCCATTGACTGCGCCGCTGCGTGTATCAGTGTCCCGTCGATCTTCCGCTGCATTCCCCAGGTATGCCACACCGGGCTGGAGACTCAACAAATTGACAACGTTACGATCCGCAATGGGCAACTCCGCGATTTGGTTTTGCTCGAGAACGTTGCCGAGCGATGCGTCGGTGCGATTGATGAGGGGCGCCTCGGCTTCAACGTTGACGGACGTCGCGATCCCCGCGATTTGAAACTTAATGTTTATGGTCGAGGGAGTCTTGACAATGAGCGTGACGTTCGACGCTGCATACGGCGCAAAACCGCTGGCCATTGCCTCCAGCCGATAGTTGCCCGGAGGCACCTCAAGGAACTGGTAAAGCCCTGCCTCGTTGCTTGTGGTAGTCCGCTGCAACCCCGTGGCCGTGTCGGCCAAAGTAATCTTCGCGCCGGCAACTTTCGCGCCAGACGGGTCAGAAACACTGCCATTCAGCAGGCTCGTTGATTGCGCCGTCGCGAGCCCGGCGAAGAGCGCCAGGAGTGCGAACACCCAGATCGCGCGCCTTGCTCCCTGCCCACATCGAATGCCACCCCTGTCTGACCGCTCGTGCTGTTTGCTGCTCGCTCGCTGATGGATTCGCGTCATCGACATAGCCTCCCTCGAAGAAGGCAACGCCGGGCGAAAATACGTGAGAAGAAATCGCGCCTGTGCTCTTCTCCCCGCGCCCGTTTGCGCCTTTTCGATTCCCTGTGGTTTTTTGGGGTCACCAGATCTGACCCTTCCCGTCCGAGTGCCGCGAATTATACCCGAAGGTCGCACGTAGGAGCATTCAGAAATCTGATCGCTGCATGTTGTTTCTTGATGTATAGGAAATACAAAAATCGATTTCTTGTCGGTCGGAGGGTATCTGGAGGGCAATGTTTCAGACAGGGATAAGGAAATATTGCGAAGACTCGGAAAGGATAGGCGGGAGCAGTGGAATTCCCTGTGCGGCTCATTAAGTTCTCCCTCGAACGAGCAGAACCGTCTGTTTGTAGCACCCGAATTGTTTGAATCAAGCCGCTTTGAAAGGTGCTCGACGGCCCACCCAATACATCGAACGGCCGAAACTATCTTGGAGAGGATCGATACTGAAAGTTTTGAGATGCAGGCCTCTCCAACTTGTTCGAGGAGGGTGTGGACGCTGCTGTTGATTTAGCAGTACGAAGATGGCGGACCATAAACGCGCTTTGGAACGCGGAGAGAGCAATCCAAAGTATCGCATCGCGTGACGGCCCCGGTCGGGACCATGCTCAACCAGGATTTTGACGAATTCTTCGTTTGTATACCGGGTGGCAACAAACTGCTTGCCCCTAGTGTTTTTGGCCAAGTACTCCACTTCATATCGCCCGATTCTGATGGTACGGTGTTGCGCAATAGGTGGGCGTCGTACGTATCTGCCATCGTGCTTGAGCCGGTAAATCTTGGATCCCGCCCGACTGATAAACACATTCCAGCGGCGTTTGTATTGGGTCGCAAGAATCTTTAAAAGGTCTTCGCTCGTCAGACTGCATCTGAGGATATTTCGCTTGAGTGCCTCCGCCAGAAATGCGATCAATGCATAACGCCAAGCGCGCATCAACTCCGGTTCATCGAACCGTAGGCGAGGGATCCAGCGATTCGTCGACTCCTGCAGCCCTCCGGCCGAAACCATAACGTGAAGGTGAGGAACAAAGTTGAGAAGCCCTCCGAATGTCTGTTGTACCACTAGGACGAGCACATGCGCGCCAGACCGCGCCTTCGCACACTGGATTATTGCTTCGGCTCCCATGGCCGGGACGCCATGAAGTAGATGTTTGTTTTGCTCGAATAGCTCCCGGATTTCAATCGGCATTGTGAGAGTTACGCCGATGTAGGGTACGTCAGGGAGGATCGTCTCCAAGTCTTCCTGCCAGGATTCCGTGGCACGCTGTCCACAACTCGTACAGAATCTCGATTTGCAGGTATGGAAGACGAGCTTCGACTCAGTTTCTGACGCAAAGATTTCCGCCCCCAGAGCACCGGTTCCGCAACGGATGACTTTCAAGAAGTTTTCGCGAACATTCGCCGCGGTACCCTCGTGGTCCCAATACGATCGGGTCTCAATAAGAATTTGTTTGATCGGGTGCTCACCAATCATGGGATGAGAACCTCTTTCTGCGGTTTGAGGGCATGGAGCAGCTCCCCGGTGATGAATACTGCCCGACCAGGACCCTCCACTAGCCGGACCTCGATTGAGCCGCACTCCTTCGAATCGTTTGGGCCGATCGTGGTCAAGCGGTTCACGAGTGCGACAAAGTCCGAGAGTCTGACGACCTCTTCAGTACCCGTCGATTCTTTGCGCACTAATTCGGCGGCTACCACTCGCCGCGCCGTCCTCCTGAGACCTCGTTCGATCCGCAAAATCCTAAGGTGTTCTCGCTGGCTTGATTCGCATTCATGGCTCCATTTGTCTGCCAGATGTATCGAGACTTCATTGGCCCTCGTCGCTTCCTTTAATGGCGAACATGCATGGGTCAGGATGTATTTGACTTTGTGTACATTTCCGACCGAAACCTGCGCAACCCGTGCTATTTCCAGCCTCGAATCGACCTTTTTAGCTCCTGTCAACTTTGACAAACCCTTTAATCGACCGCCTAATTGTCTATTCAGCATTGCCGCTTCTCTGAAGTGTGGTTCCAGATCCAGGGCAAGCTCGATCCGAATAAAATCGCATAAACCTCTAGATCGGCGGTGTTGTCGGATGAGCTCTTCAAGCGCTTCCTCTGCGGAGAAGTTGTACTCGATGCAGTTCAGTGTTGGTCGCCCCCTCCGCTTTGCCAGTTCCCAGAGTGCATAGCCATCAATGATGAATTTGTCTTGCGTGATTATGAGAGGGTGAGAAAATCCGAGATCCCCTTGCTCGTCCAAGGCACCCAGCTTGAACGGTTGTACCGAGAGTTTGTGGCGAGCGTAGCTGGGATGTGGCCTAAGTTCAGCCACAGAGCACGTGACAAGCCGGTTTGTTCGGGGCTCCGTGCTGAGTGAAGGGTCTGCTGGTGGAGGTGCATACTCAGGTGCATACACGTCTGCCGAACACGCTGTTTCTGTCCGACTAGGGGCACCTGACGTAACCGTAACTGATTGGTTCCGTGCAATAGGTAGGGACGGGGTTGAATTTGCTAAACCGTTGTACGGGCTAACACCTGTACCGAGGGTTCGAATCCCTCCCTCTCCGCCAGATTTCTCAATCTC
>JADGNQ010000440.1 GCA_017883385.1 Candidatus Sulfotelmatobacter sp.
ATAATATTTACGGCAACGGTCCGCGCTTCGGCGAACCGCGCCTGCATCTGCACTCCCGCGCGATCGGCATCCCGATCTCGAAGAACAAGGAGCCGGTACGGGTCACGGCGCCGGCACCCGCGCACATGCATGAGCGACTCAGCGGGTGCGGGTGGAGTGGGGAATGAGGGGTCAATCTCGCCGCAATCTCAATTGTCGTCACCCGCGAAAGCGGGTGACCCAGTATTCCAGAGCCGTCAGTGATTTATCATGAACGGCGCGGCGTACTGGGTCGGCCGGACAAGCCGGGCGACGACAGCCGATTTAAGGCGAGCACGCGCTCACCAACGGACCACGCGCCTCGGTGAACCGTATGCGCGCGCGATCCCGCCACAAACTCCGCCGTCATCATCCGCGCAGGCGGATGATCCAGTATTCCAGAGACGTTGACGATCAACCGAGAAGCCACGGCGTACTGGACGCGTCGAGCGAAGATCCCGCAGCCCAAAAAGATGCAGCCGATTGCCCGACGGGCAAAATCTGGTCCCGCGATGATGGAATATTGCAGGTGATTTGCCCGACGAGACTGGGCAAGAATTGCGGGCATTTTCCGGAGTGGCGTGTACGATTCTCCCCATGACGAATCGCACGTTCAAGAGCGGCGAGAGCCGCGAGCAGCCCAGCCTGCTTCCTCCCCGGATCGAAGACTATGTCGGGCCGCACAATCCGGTCCGCGCGATCGATGGCTTTGTGGGCGCACTCGATCTGGCCAAGCTCGGCTTCAAGCACGCGGATCGGGGCGCGGGAGCGGGACAGCCGCCCTACGATCCGTCCGATCTGCTGAAGCTCTACCTTTACGGCTACATCAATCGGATCAGGTCGTCGCGCCGGCTGGAGCAGGAGGCGGTCCGTAATCTGGAGCTGATCTGGCTGTTGAAGACCCTGCAACCCGGCTATCGGACGATCGCCAAGTTCCGCAACGAGAACGGGGCGGCCTTGAAGGCCGCGAACCGAAACTTCGTGCTGCTGTTGCGCGAACTGAATCTAATCGGCCGGACCCTTGTTGCGATTGACGGCGCCCTGTTCCACGGCAACGCCAGCAAGGGGAGCATCTTCACGAAAGGGAAGCTGGCCAAGCAGATTGCCGAACTGGACAAGGAGATCGAGGCTTATTGCAAGTCGCTCGACGCCAACGATACGGAAGAGGCCAGACAGCAGTGCTTCGATCTGCAGGATGGCAGCAGAGGTGATGGCGTCGACGTTGGTGAGAAGATGAGGGAGCTGATGGCTAGGCGTGAACGTGCGTTGGCCGACCTCAAGGAATTGGAGAGTGGTGACAAGGGGCAGATCTCCACGACCGATTCCGACGCCAGGCTTCTGAGCAAGGGCGATCAGACCATTGCGGGCTACAACGTGCAGAGCGTCGTCGATGACAAGAACATGCTCATTGTGGAAAGCGATGTCGTCAATCGCAGCGATGCCGGCCATCTCCATGTAATGGCAAAGGCGGCAAAGGAGACTCTCGGCGTCGAGACCCTGCAGGTGCTGGCCGATGCCGGCTATTCCAGCAGCGCGGACCTGAAGGCCTGCGAGGACGATCGTATCGAAGCCTATGTGCCGCTCAATGAGGGCAACGGAAAGCTCGAGCAGCAGGGCCGCTTCACCCGCACCGAGTTCAGCTATGATGCGAGCGCCGATGTCTACCGTTGCCCGGCCGGCGAGGTGCTGCGTCCGACAAAGAAGCCCTGGACCAACACCAGCGGCCGGGTCGAGCTGCGCTATCTGGGCTCCAAGACGACCTGTGACGCCTGCCCATTGAGAGCGCGTTGCCTCAGCCCGGATGCCAAGACCCGCAGCGTCTCTCGCTGGGAGCACGAAGGTGTCGTGGACCGTCATCGCGTCAGGATGGCAAGCGAAGGCGCAAGCCAATTGATGCGGCGTCGTTCCGCCATCGTCGAGCATCCGTTCGGGACGCTCAAATGCCGCGCCGGATACCAGCACTTCCTGGTGCGTGGCTTCGACAAGGTGCGTGGCGAGTGGAGCCTGATGGCGCTCTGCTACAACTTCACCCGCGTGCTCAATATTCTCGGCTTCGAGCGCTTCATGGCCTACCTCGCAGAGAAGGCGCGTACGGCCCACAATGGCTTGCTTGCAGCCCTCATCCCCGCTCAGCGCTCGATGCAGCTTGTCATGCGACGATTTTGCATGAATATGGTGCTATGGCTCGAAGTCGCACCGCGCCGGGCCATCCCAGCCTCATAATTGGAATTCTTGCCCAGCCTCGACGTGTCAAAATGTCTTCGCGGGATCGCGCAGGCCGGCGACCGCCAGGCTACTTTGCATGGGGTTGTTTTCGATATTTTGGGTACGGGAGCCGTGGTGGCCATTCTGGGCGCATCGGGCGCCCGGCATTTCCCCACGCCCTCGTTCCAAAAGGGCGAACGAATTCAAGGCAGCTAGGGCGCCGCGCGTCGCGAGGTCGCGAGGTCGCGAGGTCGCGAGGCCATGACCCGTCGTCCCCGCCTACTTCACCACCCCGATCTCGTCGGGCAGGTCATCGC
>JADGNQ010000441.1 GCA_017883385.1 Candidatus Sulfotelmatobacter sp.
CTCCTTTGCCCAGCGATTTTACCGGCCCGTACCTTGCGCTGCGGTTTCGCTTCTACTACAACCCGGACAAATCTGATCTGCAGTAGGGCCGGGCGTGGTCTCCGGCAGCGAATCCTTTCCTGCTGGCGTTAATCAAACAGTTAATGGGGATGAGTATGAGCCAGAGCTCTTGTTCCTGACTCTGGCGGGAGGAAGCGTTGGAGAAGATGCCTGTCTTGTTCGTCGGCCACGGATCGCCGATGAACGCCATTGAGCACAATGCGTTCACGGAAGTGCTGAGCGGCCTGAGCGCGCGTCTGCCCAGGCCGAAGGCGGTATGTGTGGTGTCGGCGCATTGGGTGACTTCCGGGGCACAGGTGATGGCGTCCGCTCATCCGAGAACGATTCACGATTTCTACGGATTTCCCCAGCCTCTCTACGAAGTGCAATATCCAGCGCCCGGGTCGCCTTCGGAGGCGGAGAAGCTCGCGAGCAATCCTGCGATCCTGCCGGACGAAACGTGGGGCCTGGACCACGGGTCGTGGAGCGTGCTTCGGCATCTGTATCCGAAGGCCGACATTCCCGCGTTTCAGTTGAGTTTGGATGAGCGGCGCAGTTTCAAAGAGCATCTGGAACTCGGACGAGAGATTGAGGCGCTGCGGGAACGCGGAGTCCTGATTCTGGGCAGCGGCAACATTGTGCACAACCTGCAGCGTATCGATTGGAACAATCCTTCGGGGGCGTACGACTGGGCGGTGGAATTCGACAGCAAAGTCAAAAACGCGGTGGAGTCCAGGAATGCCGAGGCGCTTGCCGAGCCGCAAAAGTGGGGCGACGCCCTGCTGGCCACAGCGCATCCCAGCGTGGAACACTATCTGCCGCTGCTCTATTGCATGGGCAGCACAGGCAAAGGCGACGCTGTGTCGTATCCGTATGAGGGGTTCGATTTCGGCAGCATCTCCATGCGCATGATCCTGTTTGGCAATACCGACAGCGTACATCTTCAAACCTGACTCGCGGATATTTGAGGCCGGCTTGACAAGCAGAGATGGCCGGATCACGATTCGCAATAGGTTCGACACTGTGGCGCAAAAGGCAACGCGAGTGGACTTGAAGCCTCAAACCGTAGAGGCGTTCGATGCCTATATTCGCGAAGCGGAAGCGGCCATGGATCAGACGCTGAACGCCACCGGTGCATTTCTGTGGTCTGACGGAGATGCGGAAAGAACCCGGCAGGTGCAGGAAGGCCAGGTGGTGGCTCAATTCTGGACGGGCCAGGGGCCGGTGAAAGTGGCGAATGGTTTGATCCATGACTGGATCGGCGCCATCTTCATTCCGGGTGCGACCGTCACAGACACGTTGGCCTTGATCCAGGACTACGACAACCACAAGAACATCTATAAGCCCGAGGTGATCGACTCAAGGCTGGTGAGCCGTCACGGCAACGATTTTCAAATCTACCTACGGCTTCTGAAGAAGAAGGTGATCACCGTAGTCCTCGATACCGATCATGAAGTGCACTACCGTTGCGTGGACCCAACGCGCTGGCTCTGTCGCTCGCACACGAAGCGGATTGCGGAAGTGGAAGATGCGGGGAGTGCGAAGGAAAAAGTGTTGCCGCCCGATACCGGTCACGGATTCCTGTGGCGCCTGTATTCCTACTGGCGGTTCGAAGAGCGGGAGAGCGACGTGTACGTCGAGTGTCGAGCCATTTCGCTGACGCGTGACGTGCCCTTTGGAATGGGATGGATCATCGAGCCGATCATCCAGAACCTGCCGAAGGAATCACTTATCAACACGCTTGAGGCTACACGCCATGCGTTGCACGGCAAGATGAGATAATCGCGGACGACAGCGCAGCGCCTTCCCCGGGGTCGCCGTTCCTGCTAGATTTTGAGCCAGTGCTTGCCTCCGAAGAATACGTTCAGCGTCGCACGGCTCGCCAGGCGCGCGTTGCGCACCACGAGAAGATGCACGTCCGCCTCGGGAACTTCCGGCTGCTTCTGGCTCTGCTCGCGGTGATCATGGCGTGGGCTTCGTTCCGAGGCCATTACCTCTCCGCTTGGTGGCTGGCAGCGCCCGTAGCGGCGTTCGTGGGCATCGCGGCTTACCATTCGCGGATTCTCCGGGCTCGTGAGTTGGCTGAGCGCGCGGCCACGTTTTATGAAAGAGGGCTGGCCCGCATGGAAGATCGTTGGGCGGGGTCCGGAGAAACTGGGGATCGCTTCGACGATCCTCATCACGTGTACGCGGCCGATCTCGACTTGTTCGGCAAAGGCAGCTTGTTTCAGCTGCTTTCTGGCGCACGCACGCGCATGGGGGAAGACACGCTGGCGCAATGGCTGCTTTCGCCTTCATCAGCAGAGCGGATTCACGAGAGACAAGCCGCGGTGAGCGAACTGCGCGATCAACTCGATCTTCGCGAGGATCTCGCAGTGCTGGGCGAGGATGTGGGGGTGGGCGTTCATCCCGACGCGCTCGTGAAGTGGGCGGAATCGCCAAACCAGATGAAGCCGCTATGGATTCGATGGCTGGCGGTCGTGCTGGCTGGGCTT
>JADGNQ010000442.1 GCA_017883385.1 Candidatus Sulfotelmatobacter sp.
GTGGGGTTTCCGGAAAGAACCCGCCACCTGCGTTTTCCGCCCGTCCCGGCGTGCTCAGGGCTCCAGTCCGATCTTGTCGTTGACCGCTTGCCGCAACCGCTGCTTACACCCGAGGTAGCGTTCCGTCGTTTCCACCGAAACGTGACCCAGCAGGAATTGGATCTGCTCCAGCTCTCCGCCTGCCGCATGGCACAAGCGTGCGCAGGACCTACGACAGTCGTGGGGCGCGAGCTGTTGAATGCCGGCGCGCTTTGCGCTGGCTTTCACAATGTGCCAGATAACCTTTTCGGTGATGCCGTTGCCCCAAATCGAGCCCTTGCGACTCACGCACCGAAAGACTCGCCCATCCCCAACGCCTGCCGCTTGAGTCCATTTGTCGACTGCTGCCTTGACCCATTCGGGGACAGGCACAGTACGGATATGCCGGCCCTTGCCCATCAAATCGACCAGAGCCCAGTGGTCCTCCCGCTGCTGGATGTCGCGAATCTGGAGCTTGGCCACCTCCGCCCGACGGAGGCCACAGCCGAGCAGAATGGCTAGGATCGCCCGATCGCGCCGGCCCTTCAAGGTCTGTTCGTCCGGCGCCCGCAACAGGCTCTTGCACTGATCTACAGTCAGCCAATTTCCCAAACGCACGCCGAGCTTCTTTGCTCCTTTGACCCGCTGGATACCGGCGGCCAATTCCGGACTGAGCAATCCACTGTCAGCGGCCTCGAAGGCCAAGCGCCTCACCGCCGCGAGGCGAAGGTTGATCGTGGATGCGGAAAGGTGCCTCGACTCCAACTCAATCCGGTACCGCAAGACGACGTGCTTGCTGAATGCCAGTCGGGGCTCGGAACAGTACCACGCTATAAAATCGTTCATCGCGAATGCATAAGCCCGGGCGGAATCCGGCGAGCCGAGGCTGTCCAGCACCGTGCGCTTCGCATGATCCAGATCTGGTAGACGCAGAACCCTCTTGGGAGAACCTTTCTTGGGCGAACCTTTTCGTTTTGCAGTGCGCATGGAAAACAATCTCCTTTGGTAGAAGATTGTCTTCCTGAGGCCCATGGCGGGTATTCTGAGAGAGGAATGCGCATCGATCCCAAAGGGACGGTTCGTGGTTACCCCACGATGTTGATTCGCCAGACTCTCCGCCGACTCCGGGGAGATTGCGAATGGGGAGTGGAGACCCTGGAGAATGCGGCCAAACTCACGCCGGGCGCAGGCCGCGCATTCGCCAAAGCTCTGCAAGCTGAAGGACTGATCGAGGTATCGCGACACGGCGGCTGGACCGTTACCCAAGCCGGCGATACCATGGCGGTCGCCACGGCGGCGAGGCCGGTGACGCGGCAAACGGCGGAAAGAGCCCTGGCGGAGTTCCTGGAGCGGGTAGCGCGGGTCAACGACGATCCATACTTCCTTGCTCGGGTGGTCCGGGTGGCCCTGTACGGCAGCATGTTAAGACCCGAGGTCGAGCGACTGAGCGACGTCGACCTGGCGGTTCAACTGGTTGCGAAGGAGGCCGATTTTGAGCGTCTCCGAGAGGCGAATGCAGAGAGAGTCGAGCAGCTTGCGATCCTGGGGCAGCGCTTTAGCAATTTCCTGGAAGAACAGTTCTGCTGGTTCTTGGAGGCGTTTCGGTTTCTGAAAGGGCGGAGTCGGGTGATTTCTCTGGCCGACTACACCGTTGAGAAGCGTTTGGTGTTGGCGGTCCCCCATCGAATGCTGCTCGGGGAGCCAGACGAGCTTGAGCCAGAACCTCCACCGAAAGCACTACCGACGCCACGGAAGCGACGACCACGGGATTGTCCGTTCTGAACGGAGAGAAGAGACAAAGTACGATAACCCCACTTTCGAGGAACTTGCGGCCTCTCGCTACTGCCGTCCAACTTCCGAGTGGACGTGATCGAGGAGCCATCTCGGTCAGCGAAACCAAAACACGTGCTTCGTCGTCGATGAAGACTGGATGCTGGAGGAGCCGCGCATGACCAAAGTCCTTCTGGACAGATCTCGGAATTTCACTCGACGGGCGTTTCTTCCCATCGTCGCTGCGTGGTCTACTCTCGCCAGCAGTGCCACCGATGATGAGGCCGTGTGGACACACTACTTGGCTTGGCTAAACGGCCGGGTGCTCGGAGACTTGGTCGGCCTTGATTCCTACCGGAAGGTATTGGCGGATCAGGGACTTCCGAAGGACGAAGTTGAACGCCGTATCGCGCTGATTCATGAGCGCTCGTTAAAGCGCACAGAGGCGATGCGACTCTGGTTTAACAGCATGTATGGCCCGCATGGTGCTGTCGGACCAGATTGGCCGACGCCCTTTCTGATGGATGTTATCAAGGGCGTCAAGCCTGGAATCGCGTTGGATGTTTGCATGGGCGAGGGGCGCAATTCCATTTTCCTCGCGGGCTTGGGGTGGCAGGTGACAGGCTTCGACGTTTCCGATGTCGCAGTCGCGAATGCTCTCACAAAGGCAAAGAAAGCCGGAGTGGAGATAACAGCCATGCGGTCGGGATATCAGGAGTTCGATTTCGGCCACGAG
>JADGNQ010000215.1 GCA_017883385.1 Candidatus Sulfotelmatobacter sp.
GAAATCACCTCCAAGGGTGTGGTCATCATCGGCGAACGCCTCACGGACTATCAAGGCCTTATCACGGGAATTCCTGAGCATTTGAACCGATCCGGCAATAATCAAGAGCGCTCACATAAGCCGAAAGCCAAAGCCAAAGGCTAGAAGCAATCTGCGATAAAACTAATCGCCGTGGCCCATGTCATCTCGCGGAGAGATTCCGTACGGCAGTCTCTCCGGGGATATCTTTCTGATAGTACGCGTGGCGGCGCCTGACCTGTTTAGCTTCATGAGTTGCGATCTGTAGCATCAGATTTGGCCAGATCGGCCCGGCTCCGTCGCAGGCTAAACCTTCTCAGCCATGGTCCTCTTGTCTGTATGGGGTGCGCGGTCTTTTTGGACCCTAAGAAGAGAGGGAACTAAAAAAGGGTTCGCGAGTTTGTCTCGATATTCGAACCCTCATAAAACGCAATGCAAACTCGGGTCAAGCCGCATAGTTCTGCGCTCAACCCTGTGTTCGCGCTAGTTGCGCCAACGAGAATATCCCCAGCCCCCGCCACCGAGCAAGAACAGGACCACAAGAACAATCAATACGGTTTCCATTGTTGTACCTCACTTGTAAGAGGAAGCTGGACTGACCTTTATAACGGTCATCTCATTTCTTCACTACAGCTCATGGTATAGGTGGCCAAGACGCGCGTCTGAGCACATTGGACCACTTTAGGATTTCGATTCGTACGGCCCGACATAAAGGATTGTGTATAGCCTCGCCCTGTGATTCTTAAAGGAGCTTCTGCGACACTTTCGTGCCGACATTTGCCCCATCTGTAGCAATGTTCGCTGCTGGCGTAGTCATGTTTTTTGTCTAGACTGTCGATCGCGCTGCCATCGAGCCGCACTCGCCCGGTTTCGCCAAACTAATTGTCAGAACTGTGCAGTTTGGATCGGCCAAACCATTCTTTCCAGGACTATCTTCTATCTACTGAGCCGATGAACAGTCGTCACGAAGCGTCATCCTCGGGCCACGTGGGAAAGAAAACATTATGACTCATGGCACCAATAAGGCCACACCCAAGCTCCGTAAAGCTCCCCAACCACCTCTGTCACACGCTGGGGCGATCCCTGACTCAGAACGTGCCAGGAGACCACCGCTCTCCGAGCCATCCGCCACCAACCAGGAACTGACTCCCGGAGATCGCGTCGAGGGTTTGGGCAACTTCGGGAAGCCGAATGGAGAATTCGGCACAGTTGAGCGAACTAACGAAGAGGACGCGGTCGTCAAGTGGGATGATGACGGTCGTGTGAGACTCCACCAACCGTCGCTCAAGAAGGTTTAAACCGTAACCGGGCTGGGCCTTTGGGACAGGAGCGATGAGATGACGTCCCGCCCATTGCCGCGGGGGCCTGCCATTATCGGTAAAACGAACACGGATGGCATTCAGCGGCATTATTGGCGAAATGCCGGAGCACTGATTTGTAAAGACGATCAATTCTGCTCAGTACGGTTGACTCCGCAGGTTGATACTGGCGATTCCTAAACACCAACCGAACCGTGAGAAGAAAAAGGTGGACTATGGCTGAGCTGAAGAGAAAAGAAGAGGAGCTTACGACGGCCGAACTGGCGAGCTACGGCATCCTGGCAAAGCAGCCTGAAGGACCGAAGCTGGTAAAAGGCCAAGAGCCGGAAGTTCTGGATCGAGCGGGTGCGGTTTCGGAGCCTGTTCCCTTATTTTCTGAAACAGAGATGGTAGATCTCCGATCGCAGTGGAGCAAGGTGCAGACTGGTTTCGTGGACGAACCGCGCCGAACGGTCGAAGACGCAGACAAGCTCGTAGCAGCGGTGATGCAGCGACTCGCGGAAGGTTTCGCCAACCAGCGGTCGGGATTGGAAAAGCAGTGGGACGGCGGTGACAACGTGTCCACTGAGGACCTGCGCCTCACCCTGCAGCGTTATCGTTCGTTTTTTGACAGGCTGCTGAAACTGTAGGCTATGAACACACTTCGGATACAGGAACGAGACCTCGACATCAGGATTTGCGGACCTAAACTATTACTTAACAACAAGGAGAAAACAGATGAACACCAGTACGAAAGATGAGATTAAAGGCACTGTGCATGAAGTGAAAGGCAAAGTCAAAGAGACGGCCGGCAAAGTCACGAATAATCCTAATTTAGAGGCCGACGGCAACGCCGAAAAAAACACCGGCAAAGTTGAGAAGAAGGTTGGACAGATCGAAAAAATGTTCGAGAAGTAAATCAGGCGACCCTATCCCGAGCATGTTCATCTTCTCGAGACAACTGATGTACCGCCGTTCTTCGCTCAGTACTGCAGAAACCCGGCGGTGCATCAGTTTAGCGCCTGACGTTCGTGTATCGGGTCGGGCCACTTGTTTCAACGCCTCGAACCCGATCGACTTCAGCGCCGAACCCGCTTTGCTAAATCTATCTCCAATCAAATGGCGCATCTACGCGCAGAAAACGCATGTCTGATCAGGTTACGAAGAGGAGCGCGGTTCCTGAAGAGAAACAGGTGCGCGTGCTGGAAACGGCGCTGCCACCTTCGGCCTCATCATCCGATAAGCTGCTCAGCAGAATCGCGATTCTACTCTTCATCTTGGTCGCGGGTTTGCTGACGGTGTTCGGGTACTACGCGAGCTCGATTTGCATCACGGTTGTCCTGGCGGGATTTCTCGCTATTCTGTTTGACCCAGTGGTGGTGAGACTGGAGAGACTGCATATTCCGCGTAGTGTGGCCGCTGCGGGCATTGTGCTCGCAGGCATCGGGCTGATCGGCCTGCTGGGTTACGCGCTCTACGGAAGAGCAGTGAGCTTTGCGGAAGAACTTCCAGTCTACGCCTCGACGATTCAGCAAACCATCCAGCCCATTAGCCGGAAGATCCAAGTTTTTCAACAAAGTGCAGGAAGCCTTACGAACGACGTCCGTCCCACCAAGAAAGTCCCCGAGGTTCGGCTACAGGAATCGCCCACCTGGCCTGATTATCTGGTGCGCGGTGTGGGATCTGTGTGGGGAGCTCTGATTATTGCCGGCGTCGTTCCATTTCTGACGTTTTTCATGCTCTGCACTAAGGACCAAATGGCCATCCGAACAAATGGCCTATTCGGCTCCAGGTTAGACGCGGCTCGGTTCATCACGAACCTGAACCGGATGATTCACGGCTTCGTAGCCGGCAACCTTATTGTCGGCTCCGTGATGGCCTTAGCCACCACGCTCGTCTTGTGGGGTGTTGGCATGAAAGGCGCCATACCTCTCGGAATCGCCAGCGGACTCTTGAATCTGCTGCCATTCCTTGGACTGATCGCTGCGCTTGCCCTTCCTCTTGCGGCGGCCCTCCTTCAGTTCAGCACACCGGGGCCATATATTGTCATTACTCTGACGATTCTCTTCCTGCATGTCGTGTCCGCGAATCTCCTGATTCCAAAATTCATTGCCAATCGCGTGAGTATCGGGCCGGTGGCTGCAACGATTGGGATTCTCTTCTGGGGCTGGTTGTGGGGTGTGATGGGATTGCTGCTCGCCGTACCGCTCACAGCCTTCATCAAGGTGGTCGCGGATTTGCATCCGTCTTTATGTCACGTGTCCAACATGCTGGCGCTTACGCCACGTCCGACTCCGCGTTGGGTGCGCTACAGCGAAACGGCTTTGGAACGGGCAATTCCTTACTTTCGCCCCCGCGGGGAAGAAGTTTCTACAGGGCGCCAACCCTAAGGCGACCGAGTTTCATGACCGCGACCGCATTCGCAGCCCCTTAACGGCCACCAGAGCACCTGCGGCGCGTCCTTGCGCCGCAGGTACGGAGTCTGTTCAGGTTGCGAACGTTTTAACCCGGCTCTGGAGGTCCTCCCGTAGGCCTGTCTTGGCCACTACCTCACGGCCGGCAAATTTCTCACCGTTATGCGCTGCGCAGTATGCCCGTCGCCGGCAAATCGCGCGCGAGTCGGTCGAGATCGGGAATTCAGCCCGGGCTGCTTCGGCTGCCACCCCACCAGTTCCTGAGTTAGCTTGCTTGAGGCCGGGCAGTCGAGTCCGAACCAAACCCGGGCCGCCATTTCAGTCACCCGCACGGCTGATCGAACGACTGCTTCCACATGCCGTCTGTCGTCTTGCGATCACTTCGCCATCTTGAGCGACATGACGTGGACTTCGTTCTTGTCAGCATAAACGTGTGCCGTCAGGATGACGTGGTTTCCTTCGTGTCCTTTGACTGCATCTGGGTTGCTGATGGTCCAGCTCTTGCTGTCTGTGTCGCCCACAAAGGTCTTGCCGTCATCGCTGATTTTGCCTGTAACCTGAACCGCTTTCTTGGAGGCATCAGCCTTCATGTTGTCATTCTGCATGGTGTCCTGAGCCGAGGCCACTCCGAAGGTCAGCAAGGCTGCGGCGAAACAAATTGTCATCAGCTTTTTCAAGTTGTTCTCCTTTAGATATGCCAACCCGGTCGACACGAACCACACCTGCCCCCAGGGCTTATCAGTGTTTTCGGGCGCCGCGCTGAGCAAGTGTGCATGCTAGTATTCCTACCCTCCGGCGGACTGTACAGAATTGCTCATTCCCTCAGATTGTCTTAAGGAAGCTACGCATTCGAATCGGTCGGTTCGTACCCGCGGAACCAATTTCTACCAATCCACTTATTGCGGCCCGTTGACAATAGAGCTAAAGTGCACAGCTTGGAAGTCGCAGGTTCTGCCACACTCTGTCCATGACAACGAAAACGATTCCGGCATACCTGGAAGACGAACGCCAAAAAGACTGCGACGCTCAGTTGCGGATGGAAGAAGAAGCCGCGCGCATCCAACCGCTGAACCATGGCCACCATCGCACTGCAAAACAGCCCAAGCGGGAATTGCCATCTGTGGTTAAAGCCGCGCCTAAAGCGAGAAAGACCGCGGCACAAGCTCGGACAAAGCCACGCACCGCGCGAAAGACGGCGACGAAAGCCCGCAAGGCTGCGTGAATCCACAGCTACGGTTGCAGGGATGACAGTGCGGGCTCTATGGGTTCGCCCTAGGGCCTGCCCGTCACTCTGGACAGGCCGGTGCGTTGAACCAGGAAAGATCGCGTCGATCCCTGCTTGATTTTTGCGGGCCGGAGCCTGGAGCCGAGAGTCACGCGATGGTTAGCAACGCTGGATCGACTAGTACCGGAGACTGAAAGTGGGTATCCCTGTTCGGAGTACATGGTGGTTGATCGCGAGTCTAGCATTGTGCATGGGCACAGGCACACTTTCGTATGCGCAGGCCACCCAACCAGTCCCGCCAACCCCTCTCGACATCAAAAAGGTCGAACTCGGCGGGACGCCTTGGAATCCACAATGGGACCAGATCATCGAGAAGGCGCTGCCGCCCGAAATGCTTTCTTCCCAGGTCCCGAGAGGCGTACGTCGATTCTGCCCACGATTCTTCGAGATGGGCACAACCGACAAACGCACATTTTGGGCTTACTTCTTCCAGGCGCTTGCGGGTGCTGAAGCGGGCCTGAATGCGAATACGAGCATCCGTCGTACCCAACCGGAAGGCGCCATCGTCCTGCGCAGTGAAGGATTGCTGCAGCTCGAGTATGCAGACCACAAACGTTACGGTTGCGATTTCAATTGGCAACTGGATCGAGCGCTAAAAGCGAACGATCCAGCCAAAACCATTCTCCAGCCGAAGAACAATCTCGAATGTGGAGTGAAGATTCTGGTTCACCAGACCATCGTTCAGCACAAACCTTTGCTGACCCGTTCGGGGTATTGGTCGACCTTGTACCCGGACGGCCTGAGTTTCCGTGTATTCGCCAAGCAGATGATCAATCCCCCGTCTGCTTGTGGCCTGTCCGCCAAGTCAGGGATTAAAGAATCGGATACGACGAAGTCGGTACAGGACGATTCGAACCGGGCTAGAACTCCCAAATAGTTTGTTGCCGACTGCACCGGTCTGAGAATACCTTCCAAAGGATGGGGCAATTAGAACTCCCCCCTACGACCTTTCGCCGGTAAGTGTGCGGACTCCGCCTACATGCAGCATTTCACAAGCTACCTTGTGGCCGTTGGTCAAACAGTCCCGTCGGATCTGTCAAGAGGAGAGTGCGCAATTTTGACCAGCTTTTGAAGTCCCTTCGTTCCATGATCAAAATTGTGAGGAACTGAACGGCGCCGCTAGCAGCGCGGATCTGGGAGCGGTTCTTACGGTTCATCTCACTGGAAAAAAGGCGGCATGAACAACTGGATCAAAACGTGTCGCGCACGGACATCGCCGTCGGTTGTGAGACTGAGACACAGCCCCGTGCCTCTTGCACTGGCGGTGATCCTGCTTAGTTTACCCGCACGTTCTCAATCCACTCCCAGCAGCCAACTGTCGGCCAACGAACTGGCACGAAAAGTGATCACGAATGAACTAACCTTCCAAGACGACCACACCAATTGGATGTACCGACTAGAAAAAGAACAGGCTGGAAAGAAACGGGTCGAGGAGATTATTGAGACAAAAGAAGGTTCTCTCAGTCGACTCTTATCCATTGACGACCGCCCCCTTAGCGCGAAACAGCAGGAGGAAGAGAACAGGCGTGTTCAGGAGTTAATGACCAATCGAAGTGCGAAACGAAAACTGCAGCGAGAACTGGAGGAGGCGACCCTACAGGGCAGACGGCTGTTCAAGATGCTGCCTGATGCATTCGTGTTCGACTATGCAGGTGGTGACGGGAACCTGGTAAAGCTGAGCTTCAGATCAACCCCGAATTTCCACCCGCCTTCGATGGAGGCCCGCGTGTTCCACGACATGGAAGGCGAGATGTGGGTGGACTGCAAACAGCAGCGCCTGGCTGCGTTTAGTGGTCGTCTCACGCGGGACGTGAAATTCGGTCTCGGCCTGCTAGGCCACCTGGACAAGGGAGGCCACTTTGAGGTCAGCCAAGCAGAAGTGGTCCCAGGCCATTGGGACCTGACTAACATGAGTGTGGAGAT
>JADGNQ010000011.1 GCA_017883385.1 Candidatus Sulfotelmatobacter sp.
AGCGGCGATTCGGTCCGAACTCAAAGCTCTTCTGAGCGACATGCCACAACTGCTGGATGCGGTGCTGCTCGATGACACGCCTGCCGCGAACGGTGAAACCAGAGCTTGGCTGCAGCAATTGGGGGCACCCGCGGCGGCCGCGTCGACAGGCGTGAACCAGGCAGCGACAGAGGCTGCGGGTGCTTCGACCAATGGCTCGGCGCCTGCTTCCAACTGGCTGGACAAGACAGCGGATGCGTACGCCCTGGCGCAAGACACGCTGAAAGCGGGTCAACCGGAGAAGGCGTTCGAAATCATGCGCAAGGAGCTTGCACGGCAGCGGTCGGGCCGCGGCCGGTTCGAGCGCACCATGCAACTGGTGGAACTCTGCGTGGCAGCCGGAAAAGATGCGATCGCGCAACCTCTGCTGGATGATCTTTCCGCCGCTATTGAAGCGCACAAGTTGGACGACTGGGAAGACAAAGAAATGGTCGCGGCGGCGCTGGCGACGGTGATGAGGATCAGCAAGAGGGTGCAGAACGACGAGGGAGAGAAGACAAGGCTGTTTGAACGCATCTGTCGGCTCGATCCCGTCCGCGCGCTGAGTGCAGGATAACCGAGATGGCGCGTACTCCTGGCGATATCACGGTCACGCTTTCAGTTCTGGATCGGCTCATTGACCGCGAACCCAAGTCGCAGTCGGAAGCTCCGCTCACGCGGTCGCAGTCGGTGCGCATGTTGAAAGCGGCGGTGCAGCGCGATCTGGAATGGCTGCTCAATACGCGCCGCATCTTTCAGGAACCGGACGAGTCTCTGAAGGAAACCAACAAGTCGGCATACATCTACGGGCTGCCTGATTTTTCGCAGTACACCATGGCGTCCGCGTCGGACCAGGCCAAACTGCTAAAGCAACTTCTGAATACTGTGAAGATGTTTGAACCCCGCCTGGGTAACGTCCGCATTGTTCCCGTGGAAGGCTCGGAGAAAGGGATTCAGCAGTTCCGGCTTCGCATCGAAGCCATGCTGCTGATGGATCCTTCGCCCGAGCCCGTTTCCTTCGATACCGTGATCGGGCTGAAATCCGGAAACTGCAAGATCTCCGGAGGTGCCAATGCGGGATGACCTGCTGCTCTATTACGAGCGCGAGTTGGATTACCTTCGCAAGACTGCAGTTCAGTTTGCGGAGAAGAATCCGAAGGTGGCGTCCCGCCTGGTTCTGGAGCCCACGAAGTGCGAAGACCCGCACGTCGAAAGATTGTTGGAGGCATTTGCGTTTCTGGCGGCGCGCGTTCATCTCAAGATCGACGATGAATTTCCGGAGATTAGTGAAGCGCTGTTAACAGTGGTTTATCCCCAACTGGTACGGCCGATTCCGTCGATGTCGATTGTAGAGTTTCAGCCCGATCCCGAGAAAGGCAAGCTGAGCACGGCACTGCCGATTCCGCGGGGCTCGGTTTTGCACTCCCGCCCGGTGGGCGGAGCGCCCTGCACATTTCGCACCTGCTACGACACAACGCTGTGGCCAATGTCGGTGACGAATGCGGAATGGAAGGCGCCGAGCCGGTTGCAGCCACCGGTGAAGACGGGCGATTCCTCCGCTGCGATTCGCTTGGAAATGAGCTGCGCCCCAGACGTCAACCTGCGCGAATTGAAAATCGACCGGTTGCGGTTCTATCTCGACGGGGAAGGCGGGCTCATAAATACGCTGTACGAGTTACTGTTCACCCGGCTCAACCGGATTCTGGTGCGCGACCCGAGCCCCGGTTCGAAAGTGCATCCCATCACGCTGCAGGCTTCGGCACTGCATGCGGTTGGATTTGGTAAAGACGAAGGCATGGTGCCGTATTCAGATCGCTCCTTTACCGGGCACCGGTTGTTGATGGAGTACTTCACGTTTCCGGAGAAATACTTTTTCGTGGACGTGACCGGTCTGGAAACCGTGTGGCAGGCGGGTTTCGATAAGGCCGTCGAGTTTGTTTTTCTGCTGGGCGACATAGAGGGCGACGAGCGCCGACAGCGGCTGGAACTCGAACTTTCGAAGAAGACATTTCGTCTGGGCTGCACGCCGGTAGTGAATCTGTTTACGCAAGTGGCCGAGCCCATCCGCTTGAGCCAGCGAAAATACGAGTACCCGATTACTCCAGATGTGCGCCGGCCTTACGCCACCGAGATCTACTCGGTCGACGAAGTCAATTGCATCGACACCACCACTCAGGAAACGACTACGTTCGAGCCGTTCTATTCGTTGCGGCATTCGACGTCCGCGAGTGAACAGAAGTGTTTCTGGACCGCGCGGCGGCGTCCTTCGGCGCGGCCGAATGATGAAGGCACGGAAATGTTTCTGTCATTGGTGGACTTGTCGATGCGGCCCATGACTCCGGATGGGAACATTCTTTCGGTGCGGACGACCTGCACGAATCGCGACCTGCCGTCCCGCTTGCCATTTGGATCTGACGATGGGGATTTCGAGCTGGAAGGCGCCTCCGCGTTGAAGCGGATTGTCGCCCTGCGCAAGCCGACTCCACCAGTGCGGCCCCCTACGGGCAAGAGCGCTCTGTGGCGCCTGATTTCTCACCTTTCTTTGAACTACCTGTCGCTGGTGGAGGAAGGGAAAGACGCGTTTCAGCAAATCCTGCGGTTGTATGACATTGGGCGCTCGGCCTATTCGCAGAACGTCATCGATAGCGTGGTCAAGCTGCGCAGCAGTCGTCATTTCGCGCCCGTGCGGTCGGACAACGGAACAACGTTTGCGCGGGGCATACGAGTTGAACTGGAGTTGGACGAAGATCAGTTTGTGGGCGGGGGCGCGTTTTTGTTCGCCAGCGTTGTGGAAAGGTTTCTTGGCCTGAGCGCCTCGCTCAACAGCTTCGTACAACTGGCAGTGTCTACTTCCCAGCGAAAGGAATTTCTGCACGAATGGAAGCCACGCGCGGGCCGGAGGATTCTGATATGACGGATGCTCCCAAAACCGATTCTTCGATGGAGCAATCTCCGATGGATCAGGCGCTGCGTGAGGACGCTACTTCGTTTGAATTCTTCCAGGCGGTTGCGCTGCTGCAGCGGTTACGGCTCAATGAGCGTCAACCGGTGGGCCAGTTCTCCAACCCGGAGGACGAGGCGGTGCAGTTTCGCGTCAACAATTCGCTAAGTTTTCCGGCCAGCCAGATCCAGTCGATTGTGGATCAGGAACAAGGGCCGCCTCGGATGATGGTGAACTTCATGGGGCTTACGGGGCCCAGTGGAGTATTGCCTTACGCCTATACGGAATTGATTCTCGAACGGCTACGGGCGAAGGATCCCGCCCTGGAATCCTTCCTCGACATCTTCAACCACAGGATGATTTCGTTTTTCTACCGGGCGTGGGAGAAGTACCGTTTTCCGGCGACTTATTATCGCGGGGACGACATCTTCACTCACCACTTGCTGGATCTCATCGGCTTGGGTACGCCCGGACTCGCCGGACGGCAGTCCGTACCCGACTCGGCTCTCCTGCATTACGCAGCGCTGATCGGAGCGCAGGCGCGGTCCGCGGAAGCGTTGGAGGAGATTCTGAACGGGTATTTCGAAGTGCCGGTGGAGGTTGAGCAATTTGCCGGAGCGTGGTACCGTCTAGACCCGTCGTCGCAATGCAGCATGGCGGATGAGGACAGCGATTCCGAGAAACTTGGGGCGGGTGTAGTGGTTGGGGACGAGATCTGGGACCAGCAATCGCGCGTGGGGATCAAGCTGGGTCCGCTGAGTCTGGAGCAGTACACGAATTTTCTTCCCGGTGGTTCGGCGCATGAGCCGCTGAGGGCTTTGGTCCGGTTCTTTTCGAACGACGAACTGGATTTTGAAGTCAAGCTGGTCTTGCAGCAGGACGAAGTTCCAAGATGTGAAGTTGGGGGCGAAGACGCTGCGGCCCCACGGCTGGGCTGGATTTCGTGGCTGAAATCGGCTCCGCTGGACCATAACCCGGGCGACACAATCCTGAGTCTTTGAGTGGAGGCACCGTGGGGCCAAATCTTAAATCGTTGATCGGAAAACTGAATGACCCGGCGCGCTCTGCGTTGGAAGGGGCGGCCGGCCTCTGCCTGTCGCGCACGCACTACGACATTGAGGTCGAGCACTATCTGATGAAGCTGCTCGATTCTGCAGAGAATGATTTTGCCAGCATCGCGCGGCACTTTGAAATCGACAAGTCGCGGCTTTCCGCCGAACTCACGCGCAGCCTCGACAAGCTGAAGTCCGGGAACGCCCGCACTCCCGCGATCAGCCCGACGATTCTCAAGATGTTGGTCACGGCGTGGACGATCGGTTCGATCGATTTCAATGCCGGACAGATCCGGACCGGGTACACGATCCTGGCGCTGGTTGCGGACGACGAACTTCGCCGCCTCGTACGCGATACCAGCCGCGAATTTCAGAAGATCGAGCCAGAAGCTTTGCGCAAGGATTTTCTGGCGATTGTCGCGACTTCTCACGAGGAAGTGCTGCCGGCCTCGACCGAGAGCGCGGGGCCGTCAACTCCCGCAGCGCGGGCAGCCGGCGGGAAGACTCCGAACCTTGACCAGTTCACTGTGAACCTGACCGAGAATGCGAAGAAGGGGAAGATCGATCCGGTGCTGGGGCGGGATTTCGAGATTCGGCAAGTGATCGACATCCTGACGCGGCGGCGGCAGAACAATCCCATTCTCACGGGCGAAGCGGGTGTCGGGAAAACCGCCGTCGTGGAAGGGTTCGCGCTGCGCGTTTCGCAGGGAGATGTTCCGCCGCCGCTAAGGAACGTAATGATTCGCACCCTGGATTTGGCGTTGCTACAAGCGGGCGCTGGGGTCAAGGGAGAGTTCGAGAATCGGCTGAAGGGATTGATCGAAGAGGTGAAGGCGTCGCCCATTCCGATCATTCTTTTTATTGACGAGGCTCACACCATGATCGGAGCCGGTGGCCAGGCCGGGCAGAACGACGCGGCCAACTTGCTGAAGCCGGCGCTGGCACGCGGCGAACTGCGCACGATTGCGGCCACGACTTGGTCGGAATACAAGAAATATTTCGAGAAGGACCCAGCTCTGGCGCGGCGCTTCCAGGTGGTCAAAGTGGAAGAACCCACCGAGACACAGTGCATGGTGATGATGCGCGGAATCGTGGGATCGCTCGAAAAACATCACAAGGTCCGCATTCTCGACGAAGCCGTAGCCGCCGGAGTGCGGTTGTCGAATCGATATTTGGCTGGGCGGCAACTTCCCGACAAAGCAGTGAGCGTGCTGGATACGGCTTGCGCGCGCCTTTCGTTGGGTCAGAATGCGACTCCAGCAGCCATCGAAGACGCGGTCCGGCAGTTGGATGACCTGGAAGTGCAGGAACGCGTATTGAACCGCGAAACCGCGGTTGGCGTCGACCACAGCGAAAGACTGGAAACAATTGGTAAGCAGAAGGGCGACGTGCAAGGCCGCTTGGCTGCCATGCGCGAGCGTTGGACCAAGGAAAAGGATCTGGTCACGAAGATTCGCGAAATCCGCACAAAGCTTGAAGGCGATACACCGGGAGGTGCCGCGACTACAGCGCCCGAACTTGGTCCCGTGGAATTGCGCTCGCAGCTGCGCGAGCTCGAATCTCAGCTTTCGGCGCTGCAGGGCGAAGCGGGACTGATTCGCGTATGCGTTGACGCTCACATTGTTGGAGAAGTCATCTCCGGCTGGACCGGAATTCCGGTCGGCAAGATGATGAAGGACGAGATTGCGACGATTCTGAACCTGCAGAAACTCCTCGGCAATCGCGTGATCGGGCAGCCGTATGCTCTCGAAATCATCAGCCAGCGCATTGAGACTTCGCGGGCCAGCCTTGACGATCCCAACAAGCCGGTTGGCGTGTTTATGCTGGTGGGGCCGAGCGGCGTGGGCAAGACGGAGACGGCGCTGGCCTTGTCAGACCAGTTGTACGGCGGCGAACACAATCTGATTACCATCAACATGTCGGAGTTTCAGGAATCGCACACCGTATCGACGTTGAAAGGATCTCCTCCGGGCTACGTTGGCTACGGGGAAGGCGGAGTGCTGACCGAGGCGGTCCGACGCCGTCCATATTCGGTGGTGTTGCTCGACGAAGTCGAGAAGGCACACCCGGACGTGCTGGAACTTTTCTATCAAGTGTTCGACAAAGGAATGATGGAAGACGGCGAAGGCCGCCAGATCGATTTCAAGAACAACATCATCATTCTGACTTCGAACGCCTGCACCGATCAGATGATGAAACTGTGTGCCGACCCCGAGACCGCCCCCAGTCCGGCAGCCCTGGTTACGGCGCTCAGGCCGGAACTGAACAAGATCTTCAAGCCGGCTTTTCTCGGACGGATGGTGGTGGTGCCGTACTATCCAGTGCGGGATGAGGCGCTGAAGAAGATCATCGTGCTGAAGTTGGGCAAGATTCAGCGGCGGGTGCAGGAAAACCACAAAATCAGTCTGACTTACGACGACAAGCTGATTGAAGAAGTAGCGAAGCGCTGTACCGAAGTCGAGAGCGGCGCACGAAACGTGGATAACATTCTCACCAATTCGCTGCTCCCGGACATCTCGCGGCAGATTCTGGGACGCATGGCGGAAGGGAAGAAACTGAATTCGATTCACGTGGGGATTGGGACGGATGGCGCGTTTGCCTACAACTGAGCGGAATGCTCTCCCGGAATGTTTTCTTGCACGAGAATTTTAAAGGAGTCGGGGAATGCCAGGGAGCCCTCCAGTTCCAGCGGGTACGGCGTACCAAGGGACGGTGAAAGACCAAACCTCCGCTCTCATTCCGATGCCCAGTCCGTCTCCGAATTCGTCCGGGGGCGGGCTTAAGTACGTGAAGGGGCGAGGCGTGTCTTTCGAGTTGCAAGATGCTCCCTTGGTATGCGTCGCTACAACTCTCTCGGAGGTCTCCCCAGACGAGATGCGCGTCATCGCCTGGCTTCGCGACCACAAGACGGAGATCATTTCCGCAGAGGCCGATTTCTCGGTGGATCGCCGCGCGATCGCCGCTGCCATAGCTTGGGAGGCGCTGGACAATGTTCGCTCCGGGAGCGCGCGGGCCGTCGGGCCGGGAAAGCCCCACCTGTGGCGATGGAATCCTCATCTCACCATTACGATTATTGGCGGGCTCGTGAGTACGACCGACGAGGACACGTGGGTGAAGGCTGTGGAAGACGCCAAGCTTGTCCCGAAGCAGACTTACGACGACAGGAAAGCGTTGCTGCAGACGCCATCAGGCGCGATCCAGTACATCGCGGCCACCATGGACCTGGTTGCGATGATCTACGAAGCCAAGGGTTCACCGGGGGTATGCAGCCCCGACATTCGCAACAATCCTCCCATACTCTTGAACGAGTATCAGGGCAGCGATGTGAAGAAGTGGACCGCGCGGGTGAAGACGATCAAATCTGCCGAGATCCTGAAGCCCGGCAATCCTATGGCTATTTGGTACGCCAGCCCTCACAACCAGCGACTGGTGGAGGATGCGGTGGGCCCGGCCGACGTTCCGGACGCCCCGGCCCAGAATGCGGACGCCTGTACTGCCGACTATCGGGATGTAAATAAGAATGAGGCTGCCGCCATTCTTCAGAAGGCAAAGGGATACAAGGACACTCCCTACAAGTGGGGCGGAGACAACAAAGACGGGATCGACTGCAGTCACCTTGTCTGGCGAGCCATTACGGAAGCGTTGCCAGCGGCAAAATTCGAGTTCATTGACACTGCAGGCATGAAAGACAGTCCCGGTCTGAGAAAACTTGATGCGAAAGAAGCTCCAATCACGGGAGATGTTGTGCTGTTTGCCCATCATGTAGGGTTCTACGATGCCACACCCCCTGCGGATCAGGCTGGTCGTAGCTTGTTTAGTGCCGAGGGGTCGCAGACTAAGCCAACCCCCGGGGTGACGTGGGGCAAGCCTGAGTGGTTCCCGGGCCCAACCACATATTTCAGAGTGAGGATGCCTTGCAAGTAAATGCACAAGCAGTGAGGCGCTGGTCGACTGCGCTGTTGTTGCTAAGCATCCTGATATCGTTTCCGACGCGGGATTCCGCGTCGAGTACGAAGAAGTTTGGCCCCTCTGAGACTGTGGATCGGTTTTGTCGTTTGGATCTCGATGGAGTCCGGCTGGATAGTACGAATCCACATTTTTCGGAATATGTGGATTTGATCGGCGGCGAAGGGGATTGGCGGGAAGAGCCGGTGAAGATTGTGGCGGCATTCCGTATAGGGTCGGTCCAACGGACCAAGGATACCGCGTCGGTGGAAGTCGAATACAATTTGCGCGGTAGCCTGACAGGCGCCTTGGAAACGGACCAACTGGTCGTCGAGAACGGTTCTGAAACTGTCAAGTTTCCGTTGTTCCGAGTGCGCGGCGCATGGAAGATAAAGCCCTTTGAATTGGCTCCTCATGTGTCTGTGGATGCACTCCGGAAACACGTCCGTGGAATTATGGAGAGCGATGAGAAAATGGGGGATGTTCGCCGGCGGGAGACATTGCAGAAACTATTAGCGAAACTAGGTTCGCTCGACGGCTAGGATTGGCGTCCAACGAACCGCAAGCAGGAACCAGGAAATGCCTTACACCCAAGAAAATCGGCTGATCGCGATCGACACGCCCCTCGGCAAGGACGTCCTCATGCTGCAGGGCTTCACTGGCCGCGAGGGAATATCGCAGCTCTTCAAGTTCGACTGCGACCTGCTCTCCGACAAGAACGACATCGCCTTTAAAGACATCATCGGCCAGCAGGTTACGATCCGGGTGCTGCTGTCCGACGGTAGCAGTGAGCGGTATGTCAACGGCTACGTCAGCCGCTTCGCCCAGAGCGGCTCCGACTCGAAGTTCACTCACTACCAGATGGAGGTGGTTCCCTGGCTCTGGTTTCTCACCCGCAGCGCGGACTGCAGGATTTTCCAGAACGAAACGATCCCCGATATCATCCAGGAGGTTTTCAAGACTGCGGGATACAGCGACTTCAAGAATTCCGTCACAGGCACGTACGACCCGCTCGAATATTGCGTCCAGTACCGCGAAACCGATTTCAACTTCGCGTCGCGCCTCATGGAACAATACGGGATCTTCTATTACTTCGAACATGAAGACGGCAAACATACTTTGGTGCTGGCGGATTCTTCTAGCGCGCACCAGCCTTGCCCTGATCAGGATTCTGCCAGCTACAACCAGAGCACCGGCGATCTGGACTCGGAAGACGTCATTACCGCGTGGCACATGGAGCAGGAACTGCGCACCGGCAAGTATTCGTTGACTGACTACAATTTTGAGACTCCGGCCGCAAGCTTGATGGTCAATGAGCCTACCGTAGTGGATGTCGGAGGGAATGCGAACTTCGAGATCTACGACTATCCCGGCATTCACTTGAATCAGTCGCAGGGCGGAGGGGTTGCCAAGATTCGCATGCAGGAAGAGGAAGCGAGTCATATCGTAATCAGCGGATCCAGCGTCTGCCGCGCGTTTACTTCCGGCTACAAGTTCGATCTCAAGGAACACCCTCGCGACGACATGAACGCCAGCTATGTCCTGACTGAGGTACAGCACGTCGCCACGGTGGGTAGCTACTCCCAGGCTGATTCAAACAGCCCTGCGCACTATTCCAACCACTTCACATGTATTCCGGCGTCGGTTCCATTCCGGCCGCCGCGAATTACGCCGAAGCCGTTTGTGCAAGGTCCCCAGACTGCGCTGGTGGTGGGCAAGTCGGGCGAGGAAATCTGGGTCGACAAGTACGGCCGCATCAAAGTCCAGTTCTATTGGGACCGTCTGGGACAGAAGGACGAAAACAGCTCATGCTGGATTCGCGTTTCTCAGCCTTGGGGTGGCCAGGGGTGGGGGGCGATGTGGATTCCGCGTATGGGCCAGGAAGTGGTGGTCAGTTTCGTCGAAGGCGACCCGGACCGTCCGCTGATCACGGGCCGCGTGTACAACGCGGATCAAACGGTGCCTTATACGCTGCCCGATCACCAGACGGTCAGCACGTTTATGTCGCGCAGTTCGAAGGGCGGGGGCAGCGGCAACTATAACGAGATTCGCTTCGAAGACAAGCAGGGCAGCGAGCAGATCTTCATCAATGCCGAGCGCGACATGGACCATCGCGTGGAGGTCGACTCCCGCGAGTTCGTCGGCGCCAACCGGTTCCTCAACGTGGGTGCGAATCAGACCGAGAACATTGGCGCCGACAAGCACCTTACCGTCGCTGCGAATCATGTGGAAGCGATCGGCAAGAACATGTCCCTGAGCGTGGGAACCGATTTGATGGAGACGATCGGGAACGACCAGCATCTCAACGTCGCTAACAACCTGCAGGAAAACATCGGCAAGGATCAGCACGTTAACATCGGCGCCAATCTCATCGAGAACGTCGGCACGGATGTTCATTTGACCATCGGGGCGAACCGCGTGGAATCGGTTGGTTCAAACCTTGACCTCACCGTGAACTCCAATCGCACCGAGCAGATCGGCGGGAACCAGTCGCTGAGTGTGGCCAGCAACAGCGACGAGATGATCGGATCGAACTACGCTCTCACCTCGGGTCAGAACGTCACAATTCAGGGCGGGATGAACGTAGTGATCCAGGCTGGCATGCAGCTCACGCTGACTGGACCCGGAGGATTCATCACGATTGGGCCGGCTGGCGTCGCGATTCAGGGCACGATGGTTTTGATCAACAGCGGTGGTTCGGCAGGTTCGGGCAGCGCCGCCAATGCGAAGAGTCCGAAGTCGCCGAAGAGCCCTGAAGCGCCGAAGGCACCGGACCAGCCCAAGAGCCCGCAGCTTGCCGATGATGGCAGCAAGTTCGCCCAAACAGCCGACCCATCTGGCTTTGAGGGCGGCAAGTGAGATGTTCAGTATTTGTAGGGATCAAGGCCGGACGCCGGTCGACATCGCCAGCGAAGGCAGCAGTCAGCGGGTGTGCCGAGGTTTTTAGGAACTAGCGAGAGAACGATGCCGCCAGCAGCACGCATTACCGATATGCATGCCTGCCCGATGGTTACGGGCATAGTGCCGCACGTGGGTGGGCCGATTCTACCGCCTGGGTGCCCGACCGTGCTGATCGGAATGCTGCCCGCGGCCCGCGTCACCGACATGGCTACGTGCGTGGGCCCACCCGACATCATCGCCATGGGCTCTCCCACCGTTCTCATCGGAGGCCTGATGGCCGCCCGCATGGGCGATCCCACAGCACACGGCGGCGTGATCGTACTGGGGGAGATGACGGTAATGATCGGCGAAACCGGTCAGGGTGTGGTGCTTCAGGCTGCGGCCAAAATGGGCGCCCCGTTCTGCAAACATTGACAGAAGTAATTTGGCCTCGGTCGAGGCCTTTACCGCTGACTCCGCGGAGCCCTTCCCCCTATGCCTGTTTTTCTTGAAGTGCGATCCGGACCACAAGCAGGTAACAGAGTCCGGCTGGAGCGGGGACGCATCCTGCGCGTGGGCCGCATTGCGCGCGCGGATGTCGCATTTCCTGAAGATTCGCATATGTCCGGTTTGCACTTCAGTCTGGGATGGGAAGGCGCAGACTGCCGCATTAGTGACCTCAACAGCCGCAACGGGATTCTGGTCAATGGTCAGACGGTGGCAGCGACCGTTCTGCGCGACGGCGATTCCGTTGTCGCAGGAGAAACCACGTTCGTAATCTGCGTCGAGCCGGACCAACCGACGCTCGCCAGTGCCGCTGCCGCGCTGGCCTCCCCCGCCGTGGCCACGACTCCAAAGGATCGATTGCTGCCGCTGCTGCGGCGCGATCTGCAGCCTCTGTACGCGATTTTGGATGCAGCCCGCGACATTCGGATTCTGGCTCTTCTGGTGCACCACAAAGAAGAGTGTCTATCGTTGTACGAAGGACCGGAGGGTGCGAAGTTGGCGCAAGTGGCGCCGTATCTGGTGAGGCTCGCGCCAGACTCGAAATTGCTGGACGCGCTGGTAAAAGAAGGATGGGGCAAAAGCTGGGGAGTGTATTTCACTTGCGCCGGCGACTTCCACGAAATCCGCCGCCACCTGCGACATTTCCTGCAGGTGAAACTCCCCGACGGCGAGCAAGTATACTTTCGCTTTTATGACCCGCGCGTCATGCGCATCTTTCTGCCAACGTGCATCGCCGAGGAAGCCACGCAGTTCTTCGGAACCATCCAACGTTACGTTCTGGAAGGAGAAGAGCCGGATCAGTTGTTGGAGTTCACCACGGTCGGCCGCGGTGCGGAGAAAAGAGTACTCTCTTTGACCCAGCCTGCGTTTCAGGACGGCAAGGCCATGTCGGCGAGGGCGCGTCCAGAGCAGGTGCCGCTCATTGAAAAACCCGGTCCCGAGGGGCAGAGATAAAACGCCATGTGGACGATTCGCCAGGAACAAACCGAGGAGTTCCGGCAACACCATCTGCAGAAGTTTGAAGACGAGATGGTGGAGCACAGTAAAGGCGTTTCTCCTCGCTTGTGCCAAGTGATCGGCGATAACCAGGTTCGGGTGGCTGTGCGTGCAGGGATAGCTCGTGCCTTGAGCCACGGGTTCTCGAATCGGGGGCCGATTCGTCTTTTCATCGAACTCAGATACCTTTTTGGTAGTGCATTCGATACCGATCCACAGTATCCGTGGGCGGCAAGTATCATCCGTACCTCCGACCACCAGATGTTGCGGGCGGAACGGTTATATGAGAAGTGTCTTGAGTATCAGGAAAGGGTCGCCGGACCTCACGCGTCTAACACCTATAGGGCACTGAAAGAACTCTCGGTTCTTTCTGACCATCCATTTGTGTTGTCCGCTCAGGAGTATGTTCCGGGAATGTTGCGGGAGATGGCGCGTGCCTTTCCCCAGAAGACGAAGTACATAGGAGAAGAAGGGCTGCGATCTTTGCTCGGCGAAGGGAGCGAACAAGCGCGGAAGTATCAGTTTACGAGCTTGCGAAGCCACGCAATGATGACGGTACTAATGTTTGCTTTTGGGCATGGTTGCACCGGCGACCCGCTATATCCGTGGATTTCACACACACTGACAGACCAGAAGGTCACGGATCCGGCGGCGCGGGCGAAGCGATTGGAGAACAAAGCTCTGACGTGGTTGAAGCATGTCTTGGCTTCCGCTCCACGGAGTGAAAAGGCATGACTAACGGCGCCTCACCGACACCGCCCGCTTCGGGCGACGGCGGATCCCCGGCTGACGGCGGACCCGACGCCTGTTCCTGCACTGTTACGATTAGTCCGAAACCGATTTCGCTGTGTGGAACCGGCAAGACAGCCAGCCTCACGGCGGCAGGGAGCCCGGGAGGAGGGTCATACTCGTGGAGCACCAGCAACGGCGGAGTCGCCACCGTTTCTGGGGCGGGCGACTCAGCTACGGTGGAGCCGAAGAATCCTGGAACCGCCGACATAAAGGTGACTTACACCGTTTCGGGATGCAGCCCCTGCTCGGATACAGTTTCGGTCACGGTAGCTCCTCCGGACGTTTTCGTTACCGAGATCACGTTCCAGGGTGGGATGGACATCTACTACGCACGGATTCCTTCCCCTGCTGGCAGCTTCATGCTACCCGCACCCGGTGATGCGGCGCCGCCTCACAAGCACTTTAGCCCCGTTGAAATTCGACCCTCGGCCGGAACTCCTCATTGGAAGAAAAAGGCAGGGCTGACCGCGGATGCTGAGTTCAGCTGGCCAGCGGCCTACCTGCGAACGGGAGTCGGTCCGGCGACTCGCCAACTGAAGGCTGCGTTCGAAATTCCCGCTCCTGCCTGCAGTTCAGCGGCAGTGAAAATCAAAGCGACAAGCGACAAGGGGGTCACAATCGCGGAAAAGACGCTGACTTTTGCCGGCGGCAAGGCTTCCGATACCTTTGACGTGCAGAATCTGCCCGCGACGGTGAAGCGGCTCGACGGAATTCAGTTTACCTGGACGTTTGAAATCGACTCGCGCGCGAGTGCCCCGCGTGTGACCAAGCACACGATTTTCGTGGTGGACCAACCGCCCAAGGCGGCGAATCATCACCTGGCAGGCGGAGGCGGGTATGAAAACAAGTTCCTGTGGGAGATATTCGAATGGTCCTGCAAATGGGCGGACGGGGTGACTGGCCATCAGAATGTACTCAACTCGATTTGGGCACAGTTCAGCCCAGTTAAAGGTTCTCACGATACGGGACTAGTCTACTGGAAGAATTACGGACCTCCCCTAAACATTCCACCAAATCAGGATCTGATGAGCGCAATCCAATCCAAGGATGATCCTGACCCGAACAAGCAAAATGCGGCCAGCTGCATCGTGTTTGATGAAGTCTTGATGAATTGTCTCGCGGTGCAGGGCATCGCCTCGGCCGAAGTGACCCTGCGTCCGCCATCGGGTCAATTTACTCGAGGCGCTGCGAAGTACACGTGCAGCGGATGGAAGGACACGACCACCAGCGGGCAAGCGAACCCAGCAGCGCCACCACATTGGGCAAGCCACTGGATCGCCGATGTTAGTGTACCCGCTGCACCCAATTGGAAGCTGTATGATGCTTCGTATGGCACGGGCCCGACGGCGTGCGTCGCTCCAGGCGCGGCTATCTCCTCGATCGACATCCACACCTACGAGCCTCTGACGGCCGCCAGCTTTGATTGCGAACGTGTATCTCCTCTTCCGGTAGCAAACGTTTCATTGCCGTTGGACTCCAGTGCTGCCGTTCCTCCACATCTGGTGGGGTGGGTTTTATGGACGAACAAGTGACGCCTATCTTTCGGCAAAGCTACGGGAGAATCTGGATCGGTGCGACTGTCGCGCTGGTTGCGGTCTCGACTCTCGGACTGTTTTCGGGGCATGGCATTGCGAAACGGATTGCAGGCAACCGAGGTGATTCGATGAACAGCTTGAGATTGACACGTTTTCATACAGCAAAAACGTTTCTGGACCTGACCTCCGTCGCCAACAGTGACGGCGTCCGTTTTCTGACCGTGGAGCATTTGTATCAATCCTCCAACCCCTGGCGCGATACCCCTACTGAGAAGACAACATGGCGATTTTGGGATTGCCCGGAACCAGGAAAGCCCTTTCGTCAAGCGTCGGAGAACGTGGTGTCTCTGCCCGGTGCGAGTGCGCTTAGTGCTGCATTGGCAGGAGGCAGCCTCGCGTTGCTGCTGGAGACAAACCGGGAACATGCCGCCTATCTTGGCATCTGGAAGATCGCAGATCCGAAACGCCTAGGGGTCTTGGAGGAGAGCGTATCGTCGCTGCCTTTGGACCTGGATGAAGCGACCGGTTCACAGGTTCAGATCGATCTCCGGGACGAGTGGAGTACCGCTCAATTGCGTCCCGTTCGGTGGCTTTTCAACCCTAGCATGGCTGCTTTGTCGAACGAATACGTCATTGCTATGAACACCGCGGACGCTCGGGCCGTTCTATGGGAATCGAAGGGGACGACTTCGGCGAAGCGAGTCCTGGCCTTCCTACCCGAAGCATTGGATCCCATGGTCGTTGCTGGCGGTTCGAAGATTCTCTTGTTCTATCGTAAGCCAACTCCAAGATGGTCTGTCTACTTTCACAATGCAAGGTTTTCGGGTTCGTACGGGCCGGTTGCTTTGCCGCTTATGCTGGTGGAACTTGACAAAGAGGGCCATATGCTCCGCTCCGTCAATCTCTCGGAACAGCGAGGTCTTGGCGGCGTGTTTGCGTTCAGCGTGTCGGCCGCGCAAGGCGGATTTCTACTCACGACAATCAGCGGACTAAAGGAAAAACCCAAGCTTCAGCTCTATTCTTCGGGCGATCTTGGCCAGACGCTTCAGGTGAGTGGCTCCGCCGACCTGCCGGACGTCCCTTATAGATTGTCGATTGCGGCGAACGAATCCAGGGGTGTGGTCGGCGTGGTCTATAAGCAGGCGGAGGGTTATCAAGTGGAAGGGGCGTGCTGGGCCATACCGAAATGACGGGACTCCTATCGGCTGAGAAGATGCTCAAAACCGTAACCCATGGTCAAGAATGATTCCGCGCGGTTTTGGTATCTCCATTTCTGCTCAACACGAAGCTATATTTCTACACATGACTAAGGAGGATCGATCGCGCGTGTTCGTCCTCTTGCTATTGTTGTTCTCTGCGAGTCTTGCTCCGTCGCAATCCTACAAGTACCTTCGCATCGGAAATAAGGATGACGTTCAGACCAAAGCTGTGACGGGCGTTGCCATGATGGGCGGGGGCAGCGATCTCGACGAGGCGTTTCGCTGGCTCTGCAACAAAGGGAACGGCGGGGACTTTCTGATTCTGCGGGCGAGAGGGGACGACGATTACAACTCGTACGTGAACGGATTGTGCAAGGCGAATTCGGTGGCCACCCTGATCATTCCGAACCGCGAGGCGGCTGAGGATCCGTCGGTGGCGGAGATTGTCCGGAAGGCGGAGGTGGTGTTCATTGCCGGAGGGGATCAGTCGAACTACGTTCGCGGGTGGAAGGGAACGCCGGTCGAGAGCGCGATCAACGACGACATCGCAGCGGGCAAGCCCATTGGCGGGACTAGCGCGGGGTTGGCTGTGCTGGGTGGATTTGTCTACGGGTGTTTGAAAGACAAGCCGGACGACAAGGATCTGGCGTCGACGGATGTGTTGCCCAATCCTTATTTTGGGAGAGTGACGCTGGTGCGGGATTTCCTAAAGATCCCGCACCTGGAAAATCTGATCACCGATTCACATTTCGCCAAGCGCGATCGCATGGGGCGGACGCTGGGATTTCTGGCGCGCATCATGAAGGATGGATGGAGTTCGTCCCCGCGGGAAGTGGCGATCGATGAGAAGTCGGCGGTGCTGGTGGAGGCGGACGGAAAGTCGACCGTGGTGGGCACGGGCAAAGGGGCGTACTTTCTGCGGCCGACGCAGGCGCCGGAGGTTTGCGAGAACGGCGTTGCGCTGACGTTTCGGAACGTCAGCGTCTATCGGGTGAAGGCTGGTGGACACTTTGATTTGACTTCGTGGACTGGGGATGGAGGGGTCGCGTATTCGCTTTCGGTCGAGCGCGGGAAGATTGTGAGCACGCAGGCCGGGAAGAGGATTTATTGAGCGCTGCGGCGAGATCGAAGTAGCGAGAGCGTACCGTCCCTAACGGGACTTGATTATCCTTCTTCGGCTGTCCCGGCACACCGTGCCGGGCTTTCCCATGCCGCCGCTTCGCGGCTTCCCTGATAGGCGGATCCGTTATAAGCACAATGAGCCGGTAAGGCGATCTTTGGAGATCGGGTTCATTTGCCAAGCGTCGAGAGACGCGAGTTCGGCGTTGCCGTCGAGTTTCAAGCGCAGCAGAGAGGATGGGGCTTGATAGATTCGCGCGGTAAGCGCTGTCGTTTTGTTGGCGAAGACTTCTAGCACCGAGCCGTCGAGGAACATGTGCAGATGCACGGGTGATCCCGTGGCTCCGGCGAGTGGAGCCGCGACATCGTTCACGCGGAGGTCGCGACTTCCGGATCTGTTCGTGCAGGAGATAGTGGCGAAGTTCTCTCTGGTCTCGGCTTGCAGATGGATGGCGAATTCGTCCGCTTCGAGGCGGAGTTCGAGGTCTAGTTCCGCGGCGAGGTCATGGATGCGAATAGCGTCGAGAATCTTCTGACGTGCGGCGGGGCTCTGCTCGGGATTGATGCCAGTGTGCGCCGCACGCAGTTTGTGCACGACGGGAGCGGGCTCGGTTTGTAATTCGTTTTGCGCGTTCAATGAGAGTACGCGAGGCAGTGACATTACGCCGGCCCATCCGGCTGCGATCAGGTCGGCGTCGGGCCTGGTTTCTGAAATCCACCCCCAGAGAACGCGATTGCCGTTTTTGTCGAGCATGGTTTTGGCGGCGTAGTACGATCCCCAATCGACGACGCCCTCCTTTTCAGGGGTGAAGCGCTGATTCGCGTAGGTGCCAACCTTCCAGCGCACCTTGCCCATCGTCGAGATCAGCAGCACGTGCTTGTTGCCTAATGGAAAAAAGTCGGGGCACTCCCACATTTCTCCGGTGTCCACCGGGTTCACGCTCTTCGTGCCATTACCGGGGCCCTCGACCAGCGGATGCAGATAAGTCCAGTGGCGAAGGTCGGGCGATGTGTAGAGAAGGATGGCTCCGCCTTTGCCGCGGAAGCCTGACCCGAGAACCAACATCCAGGAATTGCCTTCGCGCCAGACGTAGGGATCGCGGAAGCCGGTGACTTCGGGGCCGGCAGGAGGAGCGGCGATGACTGGTTCGGGGAGTTTCTTCCAAGTGCGCAGGTCGTCATCCTGTGCTGTGGCGAGGCATTGCATTTCACGCCACACGTGGACGCCATCGCGCAGCGTAGCTTCGGCGTCAGAGGCGGTGGTGGGAAGGACGCCAGTGTAGATCACAGTGGGCTTGCCGTTATCGAGTACGGCGCTGCCACTGAAGACGCCGTCGCGGTCGTAGCCGTTGGGAGTTGGCGAGATGGCGATCGGTTCGTGTTGCCAGTGGATCATGTCAGGGCTGGTGGCGTGCGCCCAATTCATGTTGCCCCAGACCGCAGCCTGCGGGTTGTATTGGTGAAACATGTGATAGCGGCCGTGGAAGAAAATCGGGCCGTTGGGATCGTTCATCCAGTTGTGGGCCGGCATCAGGTGGTACTGGGGGCGAAGAGGATCGGAGGCGAGCTTGCGGCAGAGGGCGTTGTTGGCCGGGTCAGTAGTTGGCGACAAGCGACGAGGCCACAGGCGAGCCAGCGCGGCGGCGCCGGAAAGTTGGAGGAAAGATCGTCGGGAGAAGTGCAAGTGGCCCCGATTCATATGATGATACATACGAAAAACCTTAAACCACAAAGGGCACGAAGGAAAGCCATGACAATACGACAGTCCTAGTTTTACACCACACAGTTCGGCAGAAATGCGTTGGATATAATGCCAGAAAGATCAGAACAACTCCTACTCATCGTGACCCGACAGAATCCTAGGCTCGTTCATTTCTGCGTGATAACCATCTTCTCAGTGAGTGTTGCGATGCTGGCGCAAACATCACATCCGCCAAAATCCGCGGAGCGACTCGCTCTGCAGCGTGGGCAAGAGGCGATCAAGAATCACGATATCGTGGGGGCTCGGGCGGAATTTGAAAAGGCTGTGCGGCTTGCTCCGAATGACGCCGAGGCCCAGTCGGGTCTGGGTTGGGTGCTGGCGCAGCAAGGAGAACTGGATGCGGCGGTTTCGCATTTGAGGGCCGCGATCAAGGCTATGCCCGCGTTTGTAGACGCTCGCCTGACCTTGGCGCGCGTGTTGGGTCAGCAGGGAAAGCCTGCAGAAGCCGAGCAGGAAGTGCGAACGGCGGTGAAAAGCGCGCCGGGTATTGCGGAGGCACATCGGGTTTTGGGGAGAATGCTCAGCCAGCGCGGTTCGCAGGATGAGGCTCTGACGGAGATGCGACGTGCGGTGGATCTGGCTCCGGAGCGCGCCGATCTGCGGGATGACCTGGGCTCGGTTCTCGCGCAGCAGAACCGGTTTGTCGACGCGGAAGTCGCGTTCAAGGAAGCTATACGTTTGCAGCCAAGCCTGGAACCGGCACACTTTCATCTCGGCGTGATTTACTGGCAAGCGAAACGGATGGACGAGGCCGCCAGCGAACTGGGACAGGCGGTGGAACTGGCGCCGCAGGATGCAGTTGCTCATGACTATCTGGCAAAGACTCTGGGCGCGCAGTCCAAGAATGTGGAAGCGCTGCAGGAACTGCGAAAGGCGGCCGCGTTGAAGCCAGACTGGTTCGAATTGCAGATTGAGTTAGGGCTTGCCAGCCAGCGTGCCGCGGACGCCGACGGAGCGGTGGCGGCGTTTGGAGAAGCTGTCAAGCTGCATCCCCAGGATGCGGAGGCGTTCAACGATCTGGGGTTGGCGCTGATTCAGAAAGGGGATGCCGAGAGATCGATTGCGAAATTCCAAACTGCGGCGCAACTGCGTCCTGAAGACGGCACTTTACGCGGGAACTTAGCCATCGCGTACATGCAGAGATCGGACTTCGACGCAGCTATTACAGAACTACAGGCCGGGATCAAGCTAGCGCCTGAAAACGCGTCCCTCCACTACAACCTGGGACTTGCTTACAAGCTGAAGGATCAACTCGACAAAGCGGTTCCCGAGTTTAAAAACGCGATTGCGTTGCAGCCGGACTTGGCGGATGCGCATTACACGCTGGGAGTTCTGTTCTGGCAAAAAGGTGAATTCGACCAGGCGGCCGAGGAGTTGAAGAAGGCAATTCAGGGTCAACCCAATTACGCCGAAGCGCATTACACGCTGGGCACGGTTTTCAAGCAGCAGGGGAAACTGCCCGAGGCTGCGACGGAGCTGCGAGAGGCGATTCGCTTGCAGCCTGATTTTGCGGGGGCGCACACGACGCTGGCGGCGGTGCTGCGCCAGTTGGGCGACGCACAGGGCGCTGCCGACGAAGCACGTGCGGGAGCGAAGATTGCGGCCTCCACCAATAATCTGCAGGCGGCGACGTTTGCGACGAACTCGGGAAAGAGATTGCTGAGCGTAGGCGACGTGGAAGGTGCGATCGCACAATTCAGGTCGGCCATCAATTCAGAACCTGCCTACGCAGCCGCGCATTATCATCTTGGGCTGGCGTTGACGCAGAAGGGTCAGAAGGACGAGGCGAAGAAGGAATTTCAGAGGGCGGTGGAACTAGATCCGCACTCGGTGCCGCCGGGGCAGTAGCTATCCATGCGGGAATCTTCAGTTGCTCCGATTCCGAACCGCCACTAGATCTGTCATGACAGGAACTCCGTGCGCGATCTTCACGTGCAGGAGTGCCTCGAACGGTTTTAACTCTCCCGGTTTCGTCACGTTCAGGCGCAGCAATAACTCCTTGACCGAGTCTTCCCGGCAAACATACTCCGCGGCCGCTTGGGTTCCGAAGGTGGAGTTTCCGGCGAGGATCAGGATGGCTCGCGAAGGGTCCAACCCGGGCAGGAGACTGACGACGGCGTAGTCCTCAGTCGTCGGCTGGTTCGCGGGCGTGGCGAGGAATAGTTTTGGCTCACCAGGCTGAGGATGAACGTTGAGTACGGCGAGGTCTCCCTTACGAGGGCCGGAATCGAGGCGCTGGAATACGAATTCCTGCGTTCCGGGAATATCGAGCAGCGTAAGATTTTCGGAGGGAGATCCGACGAATATCAGGTCATTATTCTTGGCGTCGTCGAGAGAGAACAGGGCACCGCGCTTGACGCGAATCGGGCGATTGAAGAGTGCGAAGACGTGGTCAAGTTGGTGGATGGCCAGTACTTCGCCCACACCCGTGTAGTGATCGAGGATGAATGTGCGAGTGTCAGATTTGGTATTGAAATAGCGCATGCCGGTTTCGGGCCTTCCGACAAAGCTGCCGTTGCTGAATATTACCCAGGGTTGCTGCGGGCTGGTCACGAAGCCATTCCAAAAAATCTGAAAAGCCGGTGCGATGGGCTCGCTCGTGGCGGACTGAGTGCGGGTGCGCTGCGACAGCAGGATGGCGCTCGTGACCAGCGAGGCCGCCAGAAGCACCGAGAGAACGAGAACCACAATGGCCCAGGAGCGGGTCCATGTGCCTGCCTCCTCCTTTTTTGCCCTGGGTTCAAGGGTAAAGGTCGGAGTCGGCTGCTGGGTGCCGGCTCTTGGAGTGCGCAGGTGGAAAGTGAGCGCGTACGAACCCTTGGGGAGTTCGACGACGACGAGATCCTCCGGGCCCTCCTGAGCGTAATACTCGGCCAATTTTACGCGCAGGCGTCCCGCCTGAACCCGTACCGTGGAATCGCTCTGGGGATCGAAGCCCGCCGGGCGGCCCAGGACCTCGGTGGCGATCTGGTACTCCTTGAGCGCGACGCCAGGGTGATCGAGGGAGTGTTCGGCGAGGTAGCGGAGCAACTTGCACAGGGATTCAGAGGTGTGCAGGCTATGACTAATAATAAGTTTCTCTATTTGTTGGAAGCATTGCTCCCGACCGAGCGCGAAAGTGTGCGTCACAGCCATATAACAGGGAAGTAACGAAACAACGTATCTTACTGCAACAGTGGCACTTTACACCCGTAACGGTATCAAACCTAGTGAAACTTATTCCAGATAATTGTTTTGTATTACGACTGCACTCCTACTCGCATCAAGTATCCCTCTGCATTTCCGGGGCACAACCTGTTTTTGGCAAAGTTCTGAGGAGGAAGTTCATGAAAAGGTCAGTATGGGCCGCTATGGCCGCGTTGAGTCTACTGTGCAGTCTGTGGGTGCCTAGTGCATTCGGCCAAGCCGTGTACGGCAGCATTCTGGGTTCAGTCACGGACCCGTCCGGTGCAGCCGTGAATGGAGCCAAGATCTCCGTCACCAGCCAGAGCAAGAATGTGACGACCGACGCTACCACCAATGAGAGTGGCAACTACGCGGTGACGCACTTGATCCCGGATGTCTACACCGTACGCATCGAGGCCCAAGGATTCAAGGTTATCGAGTACAAAGACATTCAGGTGTCTGCCGATGCCGGGTCGCGCCTGGACGGACAGTTTCAAGTGGGCGGATCCTCGGAAACGGTAGAGGTCACCAGCGAAGCTCCTCAACTCAAGACCGACCGCGCTGACGTCGCGACCGAGTTCAGTGGAAAACAGCTGGAAGAACTTCCGATCTTCAACAGAAACTTCCAGAGCCTCGAGTTGCTCACGCCGGGAACCCAGATCATCACAGGCTGGGGCCACGCTGCCACAGAGAACCCGCAGGGCAGCAAACAGATTTTCGTGAACGGACAGCACTTCAGCGGTACCGGGTACGAGTTGGACGGTACCGACAATCAGGATCCGATTTTGGGAATCATCATCGTCAACCCGAGTCTGGACTCGGTGACAGAAACGAAGATGACAACCCAGAACTACGACGCCGAGTTCGGCAAGGCGCTGGGCGGAATCATGACGGCGCAGACCAAGTCGGGCAGCAACCAGTTTCACGGCAGCGGCTACTTCTATGACTTGGATCCGGTGGATCCAGCGAAGAATCCGTTCACCGGCTCGGCTGTTCCCAATAGCTGGAAGCAATTTGGTGGCGCCGTGGGTGGCCCCATCATCAAGAACAAGCTGTTCTTCTTCGGCAACTACGAAGGGACGCGTCGAACCTCAGGCGTGTCCGTCAAGATCTCGGTTCCGACAGATTTGGTTCGCTCGACCTGTCTTACTGCGGGTAGCGCGAACTGCGATCTGAGCGAATATCTTGCTGCGGGCCTCGGCGGCGGAGCCGGCCAGGTGTACAACCCGTGGGAACCTGATGGGTCGCGGACGGCGTACGCTGGCGACGTTATTCCGATGAGCGTACTGCAGACCTATGACCCCAACGGAGTGGCCGAGCATATTTTGTCTCTGTTACCGGCTCCTAATACGACCGGTATCAACAATGGCACGGTCGACAACTATACGAAGAGCGGAAGCGGCAGCTTCAACGACTACCAGTACACCGGCCGCGTTGATTACTCTGTGAACCAGAAGCTGCAGATTTTCGGCCGCTACACGCACGCCCACTTCAAGCTTTCCGGTTCACCCATCTTTGGAACTGAAATTGGTGGACCCGGACTGGGCTATTTGGGTTTGGCAGGTCAGTCAGTGATCCAGAACTACAGCGTGGCGGGTGGCTTCAACTACACGCTGAGCAGTAGCCTGCTGACGGACTTCCGATTCGGATATTTTCGTTACAATCCGCATTCCACGAAGTATGACGGCAGTGTAGCCGGAGCAACTAACCTCGGACTCCCCGGATTGAACACTTCCGATCCGTCGACAGGCGGCCTGCCGCAACTTACCTTTGACCAAACCATTGGCGTCAACAGCACTGGTAACAACGGCATAGGAGAAGGCCTTAACGTCAGCCGCTGCAATTGCCCCCTGACGGAGAAAGAACAGGGGTACCAGTTCGTAAACAACTGGACGAAGATCAAGGGCAACCATCAGTTCAAGTTTGGTGTTGATTTGCGGCACGCGACCAACTTGCGGATACCCTCAGATGCGAATCGGACCGGCATCTTCAACTTTAACCATCAAGGCACCTCCAACAACAGCATCGGTGGCTTGGATATCGCCACTTTCCTGTTCGGGGAAACGACCGGCTTCAACCGGTATGTTGGTTCGCCCACGGAACTGACTTCAATCGAGACGCAAAACAGGTACTTCGTTTACGCACAGGACACGTTTCGCGCGACTCAAAAACTGACCGTGAACTACGGCCTGCGCTGGGAGTTCTACACTCCTGAGTATGTCAACGGCAAGGGTAACGGCGGCTACGCGGTGCTTCCTGAGGGAGTGATTCGAGTTGCAGGCTACGGCGGCATCAGCATGAACGGAGACACCGCCAAGAACTACAAGCTTTTTGCTCCGCGGCTCGGAATCGCTTATGAGATCAACCCCAGAACTGTGGTTCGGCTGGGCTACGGGCGCAGCTTCGACATCGGCGTCTTTGGGTCGCTGTTTGGACATACGGTGACGCAGAACCTGCCGGTCCTGGCCAACCAAACGATCAACGGGCCTACCAATGACAACAAGACGCCCGCCTTTAATTTCACGGACGGCCCCACTCCGAACCAGTTCCCTGTAATCCCATCCAATGGGATACTTCCGCTATTTGGCCCCTGCGCTGCTAATACGCCGGCCGGCACGTGCCAGGCTCTCAACGTGGGACCGCACCTTCGGCCCGACAAGCTCGTAGCCCCCACAGTGGATGCGTGGAACGCAACCCTGCAGCGCCAGATTACGAATAAGACCAGCCTGGAAGTGAGCTACGTAGGCAACCATGGCAGCCATGTGTTCAAGGGTACCGGCCCTACGTACAACCCGAATCAGGCGACCGTAGCAAATTTTCACGTCATTAACCCTGCCAATCCCATCGACATTCACACTGGGCAGCCGGGATTCTACACCTACAACCAGAGGTCACCCTACAACAATGCCTTCACAACCCCCTACACGGACGAGAACGGCGTACAGACCAATGTGGTTTGCTGCTCGGGTTATGGTTTTGGGTATGCTGGAAACGACGGGGTTAACAAGTACAACGCTCTGCAGATCAAGCTGGACCAGCGGACGGCTGCTGGCCTGACGCTCACCGCGTCCTACACTTATGCAAAAGCCTATGACAACGACGGCAGTTACCAGCCTGATCTCACCCAAGGCTGGGGACGTCAGGACTTCAACCGCGACAGCGTTTTGATTCTGACCTCGCTCTACGAATTGCCGTTTGGCAAGGGCAAACACTTCCTTGGGAACATAGGCCGCGGAGCAGACATGCTTCTGGGCGGATGGCAGTGGAACGCAACCATGATCATCGGCAGCGGTCTGCCGTTCTCCCCCGGCTACAACAATTGCAATCTCGACCGGGACACAGGTCCCTGCCGACCCAGCTTGAACGGGGGATTCCATATGGGGTCCGGCAGCTTCAACAACCAAACTCGGACGGTCACCTACTTTACTCCGGTGAGCACGTCCCTTTGCGATAGCCCCTTTACTCACTATGATTCGGGTGTGGATGCACTCGTGCCGGACTGCCCGACCGTCGTCACGCAGAGCGGCCCGTTTGCCGGTCCGGGAGTTGGCAAATTCGGCAACGTCCATCGCAATCAGTTCACCGGACCCGGAGAGTTCGTGTCCGATATGTCCCTGTTCAAGAACTTCAGCATCACTGAGTCGGTCAAGGCCCAGTTCCAGGCGGAGTTCTTCAATGTCTTCAACCACCCGGTGTACAACCTACCCAGCAATACTTGTATCGACTGTGGCGGGGCCGGCGTCATCAACAGCTTGCAGGGCGACAGCCAGATGCGGCAGTTGCAGTTCGGTTTCCGGGTTACCTTCTAACCCAAGCCGTCAAACAAACTACTCTGGGGGAGCCAACGGCTCCCCCAGATTTTCTGATACACAGCTCGGTTTTCCTGCCACTGTTTTCGGTCGATCACCGTAAACGTTTTCGGAATGAAAACTGCCGGAATGGAACCATGAAAAAGAAAGTGGTGGGCTTGGGGGAAGTGCTTTGGGATGTTCTGCCGGACCGCACGTGTCTGGGCGGGGCGCCGGCGAATTTTGCCTACGTCACGACCCTGATGGGCGATCAGGGTATCGTGGCTAGCCGCGTGGGTGAGGACTCGCAGGGACTGGAAGCGCTACGGCGCATGGAGGAACTCGGGCTCAACATCGATCATGTGCAGACGGATCCTCAGCATCCGACAGGCACGGTGAAAGTAGACCTTGACGGCAAGGGGCAGGCGCGATTTGAGATTGCGCATCCGGTGGCCTGGGACTCTCTGGAGTGGACGCGAGATTGGCAGGACCTTGCGGAAACGGTCGATGCAGTTTGTTTTGGATCGCTGGCGCAGCGTTCGGAGGAGAGCCGTACCACAGTTCGACGTTTTCTCAAGGCCACGTCGCCGGGCGCGGTGAAAATTTTCGACGTCAACCTCAGGCAGTCCTATTTCTCACCGGAAGTTCTCTCCGAATCGATGAGGCTGGCGGACATCGTCAAGCTGAACGACGAAGAACTACCGAAGATCATGGGCCTGCACGGTTTTCCTTACAAAGATGAGTTATCGTCGGCGCAGCGGTTGGTCGGCGCGTTTGACTTGAAACTGGTCTGCATCACGCGGGGAGGGCGGGGCAGTCTGCTGGTGCGCGGCAGGGATTCCAGCGAGCACCCAGGCTTTCAAGTCCGGGTGGCCGATACCGTGGGATCGGGCGATGCTTTTACCGCGGGACTGGTGCATGAGTACCTGCAGGGCGCGTCCCTGGCTCTGATGAACGAAGTCGCGAATCTCGTGGGAGCCTGGGTGGCCAGCGAAGTGGGCGCCATGCCCTCACCGAAGCGAGGAGCTCTGGAGAATTCGTTGGCGGAGATTCGCTGACGTAGATCGATAGTTCGAGGAAAAAGTGCGGGAGTTCTCCTGCTGTTGTATAGTTACGAAAGATTGTGTTTTCTTTCGTTATGCAGCGACACTCAGGAGAGGGAAACATGAAGCGCAACGGATCTGGTGGTCGGGGTAGCCTTCCTCAGCGGTATTCCTTCCTTGCAATTTTTGCTGGACTTGCGTTGCTGATGGTCAGTTGCGCGAAGCCTCCAGCTCAGCCGAAACCCGCGCCATCAAAGCCTTCCGACATCAAGGTGGAGGTGCGCGATGGAGGCCCCATTGTGCTGACCACGAGCGCGGCTGAGTTCCAGGTTCTTCCTTCGGGTTTCCTGCAAGCCACTCTATTGAAAGATGGCAAGCGATTGACCCTGGATGAGCCGGGCGTGGGGTCGACTGGCGGCAGCGATTCGATCGTGCATGAAGGGAAGGAATTGGATTTCGTGCCGGATTTTGGACAAGCGAAAGTGCTGGAAAGTACCCGAAAACTCGGTCGCGGGAAACGAGTGGAGATTCCGGCGCGACCGCTTGTACCGTCTGGAGTGGCCATCGAGCGGATGCTGGTGGTGGAAACATATGATGATTTTCCCGCGATCGCGCTTGTGAGCACGACGTACAAAAACGTCGGAACCGCAAATTTCCAGGTTGATCAGGTGCTGATGCAGCAGCATCGCTTCAGCGCAAAGCAGGCGGATGCAAAGGCCCAAACCTACGACATGTGGGCGTTTCAGGGTTCGAGCTATGACTGGGGTAAGGATGATGTGCAGAAACTGACTAGGGTTTCATCGCAGCCGAACGCGATGGGCGAAGCGGTGAAAGGCGGCTACGGGGGCGGGATTCCGGTAGTCGCGTTCTGGACGGCGTCGGTGGGAGAGGCGATTGGGCATGTGGAGACCTTGCCTTGGACGCTGTCGATTCCGGTGAAGGTGGGAGCCGATGGGCGCGTGAATGCGAGTGTTACGATCCCTGCAAAAGTAGTCCTGAAGCCGAGCGAGAGTTATTCCTCCCCGCGCAGTTTTGTGGCCGTGTACAGCGGAGATTTCTACGAGCCCCTGCGCATGTGGTCGAGCGTGCTGCAGAAAGAAGGATGGGAGATTCCGAAACCGTCGAACGAAGCCTACAACGTGAGTTGGTGCGGATGGGGCTACGAGTTCAACGTCACACCGAAGCAAATGCTGGGGACCGTGCCCAAACTGAAGGAACTCGGGATTAAGTGGGCGACGCTGGACGACCGCTGGTTCGATACGTATGGCGACTGGAATCCACGAGCGGAGACATTTCCTGGCGATTCGATCAAGCAGATGGTGGACGAGTTTCACAAACAGGGCATGCTGGCCCAGTTATGGTGGCTGCCGATCGGCGTGGAAGACGGACAGGGAAAATGGGAGTCGCACAAGTACATCGTCGCGAAGGTGGCGCAGGAGCATCCGGACTGGTTCATCCTGGACAAGAATGGAAAGCATGCGCGGATAACCCGCGATCTGGCAGCGCTGTGTCCGGCGGTGCCCGAGGTGCAGGCATATCACAAACAGCTTACGGAGAAATTCATTCGCGACTGGGGTTTCGACGGGTCGAAGCTCGACAACATCTATAGCGTTCCGGCGTGCTACAACCCAGCGCATCATCACAAGTCTCCGCAGGATTCGGTCAACGCGATGGGCGAGGTGTACAAGACCATCTTCCAGACGACACGCGCGATCAAGCCGGAGAGCGTGACGCAGGCGTGTCCGTGCGGCACGCCTCCGTCTCTGGCATGGCTTCCGTTCATTGATCAGGCGGTAACGGCGGATCCGGTGGGAGCAGTGCAGGTGCGGCGGCGTATCAAAATGTATAAGGCGCTGCTGGGGCCGCAGGCAGCGGTGTACGGAGATCACGTCGAGCTCTCGGCAATGACGCCCGTCGGCAAGGGTAACTGGAGCGAGCATGGCGATGATTTTGCTTCGACGCTCGGAGTTGGCGGAGTGCCGGGCACAAAATTTGTGTGGCCCGATCCAGGACCGAAGTTTGCGCCGGTGAACTTGACCACCGAGAAAGAAGCACACTGGAAGAAATGGATTGGGCTGTACAACGAGAAGATGTTGTCGAAGGGGAATTTCCTGGATCTCTACGTGTACGGCTATGACTCGCCCGAGGCTTATGCCATCGAGAAAGACGGGAAGATGTACTACGCGTTCTTCGCTGGGGAGAAGGGGTTCGCTGGTGAGGTTGAGTTGCGCGGGTTGAAGCCCGGGAATTATCGGGTGCTGGACTATGCGGACGCGAAGGACATGGGCACGGTGCAGGCGGAGGCCGGAAGATCTCCCAGGTTGAAGACCGAGTTCAAGGACCACTTGCTGCTGGAAGTGAGCGCGCAGTAGGTTTCAATCTGCAGACACGCGATGGTCTGTTGGCCGCTGATTCGTTCCGCCGGGCTGCGCCTCGGCGGGACGGCCGAGGCGGCCATCCCCACATGAGTGCTAGTGCTCTCGGAAGAAGCTCTTGCGATGTTCGGCGTCGCGGAAAGCTTCGGTGCCGCCGGGACGCGTTGTGGAGAGTGCCCCTGCCAGATTGCCGCTGGCTAAGCACGCCGGCAGGTCGGCGCCGCGCACGTACTGGTGGAGAAAGCCGGCGTCGAAACTGTCGCCGGCACCGACTGTATCCACGGGCACGACTTCCAGCGATGGACTGAGGTGGCGCTCGCTGCCGCGCTGGGCCAGGGCTCCTTTGCGACCGAGTTTCACCACGACCAGGGGCACCAGCTCGGAAAGCTTGTGGATCGCGGCTTCCAGGTCTTCCATTCCCGCCGCCTTGCAGGCCTCGCGTTCATTCGGTAGGAAGACATCAACGTGCTGCAGAATTTCGTGCAGCCCGCCCTCCCACCGGTCGTCGGGATCGTCGTTGGTGTCCAGAGAAATCGTGAGTCCCTTGGATTTCAGCCTCTGCAACAGCTCGCTCACCCGCGGGCGCAAGCCTCGCTGCAAATAATAAGACGAGAAATGAAAGTGACGCGAGTCGGCAAGGTAGTCGAGGTCGAGATCGTCCCAAGCTAATTCTGCAATTGTTCCCGCATAGGTGAGGATGTTGCGCCAGGCTTCGTGATGCAGGATCACGGTGAGCCCGGTTGTGACAGAGCCGGGAACGCGACGCACGAGCGATACATCGACCCCGCCTTGCTGGAGGCGATCGAGTGCGATCTGTCCGAGAGGGTCGTCACCGATGCGGGATTGAAATCCCACGCGGCTGCCGAGTGCGGCGAGGTTGTGCGCCACGATTGCGGAAGACGAACCGAGCGTGAGCATCATACGGTCGGCGAGCAATTCGCGTTCGGGCGGAAGTTGCTCGGGAAGACCATAGAGGATAAGGTCGAGGTTCAGTTCGCCGGCGATTGTAACGTCAAAACGAGGCATTGGGGGCTTGGGGTATTCGCTTTCAGAGCGGCACGAGCATCAGACCAGGGTGACCTCAACTCCGGCCTGCTTCAACACCCGCAGGTCCGATTTCGGGATGCCGCGGTCGGTGATGACTTCCTGCAGCGCCGATGGCGGAGCGATCAAGGACAAGCTGCGGCGGCCGAACTTGCTTGAGTCGCAGACGGCCACCGTTTTCTTGGCAACCTCGACCATCACGCGATTGACTTTCGCTTCCAGCAGATTGGGCGTGCTCAATCCGAACTGCACGTCGAAGCCATCAACCCCAAGAAACAAAAGATCGGCGCTAAGCCGGCGCAGCGTTTCTTCCGCAATCGGGCCAACCAGGGAAAAGGAATTCTTGCGCAGGGTGCCGCCGGTAAGAATTACTTCCACCGCGGTTCCGGCCAGTTCGGCAGCAATGTTCACCGCATTGGTGATGATCGTAAGGTTCTTGAAATTGCGCAGGGCGCGGGCAATGGCGGTGGTAGTAGTGCCGGAGTCGAGAATCAGGACCTGGCCTTCCTTCACTTTGGCCGCGGCGCCGTCCGCGATGCGCAGTTTTTCCTGGCGGTGGAGCTTTTCCTTTTCCCGAAGCGTCGGGTCTTCGAGCGCACCGTCGCGCGCCGGCAGTGCTCCCCCGTGGGTGCGGTGAACTAGGCCGTGAGCGTGCAGGATCTCAAGATCCTTCCGAATCGTAACCTGCGAGGTTTCGAACTGGCTGGCGAGTTCGGTCACCAAAACCCGTCCTTGGTGGGTGAGCAGATCGAGGATGGCGCGACGGCGTTCTTCGTTGAGCACTTGGGTTTGCTTCGGGGCGAATCTATCGCAGAGCTATAGTTTTGTTGTCGGATTTCTTTTTATAGCGTTTTGTTTCGTTTGTCCACTGGAAAGGTGGAGGTTCGCGAGGGTCGTCAGCTGTGGCTCAAAGCCTCAAGGAAGAGCCAGCTCCGAGGCCAGAGTTAGCCCTGTAACCCCTGTTTTTATGCAGGGTTGGGAACCATCGAGGGTGATAACCAACCAAGTACCTGCCCGGCATTCCGATTGCTTCGTGGGGGCCATTTTGCCGTAATCTCAATCTGGGACGAAACCGCTTGGGGTTTCGAAGAGCAACGTTTTTTACGAAATCCGGAACCAGGAGACATCAACTTGACACCTATATCAACAGATCAGATTTTGGTTCGCTCCCACTCGGTGGTCGCGCGGGTGATTGCTGGAGAAACGTTGATCGTCCCGGTGCGCGCCAAGGTGGGCGACCTGGCTTCAATCTACAGTTTCAACGGCACCGGTTCCCTGATCTGGAAGTTGCTGGAGTCGCCGAAAACGTTGGCGGAGCTCGCGATGGCAGTTGCGCAGGAATATGAAGTAGAGCCCGCGCAGGCCGCGCAGGATGTGACGGAATTTGTGGGTGAGATGAAGGCGGTTGGTCTGGTCGAGGTCCCGGCAGCGCTAGCAATGGCAGGGGACTGACGGTCCAGTGGGGCGGGAAGGACTGGCAGCAGCGGGCGTGTGAGATCGCGTCCGCTGCTTTCAGACTGGAGGGGGTTTGGAGCAGTTAAGTTACGGTGCGTTTAGCGCAGATTTGCATCAGCGCCAGGGCGGCGAACGTGTGCCGCTGCAGGTTTCGATTGAAGTGACGCGGCGCTGTCCGCTGGAGTGTCTGCACTGCTACAACAATCTGCCCATGGGCGACATGGAAGCCAGGCAGCGGGAGTTGAGCAAGGAAGAGCACTTCCGAATGCTCGACGAACTGGTCGAGATGGGCTGCTTCTGGATTCTCTACACCGGTGGCGAAATTTTCGCGCGCAAAGATTTCCTCGAGATTTACACCTACGCCAAGAAAAAAGGATTCCTGATCACGCTGTTCACCAACGGCACGATCATCAACGAACAAATTGCGGATTACCTCGCAGAGTGGCCGCCGTTTGCGATTGAGGTTACGCTGTACGGGCGCACGCGGGAGACGTATGAAGCGCTCACGGCGATTCCAGGATCGTATGACCGGTGTTTGCGCGGAATTGGCCTGCTGAAGCAGAGAGGGCTGCCGCTGAAGTTGAAGACGGTGGCCACCAGCATCAATAAGCATGAAATTCTGGCCATGAGGCAATTCGCGGAAGAAGAGTTGGGTGTCGAGTTCAAGGCGGACGGGCAGATTAATCCGCGGATTGATTGCTCGCAGAGTCCGCTGGCAGTACGGCTCACGCCGGAGGAAGTAGTGGCGCTGGATATGCAGGATCCGAAGGTGGCCAGCGAGTACCGAAAGCTGGCGGCGCGCGATTTTGGCAATCCACCCAACCTGTCCACCGTCGACACTGTGTATATCTGCGGCGGTGGGTTCAATTCCTTCGCGGTGAATGCTTATGGGGAAGTTGGCATTTGTGTCATATCGCAGCAGGAGACATTCAGTATCCGAGGGGCTGGAATCAAGCTGGTCTGGGAGGAGTCGCTCCGCCAACTGCGAGACCGCAAACGCACGCGTGTGACGAAGTGCGTCGAGTGCCGCATCCAGTCGTTGTGTGCGATGTGCCCAGCGAACGGCGAGCTGGAAAATGGGGACCGTGAGAGCCCGGTGGCGTTTCTCTGCAATGTGGCTCATCTGAGAGCGGCGTCGATTGGGGCCGAGATTCCGGCGCATGGGGAGTGCGAATTCTGTGCGGGCGGCAGCGAATACGAGGCCCTGCTGGAATCGGCGCGCCGGATTTCCAATAAAGAGATCGACGTTGAGAGTTGGGTCGGACCGCAGCACATCTTGCCGATCCTGAACAATTCAAGCACGGCAGCAGGGGGATGCGGAAGTTGTGGGAATCACTGAGTCGACGACGAGAGGGAGTCTGAATGAATCACGAATTGAATCAGGGCGATAATCGAAAGCCCTATGAATCGCCGCAACTCGTCACGATCAATCTGCGGCCTGAAGAGGCCGTTCTAGGGCATTGCAAAAACGCTTCGGGGGGTGGACCCACTCCAGGCTGCGGAATCATCCTGGGCGGTTGCCAAAGTCTCGGATCGTAAACGACTACGCATTTAACGGAGCTGGTTGCGCGATGACCGATGATCTTACGTATGTACCGGCGAGTCCGTGGGTCGCAGCCGGCGGAGTGTGGAGTAGCCACTTCTGCGTGGGTGGCGTCGTCGTCCGACTCACCGGCGCTGACGACGCGGCGGTTACTTTAGTTCCATCCTTAGTGCCGTTTCGGACCAAGTCGGGTCCCCCAGACATTAACATCCAAGTTGAGTGGGTTGACGACCTGAGTTCGACGTCGGGACTCCAGTTGTTCGACTCGGGCGCTCTTTGGCGATTGTATGAGTGCGATGCAGGTTTTCAATTCGACTTCAGTGCACCGGTGTTCGGCGGTCAGCCCTATAAGAGGCTGGTCGTGGACAGTGATTTCTCTCTTGCGACTCTGCAAATGAGCGGAGAGGTTTACGCCGCGTTCCCGAGTGCGGCTCCTCTGGGCTATCCGCTGGATGAATTGCTGATTATGCACCGGCTCACGCAGGAGAAGGCGATTGAGCTGCATAGCTGCGGCATCGTCAGGCCGGATGGGACCGGGAATTTGTTTGTCGGTCATTCCGGGGCGGGGAAGAGCACGACGACTCGGCTGTGGACTGCGCGCGAGGACGTTGAGGTTCTGAGTGACGACCGGATTATTGTTCGGCGGGACACAACAGAAAACTCAGGGCGGATGCGGATGTACGGTACTCCGTGGCATGGCGAGGCGGCGTATGCTTCGCCGGGGAGCGCGCCGCTGGCTAGGATCTTCATTCTCGAACACGGGCACGGGAATGTGCTGACGCGGCTGTCTCCGAGCCAGGCTGTAGCGGAATTGTTTGCGCGCAGTTTTGTGCCGTTTCACCGGCATGAGTATGTGGATTCGGCGCTGCAGTTTCTGCAGGAAGTTGTGGATGTGGTTCCATGTTACCGCTACGCCTTTGAGCCCAACGAAGACGCGGTTGAGAGGATTCTCGAAATCCGTGACTGACCGTTCCCAGGCCGATCGATCCCAGGAATATCTTGCGCGAACCGACCGTCCCCAAACGAAACTGTTTGAAGCGATCAGCCGGGAGTTGCTGCGGGAGGGGAATGGCATCCGCTTTCAGGCGTGCGGCGCCAGCATGTCTCCAGCGATTCGCGATGGCGAGATCGTGCACGTGGAATCCACCGTGCCGGTGGAGTTGCGCAAGGGAGATATTGTTCTAGTGAAGGGTGAAATGGGATTCCGGCTGCACCGGTTGGTGGTCGCTGACGCCGAGCAGGATGTCTACATCACGCGCGGTGATTGCGGGCAGCAGGACGACCCGGCGGTCAGCGGGAAAGAGATTGTCGGCATTGCTGCGGCCAAAGAGGTGCGAGTGGGATCGAGGATGGTACGCGCGAAGCTGAAGGGATTGAGTGGGCGGCTCGTTTGCGCCGTCGCGCGCGGACAAAGGATCGCCACGAGATTGTTGAATCGACTCACGACATCGACGCATGGAACCCGGAAAAACGTGCGCGTGTTTCCATGTCTGTTGGCGTTGTTGTTCGTGCTATTTGCGGCAACCTACTCGAGTGCCCAAGTTCTGGTCGACGCCACGACATTAGCATCGGCAGCCCTCGCCGGTACGGGTACGAGGACTCTGACTTTTAACCACACCACGACTGCAACAGCCAATAGGGTGCTCGTTGTCGGAGTGTCGATCAATATCACAAATAACAATGCCACCGTGGTCAGCGGCGTGACGTACAACGGCGTCGCTTTGACTCAGATCGGCGCGCACAATGACACCGGCGGTACGCGCCGGGTCGAAATGTGGTATTTGCTGGCTCCAGCCAACGGGGCTCACAACGTCATAGTCTCTGTGACTATTCCGTCAGCGGTCACGGTCGGCGTTGTAGCCGGCGCGACCACCTTTAAGGGGGTAGATCAGACAGTCCCTCTGGGGACGTTCGTTTCGGCGGATGGAGCAGCTGGTGTGTGCACCGGCATCGCAACGGGCTGTAGCGCAGTTGACGTGCCAAGCGTGGTGAATGGCATGATCCTGGACACACTTGCCATTGGAGGGAATCGAACCGTCACCGTCCCCGCACCTCAGGTGTCCCAGTGGAATCTGAACAGCGCAGGAACTGCAAATCCTGGTGTGACGGGCAGCGGAACCAGCCGCACGGGAGCACCCAGCGTTCCGATTTCTGAAATTTTCAGCGGCACATCGAACTGGTCGCTCGGAGCGGTGTCGATCAATCCGAGCACCGCGGACATCGGGGTCTCAACCAGTGTCAGTGCGGTGGCGCTCGGTCAGAACTCCACCTACAACATCACAGTTACAAACAATGGGTTGTCGCCGGCGAACGCGGTTTCCCTGACCGACACGCTGGCTGCGTCCGGACTTACATGGGTGTCGACGACACCGAGTGCCGGGACCACTTGCGTGGGAACTGGCCCAATTACCTGCACGCTCCCAACTCCTTTTGCCAGTGGAGCGATCGCGACAGTAGCAGTCGTCGTGACTGCTTCCGCGGCCGGTTTCTATCCGAACACGGCGACTGTGTCGGACTCCGGAACGCCGCCCGACCCGAATACGGGAAACAATACTTATGTGTCGCTGGCGCCGGTTGTGAGCATCGTTTGTTCTACGACTACTCTGACCGCGGCCCCCGTACCTCTAGCGGGCGTACTGAATACGTACTTTCCGGGAACCGCGAACGCGGCGGTTGGAGCTACGTCAATTCCTGTGGGTACATCGGCCGGGGCGGGAGGCACAATCGCGAACGGAAGCCTGCTGCTGGTGATTCAGATGCAAGACGCCAGCATCATCACCACGAACGATGTGACCTATGGGAACGGCAGCACGGGCACCGGTTTCAAGACGATCAATAACGCCGGCAACTACGAGTGGGTGAAGGCGACTGGGCCGGTGGCTGGCGGGTTCGTGCCCATCACGGGAGCGGGCACCGGCGGCGGGCTGGTATTCGGATACACGGCAGCAGCGGCCACGGCGACGAAGGGAAAAAGCACATATCAGGTCGTGCTGGTGCCGCAATATACGACCGCTACACTGGGCTCCGCGACGGCGACTCCCTGGAACGGATCCACGGGTGGGATTCTCGCATTGGACATTGCCGGACAACTCAATCTGGGTGGCGCCAACGTATCCGTCGACGGGCAAGGGTTCCGCGGCGGCGCAGGAATGCAGTTGGTCGGTGGAGTTGCCGGCGCCGTAAACACGGACTTCCGACAAACGTCGCCTGCGGCCTACACCGGTGCTGCAGGTGGTGCCACCGGCATTGATGGTGCCAAAGGTGAGGGTGTCGCGGGTACGCCGAAATGGGTGGAGTCCGGCGGGACCTTTCTGCAAACCACGGCCACGATTGGCTATCCAAATGGCGCCGCCGACGGCAGTATGGCGAACGGGGCGCCTGGCAATGCGGGCGGAGGCGGAACGGATGGGGATGCGGCTGGCAACACCGAGAATGCTGGCGGCGGTGGCGGCGGCAACGGTGGATCGGGTGGGTTTGGCGGGGACTCGTGGTTTGCAAACCTGAGTGATGGAGGCGAAGGTGGATCTCCGTTTCCGGCGACGATTGACCGCATCGCGATGGGTGGCGGCGGCGGCGCGGGGTCGCGGAACAATTCCGACAGTGACAATCAGGCCAGCAGCGGAGCAGCGGGCGGTGGAATCATCTTTATTCGCGCGGACAGTTTGACGGGCACGGCGACTCTGACCGCGAATGGCGCTAGCGCCTACAACGGGACCGACCGTGATGCGGGTGGAGGAGGGGGCGCTGGCGGAAGCATCATTGTGTTGGCGGCCAACGGCGGCGAGAGCGGGCTGACGCTGCAAGCGAACGGCGGGCGAGGCGGAGATGCCTGGGATTCGCAGCCCTTCAGCTTGGGCGACCGTCACGGGCCGGGCGGCGGAGGCGGAGGCGGGGTGATTCTTGTTTCTGGCGCTCCCGCAAGCATTACAGTGACGGGCGGAGTAAATGGGACGACGTTGAACCCAGGCGTAGCTTACGGAGCTACCGTGGGGACAGCGGGGACAAGTGCTACGACCGCCACGCTGGCTCAGGTGACGGGCATACAGTCAGCGGCGCTGTGCACTCCCGATATGACGCTGGGCAAAAGCCACGCGGGGAACTTTACGCGTGGTTCAGCCGCCATTTATACGATTCCGGTTTCGAACATCAGCCCGTTTGGATCTACCAGCGGGGTCGTCACCATCAATGACACGCTCCCGCTCGGCATCACACCGATCAGCGCCACCGGAACCGGATGGACCTGCTCGGTTCTAGGGCAGACCGTGAGTTGCGTGCGCTCCGATGTGCTGGCGGCTATCAGCAGCTATCCGTCGATTACGCTGAATGCAGTCGTTTCGCAGTCAGCTCCGGCGACGCTAACGAATACTGCTTTGGTCGGCGGGGGAAATGAAGCCAACCTGCTCAACGACCTCGCCACCGACGTTGCGATCGTGGTATCGAGCGCCGATCTCAGTGTGACTGACGCGGGTTCGCCCAACCCAGTGGCGGCGGGAAGCAACATTACTTATACGCAGGTCGTGACCAACAACGGTCCGAGCGCCGCCGACAACGCCACGGTGGTGGCGAAGATTCCGGCGAATACGACGCTCGTGTCGTTCGTGGCGCCGGCGGGATGGAGTTGCATTTCACCCGGAGCTGGAGGCACGGGCAACGTTGTCTGTACCTTCGCCAACATGCCGGGGTTGACGGCGGCTTCGTTCACTCTCGTGGTCAAGGTGAATAACGGGACGGCGAATGGAACCGTGATCACGGAGACGGTGTCGGCAAATTCGTCCGCCCTCGATCCGAATTCCCTGAACAATACCGCCTCAGTCGCCACGGTTGTGGGAACGACAGCTCCGGATTTGACGGTGACCAACGTGGCCTCGCCAAACCCGGTGCAGGCGGGCAACAATATCAATTACACCCAGGTCGTGACGAACACCGGAACGACCCCGGCGACCACCGCCACGTTCAACGAAACCACTCCCGCGAATACGACGTTTGTATCGATTACTCCACCCGCGGGCTGGAGTTGCGCCGGGTTCCCACCGCTATGCACGAATCCAAGTGTCGCGGGTGGCGCGACCGGGACCTTTACCGTCGTCTATAAGGTGACGGCCCTTACACCCAGCGGTACGGTGATTACCGACACTGCCACCGTCAACGCGGCGAACCAGGCCTTCGGAGCCAACTCGGCAACTGCGACCGATGTGGTGGCGACGGCGATCCAGGCCGACCTTGCGCTGAGCACAGTGGGCACGCCGGCCACCGTTTTCTCTGGCAACAACATTACTTACACGCAGACGGTCACCAATAACGGTCCGGCGGCAGCAACGGGAGCGAGTTTCACGGAACCGATCCCGACGAATACCACATTTTCTTCCGTGTCCGCCCCAGTTGGTTGGACCTGCACGGTGACAGCTTCGGTGACGTGTACGAACCCGAGTTTTGCAGCGGGGGCATCGGCCGACATCATCGTAGTCGTGAACGTTGCACCTTCGATAGCGGCGGGCACGATCACCGCAAATTCCTCCGTTACTGCCACGACAGGGGATCCCAACGCGGCGAACAACAGCACCACAGTCACCACCACAGTTGCTCCCGTCTGCGACCTGCAGGTGACCAACAGCGGAACTCCGAACCCCGTAGCGGCGGGCGGCGTCATTACTTATACACAGGTGATCACCAACACCGGGCCCAGTAATTGCAGCACGGCGACGTTCAACGAGGCGCTGCCGTTGAACACAACGTTCCTGTCCGTGGCGGTCGTGACCGCCGGCGGCGGGACGTGGACTTGTCCTAACGCTTCACCGGTGGCGTGTACCAATCCCAGCGTGCCGCCCGGTTCCACGGGAACGATCACGGCGAAATACACCGTTCTCGCCGGCACGGCTGCAGGGACCATCATCACCGATACCGCCACGGTGGCCACGACAGGGCGAGACACCAACCTGGCCAACAACACCTCCACGGTCAGCATTGCCGTGGCCTCGGGCGTGCAAGCCGATCTGAGCGTGACGAATTCGGGTAGCCCGAATCCGGTGACGGCGGGCAACAACATCACCTACACGCAGAGCGTGACCAACGGTGGCCCGGCTATCGCGGCGGCTCCGGTGTTCACCGAGACCCTTCCAGCGAATACCACCGGCGTGTCGTTGACCGGACCCGCGGGATGGACATGCGTCCTCGCAACTCTAACGTGTACGGATACGACCACGATGGCGGCCAATACCACGGCGAACTTTACCTTCGTGGTGAAGGTGCTCACAACCGTGGCGTCGGGAACAACCATCACGCAGACCGATTCGGTGTCTTCGACGACCGTCGATCCCACCAACGCGAACAACAGTTCGACCGTAAACATCCAAGTAGCCGGCTCGGCCGATCTTTCCGTTACCAACACGCCCAACCCGGTCCCAGTGTTGGCGAATAACAACATCATCTACACGCAGGTGGTGAACAATGCCGGGCCGAGTTCCGCGACGACAGTGACTCTGACCGAGACTCTGCCCGCGAATACGACTGCCTTAACGCTCACCGGGCCAGCGGGATGGACGTGCACGCTGGCTACTCTGATCTGCACGAATCCCGCTCTTGCGCCCGGAACCCCCGCAACCATTATTTTCACGGTAAAAGTGACTGCACTCACTCCTGCCGGGACGGCGATCAACGACACCGTGAGCGTCGGTTCTGCGGTCACCGATCCTAATCTGGCGAACAACAGTGCTACAGCGGCGGATGTGGTTGCCCTTGGAACCCAGGCAGATCTGGTCGTGGCGAATTCCGCCGCACCCACTTCAGTGGCTGCCGGAAGCAACGTTACTTACACCCAGAGCGTTACGAATAATGGTCCGGCTGCGACGACTGCGGGGATGACCTTCACGCAGACCACGCCGCCGAATATGAGCTTCCAGTCGATTACTCCTCCCGCAGGATGGATTTGCGGGACCGTCCCGCCCGTGGGCGGTACCGGCACCATCACCTGTACGGACCTTGGCACTCTGGCGCAGGGTGCCACAGCGAACTTCACGCTGGCGCTGCAGGTGAATGCCGGCACGCCGTCAGGGACGACCATCACTGAGACTGATACTGCCACCGCATCGAACATTGTGCCCGGACTCACGACGAACAGCGCCAGCGCCACCGTGATTGTCGCCAATGCCAATAGCGCGGACATGGCGATCGTGAAGACGGCGACACCGAATCCCGTGACAGAGGGAACTCCGCTCACCTATACACTGGCCGTGACCAATAACGGCCCTGCCTCCGCAACCAATGTCACGGTAACGGACACCCTGCCTTCGGTAGTGACGTTTCTCTCGTCAAACACGACCCAGGGATCGTGCTCCGAGGCGGGTGGATCTGTAACGTGTCTGTTGGGCACCATGGCTAACGCGGGGACCGCGACGATCACGATCCTGACCATTCCGGGGACGCCGGGCGTGGTTTCCAACACCGCGACGGTCGCGGCAGACCAGACCGACCCGACCCTGGCGAATAATTCCTCAACTCAGACGGAGACGATCACGGCTCCGACTAGGATCACGCTGCAGTCGTTCTCGGCGCGCCTCGGCACCGACAATAGCGGTACGAGTCGCGTAGTGCTGACATGGAAGACGGGCGGCGAATCGCACAACCTCGGATTCAATGTGTACCGCGATCAGGGCGGAAACCGCGCGCGCATGAATCCGTCGGTGATTGCGGGTTCGGCGCTGCTCATGAGCGGCGCGCTGCCCAAGCACTCAGGCAGGAGTTATGCCTGGATCAATCCCTCTGCTGGCCTCGCTGGTGCTAGATACTGGCTGGAAGACATCGATGTGAACGGCACGCGCACCATGCATGGGCCAGTTTCCGCTGAGGCCGGAACGGAACTGGGGAGCGATGCTTTCGCGGCGGAGACGCGTATGTTCAGCCAACTGACTCAGGCGCAACCCGCAGCGCCAGGTAGTCGCGTCGTCGAGACTCTTCCCCTGCAGCCAGCGCCGAATCCCAGCCAGATTCAGAAGCAGTTCACTCTGGCGGCGCACCCGGCGGTCAAGATCTTGGTACAACACGAGGGCTGGTATCGCGTGGCGCAGCCGGATCTGGTGAGAGCTGGACTCGAGCCGAACGTGGATCCGGCGCTGCTGCACCTGTTCGCGGAAGCGAATGAGCAGCCGTTGCAGATCACGGGAGCGACGGCTGGTCCGGGCGGCTTCGGGCCGCTGGCGGCGATCAGTTTTTACGGCACTGGCATCGACACAGTCTTTTCGGGCACACGCGTGTACTGGCTGGCGGCCGGTGAGGCGCGCGGTGCGCGCATCCCACGTCTGCAGGCCTCTTCGGGATCGAACCTGCCTCCAAAGAGTTATTTTGCAACCGTGGAACTGAAGCAGCGTACCACCTACTTTGCGGCGCTGCTCACGCTGAGTGGGGACAATTTCTTCGGCGCTTTCGTTTCACCCACCCCGGTAGATCAGGTGCTGTACCTCCCGCACCTCGACACAACTTCGACGCAAACCGCGCGGCTTGAGGTCGACCTGCAGGGGGTGATCAATGCCTTCCCGCATGACGTGAAGATAGCTCTGAATGGAACCACCATCGGAGACCTTACGTTCACCGGCCAGATAAGGGGCAGGTTCAGCGCCAGCGTGCCGCCAGGGGTGCTGCAAGAGGGGAACAATACAGTCACATTAACGTCGGAGAATGGAGATTACGACACCAGCCTGGTCGTATTCATCCACATCATGTATCCGCATACTTACATGGCGGACTCCAACCAACTAAAGTTTACGGGACGTGCGGGTGACGAACTGAAGATCGGCGGCTTCGACGGAGCGCCGGCGGTGCTCGACATTACTGATCCAAGTCGACCGGTGCAACTGACGCCGCAAGTTTCCTCGAGCAACGGCAAGTATGAAATCGCAGTGCAGGTGCCTTGGACGACTACAAGTCCGGCGCCGCCTGGATGGCATACGCTTCTCGCCGTGCCCGGCGACCGAGTTGCGTCGGTAGCGGGGCTGCGGCCGAACCATCCGTCCCATTGGCACAGTGTTCAGCCGGGTGCTGACATTGCCATGGTCACGTACGAGGCGTTTGAGGGAGCGCTGGCGCCGTTGGTTCGCGCGCATCAGGCGGAAGGGAAAACGTCGGCTGTCGTGCCGATCACGGATCTGTACGACGAATTCAACTTTGGGGAGCGCAGTCCATTCGCAATTCGGCAGTTCCTGCAGACTGCTACGCAGAACTGGAAGAAGGCTCCGACCTATCTGCTGCTGAACGGGCGGGCATCGCTCGATCCGCGGAACTACCTTGGTTTCGGTCACCTCGATCTGGTCCCGACTCAGATTCTGGCCGCGACCAGCTTGATGACAGCGTCGGATGACTGGTTCTCTGACTTCACCGACAGTGGCATGCCTACCATCGCCACGGGGCGCCTGCCGGTGAGCACTGCGGATGAAGCCAAGACCGTGGTCGGGAAGATTGTCGCCTACGAAGGAAAATCCACCGATGGCCCGTGGACCTCACAAGCCCTCATGGTTGCCGACAAGGACGATACCGAGAGCTTTACGCAGGACACCCAGAAGGTCCAGTCGAAAGTCCCGGCGACCATGCAGGTGACAGACGTGTTCAACGGTACGGTCGGAACTACGACTACCCGCCAGATCATTATTGACGGCATCAACTCCGGCCAGTTGCTGGTGAACTATCTCGGGCATGGTTCGGAAGAGCAGTGGTCCGGGTCCAATATATTCGACACGAATTCTGTGACTTCCCTGACCAATGGATCGCAGCTTCCAGTGTTTCTGATCATGAACTGCCTGAATGGGTTCTTCCAGGATGTGTACGCGCAACCGCTGGGCGTGACCCTGCTCCTGGCGCCGAACGGTGGCGCGGTAGCCGTCCTGGCCTCCACCGGCCTGAACCAGCCCCTACCGCAAACCAGGCTCGACGCACTCATCGTCCAAAACGCCCTGAATGCCGCGCCCCTGACTTTGGGCGAATCGATTCTCAAGGCAAAGTCGCAAATCGGCGACCCGGCCGTGCGCCGAACCTACGTTCTGTTTGGTGATCCTGCGCTGCAGGTCAAGCAGCCTTCGGCGGCGCCGACGGGACATTGAGCACGCCGCTCACCTTGATGTTCGGTAGGATACCAGGACCATTCGTTGTGGCAGAACACCGCGCGTCATTGCGCGCTCTTCGAATCGAAGACCTGGAACTCCCTGATATGTGCCTCCGCGGTTGAGGAAAGGATATTCAATCGCACCCGGCTGGCAGTCACTGGCGCAAAGTGGTCAAGACGCTTGTGTCCAATGGCCTGCCCTTTCGCGACCTCGACCCACTTCCCGTCTTTGTACACTTCGATGGCGTATTTCTCGACATGCTGCCCGGCGTTTAGCCATTCCATGGTGAGCACACGATCGAAGGTGATTGGGCGGCCCAAATCCACCTCGATCACGGCATGATGTGACCCGGCGGGGGCCGACCAGAACGTGTCGGGATTGCCGTCCAGCGCGAGTTCTAGCTCCGGAGCCGTGGGGGCATGTCTCGCAGTCAGGTTGTTGCCATATCGCTCGCGAATGGCTGATCCGAATTCCTTCAGTCGCTGCACATCGGCGTCGGGCAGGAGGCCCCGACGGTCCGGAGCAATCCCCAACATGAGCTGCCCGCCGCGGCCGACGGTCTGCTCGTAAGTGGAAACCAGTTCCGGCACGCTCTTGAGGCTCGACTCGTCGTTTGGATGCCAGAACCAGTGCCCCTTGCGCAGCGGAGTGTCTGCTTCGACCGGCCGCCATCGCAGGTTTCCGTGGCGGTCGATCACATTCCAGTTCTCGTAAGGAATCGTTCCGTCTTCATTTCCCACCCAACGGATGTCCCCATATTCGAAGAGCCCGACGTCGGCAAAAACCAGCGCGTTCGGCTGGTAGGTGCGTAGTTCTTCAATAATATGCGGGAAGTTATAGACGTGTCCGCCGCTGCCCGCGCCGTCGAGCCAAAACTCCTCAAGGTCGCCGTAGCCTTGTGCCAGTTCGTCCAATTCCGCCGCGTAATACTTGTCGTATTCGGCCGAGTTACTGTAGCGGGGTTCGTGGCGGTCCCACGGAGACAGGTAGACTCCGAACTTCAAGCCATATTTTCGCGCGGCTTCCTCAACTCGTTTCACTACATTTCCGTTGCCGTTTTCCCATGGGCTGCTCTTGACACTGTAGTCGGTCTGCCCTGTGGGCCACAGACAAAATCCATCGTGGTGCTTGGCCACGAAGACCACGTACTTGATTCCAGCAGACTGCAGCGCCCGCATCCATTGGTCGGGATCGAATTGCGCGGGATTGAATACTTTCGGATCCGCTTTGCCGTCGCCCCATTCCCGGTCGAGAAAGGTGTTCGTACCGAAGTGGATGATCGCGCCCATCTCGAGATCTTGCCAGTCGACCTGCTGCGGAGACGGCTTGAGATCGCTGAAAGTCTGGGCCCAGAGCGTGGCCAGAAAAATCGTCAACAGCAAGACAACATCTAGAACGCGTATGGGCCGAGGCATGGCGAAAATCGTAGCATCCCCCGCGGCGGTATGCACGGGAGTGATCGTTAGATATTGCCGGATCGGCCGGATCCTCCTCATCACTAAGATGCCGCGGACACCGCAACGGGCAGGCTGGCAGTCCGCCGCAGCGGTTCCGCCAGCGCCCGCATCACTTTTCCGAATCCCGCGAAGTCGAGGGATTGAGGCCCGTCCGAGAGCGCGCGTTCCGGGCAAGGATGCACCTCGATGATCAAACCATCGGCGCCCACGGCGACGGCTGCACGGGAAACCGCCGCAATCAGGCTCTGCTTGCCGGTTCCGTGCGAAGGATCGGCAATCACCGGAAGGTGCGACAGATCCCGGGCTAAAGCCACGGCGGCGAGGTCGATAGTATTGCGCGTTTCGGTTTCGAAGGTCCTGATGCCGCGCTCGCAGAGCACGACATTGGGATTGCCCCCCGAGAGCAGGTATTCCGCAGCCAGCAGCCACTCTTTGACAGTGGCTGACGGGCCCCTCTTCAACAGGATGGGCTTGTTGACGGTGGCCAGACGGCGCAGCAGGGCGAAATTCTGCATGTTGCGCGCCCCCACCTGCAGCATATCCACGTGCTCGCAGATGACGTCGATATCCTCGGTGCTCATCACCTCCGTGATTACGGGCAAGCCGGTGACTTCCCGGGCTTCCCGCAGGATCTTGAGCGCCTCCAGGCCGAGTCCCTGAAAGTCATAGGGGGAGGTCCGCGGCTTGTAGGCTCCGCCTCGCAGCATAGCCGCTCCTGCGCGCTTCACGGCGTGGGCCGTGTCGAGCAGTTGGTCACGCGACTCGACGGAGCAGGGGCCGGCGATCACGACGACCTCGGGGCCGCCGATCGCCACGCCGTTTACCTTCACCACCGTGCGTTCCGGCTTCACCTGGCGGCTCACCAGTTTGAACGGCTGGGCAATGGCGACGACGTTGTCAACGCCTGGCGCGACCTGCAGTGCTTCGATCTCGTGCCGGCGTCCACTACCCACGGCGGCGACGATCGTGCGCTCCGTGCCGCGGGTGACATGAGGTTGGTATCCGGCTTCTCGGATTCGTTCAATCACGTGGTTGATCTCCTGCTCGGTTGCTTTTTCGGACATGTTGACGATCATCGCGGTTCTCCTTGTGGGTTTCCCCAAAACAAAAGCCGCGATCTCTGGATCGCGGCTTGCGGCTAAGCTTGTCTAAGTTTGGCGGCCGTTTATTGGCTCATCCTTACCCCAAGCTGCGCCGCAGCCGCTACTCCTGGAAACCAGTAGTACACGGCAAATGGCGTGCCTGAGGTAAATCGTGTCATAGAATGTTTTCGTTTAATGCAAATCAGACAGCGTTGTACTGGTGAAAGTCCCCTTGGTTACTGGAGGGAGCTGGCGACGGTCGAGAATGCGGTATTGGCATTCGATCCGATCAAGCGAACCGTCCCCACCACCAGAACCAAAATAACCGCCAACATCACCGCGTATTCCGCGATGTCTTGCCCCGCATCTTCCGACCAAAGCCTGCGAATCACTTTGAGCATTTGCACTCCTCCGGCCTGCTAGTCAGTTCCTTTGAGAGGGTAGGACTGAACTTTGTGTCACCCATGATGCACGTGCTTCAAGGTTGTTGTCAAATTCCCGTTTCGTATATTTCCACCGAGGAATCAGTAGGGTTGGACGGCCTCGGAGGGCTGCGTTTGCGCAGCGTTTGTGGGGTTTGGAACCCGCTGGCGGAGCAGATCCTGTGCAGATTGTTGCGCATTTTGCAGGATGCGATTCGGAAGCAGCCCGAGATAGAGAGTGGCGACCATACTGGTGGCCAAAGCGATGCCTAGTCCGAAGGGAATGCGTGCAACCGGGACTTCCTTGCGCGACTCCCGCATATACATCATCACGATGATGCGCAGGTAGTAGTAGGCGCCGATGGCGCTGTTGATCACCCCGATCAGGGTGAGCCCAATCAGGTTGGCCTTCAGCGCGGCGCTAAATACGTAGAACTTGGCAAAGAATCCCCCCGTCATTGGGATGCCGATCAGCGAAAGCAGGAAAATGGTGAGGGTCGCGGCCAGCAGCGGTGAAGTGCGGCCCAAACCTTCGTAGTCTTCGAGCGTCACATAGCGCTCGCCCGCGTTGGCGAAATGGCTGACCACGGCGAACGCGCCCACGTTCATCGCGGCGTAGGCAGCGGTGTAGAACATGGCGGCAGAGATCCCGGTGGCGGAATTCTCCGGACTGGTCATCGCGAACGCCACCAGCAGATAGCCCGCGTGGGCGATCGAGGAGTAGGCCAGAAGGCGCTTGATGTTGGTCTGGACGAGAGCCCCAACATTGCCCAGGGTCATGGACAGAGCCGCAGCCACCCAGATCAGCCAGAAGCGTCCGGGCGCGTTGATGGCGAATACAACCCGCAGCAGGACGGCGAATGCAGCAGCCTTGGGGGCAGTCGACATGAAGCCGGTGATCGGGGCCGGGGCGCCTTCGTAGACGTCGGGCGTCCAGATGTGGAACGGTGCAGCCGCGACCTTGAATCCCAGGCCGACGAACATGAGGGCCATGGCCACATATACCAGCACCTGGACGGGACCAGCCTGCAAACTCCGGCTGATGATGTCGATGTTGGTCGATCCAGTGGCGCCGAACATCATCGCCACGCCGTACAGGAAAAATGCCGTGGCGAAAGATCCAAGCAGGAAATACTTCAGTGACGATTCGCTGCTCGAAGCCTCATTGCGTCGGAACCCGGTAAGAATATAGGTGGAAATCGAGGAGATTTCGAGCGCGATGAAAATCAGCACCAGTTCGACGGCTGAGGTCATCAACGCCATGCCGACCGCGCCGAAAAGGATGAGCGCGTAGTATTCCCCAGCGCGAATCTTCTGCACCGCCATGTATTCAAACGAGCTCAGGATGACGACGGCGGCGATGGCGATCACCAGAAAGTGGAAGAACACGCTGAAGCTGTCGACTCGCACCATGTTCGAAAAAGCCAATCCGGGAGACTGCGCCATGTGCCAGGTGGAGAGCAGCCCGGCGATCGTCCCGGCGAGCGCGATCAGGCCCAGAGTCTTCTGGCTCCTTTCCTCGTCCACCAAAGGGTCGAGGAGCATGATCACGATGCCGAAGGCCGACAAAATGAGTTCGGGCAGGATGCGGATGTAGTCCACGCCCTGGGGAATGGCCTGAACCAAAGAGGTGGTGATCATTGGCCTACCACCTTGCTGACCACTTGCGGGAACGAGATGAGTGCGGCCTGCACTGCCGGATCAATCGCACCGAGCCACAGAATGGGAGCCACGCCCATAACCAACGCCGCCGCGGCGCACGGCCATACCGCAGCCTTCTCAAAGCCGGAAAGATCTGGCAGGGAATTGTTCACCGCATGCGTGATTTTGCCGTAGAACACTCGCTGATACATCCACAACAGATAGCCGGCGCTCCAGATCACGCCGGTCGCGGCGAGGATTCCGTAGACGGCCCGATCTTGAAATGCACCGCTCAGCACCAGAAACTCGCCGATGAATCCGTTGAGCAAGGGCAGTCCGACCGAAGCCAGCACAATGAACAAATAGGACGCCGCGTAGACCGGCATGGGAGAGGCCAGGCCGCCGAACTCCGAGATCTCGTAGGTGTGCCTCCGCTCGTGCAGAATTCCCGCCAGCATGAAGAGGGCGCCGGTGGAGACTCCGTGGGCCAGCATAACGAACATCGCACCGTTCAATCCCGCCTGGGTAAAGCTGAAAATTCCCAGCACCACGAAACCCAGGTGGCTGACCGAAGAGTACGCGATCAGCTTCTTCATATTGGGCTGCACCATGGCCACGAGCGCGCCGTAGACGATGCCGATCAGCGCCAGAATCATCACCCAAGGGGCGTTGTGCCGCGATTGCTCCGGAAACAGTCCCAGGTTGAACCGCAGCATGCCGTAGGTGCCCATCTTGAGCAAAACGCCCGCCAGTAGCACCGATCCGGCGGTGGGGGCTTCGACGTGGGCATCGGGCAACCAGGTGTGAAATGGAAACAGCGGGACTTTTACCGCGAATGCTACGAAGAATCCGAGGAAAAGCCATTGCGCGGCGGCCGGGAAGTTGGGTACTTTGCCGCTCGCGATCAGATCGCGAATGGTCACAAAATCGAAGCTGTGCGTGTTGGCGTAGAGCCACAAAATCGCCGCCAGCATGAACACCGAGGCGATCATGGTGTACATGAAAAACTTCACCGCGGCGTAGACCTTGCGTTCGTGGCCAAACACACCGATCAGCAAAGCCATGGGGATCAGCGTGGCTTCCCAGAAGAAATAGAACAGGAAGAGGTCAAGGGAAGTGAAGACGCCGATCAGCGCGGTCTCCATGATGAGCAAAAGAATGAAAAATTCTTTCACTCGATCATGCACTGACTTCCACGAGATCAGCACGCACAGCGGTGTAAGGAACGTGGTCAGAACCACCAGCCACATCGAGATGCCATCGATGCCCATGTGGTAGTGGATGTTGGGGCTCGAAATCCACTGGCGATCCACTGCGAACTGGAACCCAGCGTCTCCGCGATGGAAATGTACGGGCAGGTGCAGCGAGAGAACAAACGTCAGCAGCGAGATCACGAGCGAAAAAATGCGGATATCGCGATCACGGCGTGGCAACAGGACCAGCAACAGCGCCCCTGCCAGCGGTGCGAAGGTCACCAGGGTCAGGATGAAGGGGCTGAGGTTGTCGATGTTCATCGTCCCACCCCCAACCAGATCATGTAGGCGATTACGACGGCGGAACCGGCGGCGATCCATCCTGCGTAGGAGCGCAGGTTGCCGGACTGCATGTGGCGCACTTCGTCAGAAACTTGGCGTGCGCCGTCAGCAGCGTTGTTTACGGTGTCGTCGATGACTTTGCGGTCGACTCCCTGCCACAGGATGCTGGTGGACCCGTCGACCAGCGGCTTGACGAAGAGCTTCGCGTAAAGCTCGTCGATGTAGTACTTGTTCAGGACCGCCGTGTAGAAGCCATTCAGGCCATCGGCGATCTTCTGCGGCAGATAGGGCCTACTCACGTAAAGCACGTAAGCGAGGATGAAGCCCAGAACGGCGACCAGTACCGAAACGCCCATTAGTAGTAGTTCCGTACCCCGGCCTGCCGCTTCTCCCGCGGCTTCCGTTACTTCGGCGGAGCCAAACACCGGCGCGAGGAAATGCTCGAATCGGTTCCCGATGCCAACCAGCCCGCCGACCACGGAAAGCAACGCGAGAATCATCAGGGGAACCAGCATAACCATCGGGCTCTCGTGTGGTTCACCATGGCCGTGGTCATCGTGACCGTGGGACGCGCGTCCATGCGAGTCGACCTGGGCGCCGCGATAGTCGCCGAAAAACGTCATGAACAACAGTCGGAACATGTAGAACGATGTGATGAAAGCCGTGATGACACCGATCAGCCAGAACACCCAACTGCCGTGTTCGCTGGAGAATGCCTTCCAAAGAATTTCGTCCTTGCTCCAGAAGCCAGCGAACGGCGGGATTCCGGCGATAGCCAGCGTTGCGATGCCCATGGTCATAAACGTCCACGGAATGTAGGAGCGCAGCCCGCCCATCTTCCGCATGTCCTGCTCGCCGCCAACGGCGTGAATCACCGAGCCTGCGGCCAGAAACAGCAGGCCTTTGAAGAATGCATGAGTCATCAGGTGGAAGATTCCGGCAGAGAACGCTCCGACACCGCACGCCATGAACATATAGCCGAGTTGCGAGACGGTGGAGTAGGCAAGAACCTTCTTGATATCCGTTTGCGTGATGCCAATCGTCGCGGCGAACAGCGCGGTCAGCGTTCCGATCACGGCGACAACTGTCAGCGCCGCCGGCGCCCTTTCAAAAATCATGTGCGAACGCGAAACCATGTAGACGCCAGCGGTCACCATGGTTGCGGCGTGGATCAAAGCGGAGACCGGCGTGGGGCCTTCCATCGCGTCCGGCAACCAGACGTAGAGCGGGATCTGGGCCGACTTGCCGCACGCGCCCACCATCAGCAGGATTCCGATGGCGGTGAGAAACCCGGCACCTGTAGTTTCGGACGCGAGGGGCCGCACCTTTTCGAAAACGTCAACGAAGTTCAGCGAACCGAAGTGCTGGATGATCAGGAACAGGCCGATGAGAAATCCGAAGTCGCCGATACGGTTGACGATGAACGCCTTCTTGCCCGCCGATGCCGCCGAATCCTTCGTGAACCAGAATCCAATCAGTAGATACGATGCCAGTCCTACGCCCTCCCAGCCGATAAACATCAGCAGATAATTGTTGGCCAGGATCAGCGTCAGCATGAAAAACATGAACAGGTTCAGGTACGCGAAGAAGCGGTAGTAGCTGGGGTCCTCCCACATGTATCCGACGGAGTAAATGTGAATGAGAAATCCAACTCCGGTGACAACCAGCAGCATGACCAGCGAAAGCTGATCGAGGTACAAGGCAAAGTCGGCGGTGAAGTTGCCGGACCGGATCCAGTGGGCCACGTATTCCTGGTAAGGAAGGTCGACCGACGAAACACGCAAGACAACTGAAAGCGCCCAGGCGAAGGCTGCGCCGGAGAAGACCAAGCCGATCGTGCTGATTGCGGTTCGCGAGGACTTCTTCCCCAGGAACCCATTGATCGCGGCGCCCGCCAGGGGCAGCATCGGGATCAGCCAGAGATTGAGAGAGGACGTCATAGTTTGAGCAGGTTCACCTGGTCGATATTCAAGGTCTCTCGCGTGCGGTAGACGGCGATGATGATCGCCAGTCCGACAGCAGCTTCCGCGGCCGCCACGACCATGACGAAGAAAACGAAGATCTGACCGGCGAGTGCGTGCCAATGCGCGGCAAAGGCGACAAAGGAAAGATTCACGCCGTTGAGCATCAGCTCAATCGACATAAAGATAGTGATGATATTCCGTTTGATCAGGAATCCGGTCACACCGCAGGCAAACAGAAATCCGCTCAGCACCAGGTAATACGATAGTGGGACCATCAGTCCACCTTCCTTGCCGTGCCGCCTGCCAGAGAAGATGGCGGTTTGGTGGCGAGTACCACCGCTCCCATAATCGCAATCAGAATCAGGACGGAAGTAATCTCAAAAGGCAGCAGAAACTCGTGGAAGAGCAATTGTCCGATGGTCTTGGGATCGCCGGGCAGTGCCCCGGCGGCAACGGCCTCAGTTCCTGAATGCCGAAGTACGACCCAGCCCACCAGAATACTTCCCAGCAACATTCCCGGGATGCCGAATAACACAGCGACACGGCTGCCCTTGGTACGCTCTTCGACTCCGGCATTAAGCAGCATGATGGTGAAGACGAAGAGCACCATGATCGCACCCGCGTAGACGATGACCTGCACGGCTGCGACGAACTCCGCGCCCAATAGCAGGTATTCGCCCGCGAGCGCGGCCATCACCGCGATCAACGAAAGCGCGCTGTTAATGGGATGAGTCTGCGCCAGCAGGTTGATTGCGCCCGCCACACAGACGGCCCCGAAGGCCAGAAAGAGGACTAGATGAACACTCATGAAATCAGTTCTCAGTTCTCAGTTGTCAGTTCTCAATAAAACCCGCTGCAAGTGCGGATTCTCAGTGGCGTCGAAGCGCTCTAACTGAGAACTGAGAACCGAGAACTGAGAACTTCTCTTCTCACCACGCCACCGCGATCGCAGTAGCAATCAGATTCATCAGCGACAACGGCAGCAGAAACTTCCAGCCAAACGCCATCAACTGGTCGTAACGGAAGCGCGGCAGTGTGCCGCGCACCCAGATATACAGAAAGAGAAATCCGAAAATCTTTGCCGCAAACCAAAACACCGGCAAGATCGCCTGCAGGATCGGAGGGCCGAAGAGCGGTCCGTTCCAGCCGCCAAAGAACAACAGAGTGGCGAGGCACGCCACCGTGATCATGTTCGCGTACTCAGCCATGAAAAACATGGCAAACTTCATGGCGCTGTACTCGGTGTGATAGCCGGCCACGAGTTCAGTCTCGGCTTCCGGCAGGTCAAACGGGATGCGGTTCGTCTCCGCGTACGCCGCCATCAGGTAACAGAAGAAGCCGATGAACTGGCCGTGGAAGATATTCCAGCGCGGGATGAATCCCCAGAAATGGCCGCCCTGCGCGTTGACAATGTCGCGCAGGCTGAAGCTTCCCGACATGATCAGCACGCCGACCAGCGACAGGCCCAGCGAAATCTCGTAGCTCACCATTTGCGCGCTTGCGCGCAGGCCACCGAGCAGGGAATATTTGTTGTTCGACGACCATCCGGCGAGCGCCACGCCATACACGCCGATCGACGTAACCCCGAGAATCAGCAGCAGTCCCGTGTTGACGTCGGTAACCTGAAGCGGAATGCTGTATCCGTAGATGGTGATCGCGTTGCCGAAGGGGATCACCGCGATCGACGTCAACGCGAAGATGACGGCGATCAGCGGCGCCGCGATATAGAGCGGCTTGTACACGTGCGGCGGAGTCAGGTCTTCCTTGAATAGAAACTTGATGCCGTCGGCGGCAGGTTGCAGCAGGCCAAACGGGCCGACCCGCGTGGGTCCCCAGCGATTCTGCATGTGACCCACAACCTTGCGCTCAAGCCACACTGTGTACGCGACTGCGGTGAGCAGTACGACCAAAACGACCGCGGACTTGATCACCGACGCGAGAATGTAAAGCCAGATTGGCAACGCGTTCCTTCCTCTTCAATCTCTCAAATACAGATATCAGTCCGCCGCGACTTCCGCGGGTTTAACTTCGTGACTCTCCACTACCGACTTCAACGTGCGCGAGTAGCGTCCCAGAGTGCCCGAAGTAAACAGGCCGTCGTTGGCCGGAGAAATCGACTCCGCCTTGTGCGCCGCGCCCGGGCCACTCTTCGTGAGCGACGTATGCTCAGTATTGCCTGCCAGCAAATTCATGCGCGATATGTCATAGCCTGGAACCAATCGCTGGATCTCATCGAGAATCGCCATGGGATCAAGCGGACTCAACTTCGGTTCCAGCCCTTGCATTTCGAGCCATACGGCATGACGGTCGGCCTCCCCAGATTGAGCGCCGCGGGACTGACCCATATCCGCGCGCGTGCCGCCACCGAATGGAACCAGCTTGCGAACATCAGACCCCATGGCGTCGGCGATGCGTACGATCATTTCGAAGTCGGTCTTCGTGCCTGAGATTTCGCCTGCCTTCTTCACCAGTTGCACATCGCCGCAAGTGTTGGTCATGGTGCCGGCCTTCTCATAAGCGTTGGCTGCGGGTAACACCACGTCGGCCATGACTGCGGTCTCGGTCAGGAACATATCCTGCACCACGACAAAGCTGTTGGAGAACGCGAACGGGTCAATGTTGAGCCGTCCGATGGGATTCGAGCCGACTACGTAGAGCGCTTTCAGCCTGCCGCTCTTGCCAGCGTCCACCATGCCAGAGAGGTCGAGTCCGGCGGTTTGCGGGATGGCCCACTCTTGGTGGAAATCGCTGCTTCCAGCCACAGGGTGATAGCCGGGGAGCAGATCAGGATAGAGGCCCATGTCCGCCGCGCCCCGAGAATTGGCATAGTCGTCGAGGCAGATGAACTTGGCGCCTGCAATCGCGGAGCCGAACGCAACCAGGCTGGCAATGTCGCTTCCGCGAATCTCCGAGCCGAAAATGATGACGAGATTCTGTTCTCCGCGCAATTGGTCGCGAAGTGCGATCCATGCGTCTTTGCCAGTAGACTCGTTCGCGAGCGATTCTGCGGCCGCGTCGTTGCCCGACAGGAAGTTCGCAACCTTGTCCTCTGCTCCGCGTGGGATCTTAGTGAAAGTCGTGGCTTGTCTTCGCAGCTTGATTGGCTGCGCGTTGACCACGTAGAGCTTCGCCCTGTGCAGACGGACATTGTTGCGAATCTGCCAGGCCAGCAGCGGGTGCTGCTCGGTAGGATCGTTGCCGATCAGCAGAATCGCCGGAGCCGTGAAGACGTCGGCCATGCTGGCGGTTGCATCTGGCTTGCCGCGAAGCGCCGCCGACAGAGCAGGGAAGTCGGCGGTACGATGATGATCGATGTTGTTCGTCTTCAGTACGACGCGCGCAAACTTCGAGAGCAGGTAGGCTTCTTCATTCGTGGTCCGCGTCGATCCGATCACGCCGATCGCCGAGCCGCCATCTTTCTCGCGAACCTCAGCGAACTTCTTTCCGACTAGCTCAAACGCCTCTTCCCAGGTAGACGGAGTCAGCTTGCCGTTCTTGCGAATCAGCGGCTGCGTCAGACGCTCTTCGTGATTCGCGAAATCGAAGGCGTAGCGGCCCTTGATGCAGAGGAAGTCGCCGTTGGTCCCGCTCTTGTCGCGGTTGTCGCCACGGACAATCTCCATGCCCGTGTCAGACCGCCGCACGCCCAGCGTGGTCTTGCAGCCGTCGCCGCAGTGCGTGCAGACTGTGCCCACGTGTTTCATTTCCCAAGGGCGCGTCTTGTAGCGATATGCGCCGGAAGTCAGCGCCCCCACCGGGCAGATGTCGATGCACATGCCGCACTCTTCGCATTCCAGATGGTCTTCTTTATTCGGAGCAATGAGCGAACTCACACCGCGGTTCTGCACGCCGAGAGCCCAGACGTCCATGCCCTCGCCGCAGACGCGTACGCAGCGATAACAGAGAATGCAGCGCGGCCGGTCGAAGAACACCACCGGAGACCACTGCTGCTCCTCTTTGTGGTTCTTCGCCTCCATGAATTTCGATTCGGCGGCGCCGTAGGAGAACGTCATATCCTGCAGTTCGCACTCGCCGCCGGCGTCGCACACCGGGCAGTCGAGAGGATGGTTGCCCAGCAGCATCTCCAGCATCGACTTGCGAGCCTGCTTGATCTCCTCGCTCTCGGTGGTGACGATCATGCCTTCGCCGATGACCGTGGTGCAGGCGGTCTGCAGCTTGGGCATCTTCTCGACTTTCACCAGGCACATGCGGCAAGCGCCCTGCAGCGATAGATTGGGGTAGTAGCAGAACGAAGGTACCTCGATGCCCACGCTTTTGCAGGCCTCGATGAGCAGCGTCCCCCCGGGAGCCGTGAGTTTCTTGCCGTCGACAGTGAGTGTTACGTCAGCCATGCGAATTGAGTAATTGAGAAATTTGGTAATTGAGTAATTGAAAACCTTACGCTGACTTCTTTGCTGTGTGTCTCGATGCCGTCAGAATTGCCGCCAGTTCCTTTGCTTCTTTCAACAGCGCGACCGTCATCTCGGATTTTATGATTCCGGATTCAATTAACAGTTCCAGCCATAGCACCGACTCGTCCGCCTCTTCGGCCACGATCGCAATCCGGGCAATAAATTCTGCCTTTGATCGTGCGCGGCATGCCGCTCGATAGTTGGCGGCAACCGATGTTCCGCACCGCAACAACTGCTTGCCCAAAACCTGCGTGTCCGTTCGGTACGGCAACGATCGAAACAGGCGAATTATTCGAAGTGCAAACGCCTTGGTTCGATTTCGTAATTCCTCGGGCCTTGAAGTCATCCCGGCACCTCAATTACCCAATTACTAAATTTCCCAATTACTCAATTTCTTCAGTGCGCAAGCGCTGCCGACAGTTCCGCCGCGCCTTCTTTTTCGTACGGGCACGGCTTTCCATCCAAGTGATCTTCGAACTCTTTTCTGAATTTCTTCACGAATCCGATGGTCGGCATCGCGGCCGCGTCGCCCAGAGGACAGAACGTTCGTCCTAGCATGTTTTCCGCCAAGTACTGGATGTTGTCGATGTCCTTCTTCACCCCGCCGCCTGCGTGAAAGCGTACCAGCGTCTTCTTGATCCAGTCGGTGCCTTCGCGGCACGGGATGCACCATCCGCAACTTTCGTGCTGGTAGAACTTCATCGTCCGCAAAGCAAATTTCACGATGCACTGCTCGTCATCGACCACCACGACCCCGCCCGAACCCAGCATGGACCCGGCCTTTGCGACCGAATCGAAATCCATGGCGACGTCAATTTCGTCGGCAGTAAGACAGGGGCAGGACGCGCCGCCGGGCACGACCGCCTTCAACTTGCGCCCATTCGGAATGCCGCCGCCAACCTCGTAAAGCATCTTCTTTAGGTTGTAGCCCATGGGCAGTTCGTAGACGCCGGGTTTAGCGATGTTGCCGCTCAGGCAAAACAGCCGCGTACCGCCGTTTTTGGGCGTGCCCAGCTTGGCATACCAATCCGCGCCGCCAAGAATGATGTGCGGCACATTGGCCAGGGTCTCAGCATTATTAATGACCGTCGGCCCGCCCCAGAGACCGACCACAGCGGGAAAAGGCGGCCGGATGCGCGGCACACCGCGCTTGCCTTCGAGCGATTCCATCAGCGCCGACTCTTCGCCGACTTCGTACGCTCCCGCGCCGCCGTGCCAATAAATGTCCAGGTCGCGCCCACTACCGAAAATATTCTTCCCGATGAATCCCTTGGTGTAAGCGTCGCGGATCGCCTTCTGCATGATCTCTAGAAGATAGCGGTACTCGCCGCGGATGTAGATGTAGCCACTCTTCGCGCCCACAGCCAGCGCGCCGATCATGACGCCCTCGATCACCGAGTGTGGATCATGTTCGAAGATCAGGCGATCCTTGCAGGTGCCAGGTTCGCTCTCGTCTCCATTGCACAGGACGTACTTGGGTTTAGCCGACTGCTTAGGCACGAACGACCACTTCATCCCGGTGGAAAATCCCGCGCCCCCGCGCCCGCGCAGGCCCGAATTCTTGACCTCATTAATAATGGCGTCCGGTTCCATGGCGAGCGCCTTCTGCACGGCCTTGTAGCCGTCCAGTTCGAGATACCGGTCGATATTGGCCGCACCCTGGCCAAAGCGCCGGGAGACGACCTTTACCTCGTCGGGATGGGAGACCAAGTCAGCCATGAGAGCGATTGTTGATTGAAGATTCTAGATTGCAGATTTCAAACCCTACGAGTCATCAGGCCGAGTGAAAATCTGAAATCTACAATCTGCAATCTGAAATCCTACTGCGTTCCCTTCTTCTTGTACTCATCGAGAATTCTGTCCATCTTTTCCGGCGTCAGATTCTCGTGAAAATCGTAGTTCACCTGCGCCGCCGGAGCCCAGCTGCAGGCGCCAATGCACTCCACTTCTTCCAGCGTGAACAGGCCGTCGGCCGTGGTTTGTTTATGACCGATGCCCAGTTTCTTTGCGCAATGATGCAGAATCTCTTCTCCGCCGCGCACCATGCAGCTGATGTTGGTGCAAACCTGCACATTGAACCTGCCGCGCGGCTTGGTGGTCAGCATCGAGTAGTAGCTGATCACGTTGCGCACTTCGAGTTCGGTCAGATCGAGGCGGGTGGCGATTTCCGCGATGACCTCATCGGACAGGAATCCAATCTCGTCCTGCGCATAGAGCAGTGTCGGGACGAGCGCAGAGCGTTTGGTCGGATAGTGCGGGACCATCTCCGCAAAGCGCGACTCGAATTCGTCCGAAAATTTCATAAAAGCAATTTAGTAATTGGAAAAGTTGGCAATTGAGTAATTGAAAATCAGAAACCATTGCCGACTATGGTCTTCAATTTCCCAATTGCCAAATTACACAATCCCTACCGGTCAATCTCCCCCAACACGATATCAATCGACCCGATCGCCGCCACCACGTCCGCCAGCAACCGTCCCTCGCACATTTTCGGCAGCGTCTGCAGATTCGCGAAGCAAGCCGACCGCATGTGCACGCGATACGGCTTCGCGGTGCCATCACTCACGATGTAGTAGCCCATCTCGCCGCGCGGCGACTCGACTGCCTGATACACCTCGCCCGGCGGTACTGCAAATCCCTCGGTGATGATCTTGAAGTGGTAGATGAGCGATTCCATCTGCGTCTTCATCTTTTCGCGGTCGGGCAGTACCACTCCCGGAGCATCGGCCTTGATCGGGCCTTCGGGCATGCCGTCCAGCGCCTGTCTCACGATTGCGGTCGATTCTCGCAGTTCCTGCACGCGGCACATATAACGCGCAAAGACGTCGCCTTCCTGCGAGACGGGCACCTTGAACTGGAACTTCTCGTAACTGGAGTACGGCATATCGCGCCGCAGATCGATGTCCACGCCACTGCCGCGCAAGGTTGGACCGGTCGCTCCCAGTGCGATTGCGTCTTCGGCGGTCATCCTGGCGACGCCCTTGGTACGCATCATCCAGATGGGATTTCCGGTGAGCAGATTCTCGTACTGGTCGATTCTTTCCGGAAAGTAGCCAGCGAAGTCGCGCACGCGGTCGAAGAATCCGAGTGGTGGTTCGAGGGCAATGCCCCCCACGCGGAAGTACGAAGTCATCATGCGCTGTCCGCTGACCATCTCAAACATGCGCAGGACTTCTTCCCGCTCGCGGAAGCAATATAGAAAGACCGTAAGCGCGCCGATGTCCATGGCGTGCGTGCCCAGCCACACCAGATGCGAATTGATGCGCGTCAATTCATTGAGCAGCACGCGCAGCCACTGCGCCTTCGGCGGAATCTCCAGCCCCAGCAACTTCTCCACCGCGAGCACGTAGCAGAGGTTGTTGGTCATGGGGCATAGATAGTCGATGCGGTCGGTCAGCGGCACCACCTGCTGGTAGAACTTGGCCTCGCAGGTCTTTTCGATCCCGGTGTGCAGAAATCCGATGTCGGGCATCAGACGCACGACCGTTTCGCCGTCAATCTCCAGCAGAACGCGCAGCACGCCGTGCGTCGACGGGTGTTGCGGCCCCATGTTCAGGATCATGGTTCGATCCTGGCCGGGCTCCAGCACGGGAGTGGGGTTCAGGTGGGCCATCTTCTATTTAGCGGTAGCCCTCCACGGGATAGTCTTTGCGCAGAGGATGGCCTTCCCAGTCCTCGGGCATCAGGATGCGGCGTAGATAAGGATGCCCGGTGAAACGAATGCCGAACAGATCGAAGACTTCGCGCTCGAAGTAGTTGGCGCCGGGCCAGACCGAAGTCAAAGACTCGACCGCCGGACTGGCGCTGTTGAGGCGCACTTTCAGCCGCACCCGCTCTTTCTTGGGGATCGAGAGCAGGTGATAGACAACCTCAAACCTGGGCTCGGCCGGGTACCAGTCCACGCAGGTCACGTCGGAGAGGAAGTTGAAGGCGCACTCGGAGTCGTCCTTCAGAATGGCGCAGGCCTCGCGAATGTTGGCGCGATCGACGTAGATCGTCATCTCGTCGCGATCAAACTTCACACCTTGTACTGCCGCCGCATTCCAGCCGAGCAGGCAGGCGACCGCGGGATGGCTCTTCAACTGCTCAAGATCGGTGATCGCGGGGACCAGTGGCATTAGCGCTTCCCCCGTGCGGTTGCGGTCTCGCCCCAGTCCAGAACGCCCTTCTTCCATACATAGAAGAAGCCGACGAGGAAAACCCCGATGTATACCAGCATCTCCCAGAGCCCAAATCTCCCCTGCCCCGCGTCCTTCAGTTTGCGCAGAATTACCGCCCAGGGATAGATGAAAACCGCCTCTACGTCGAACAGAATGAACAGCATGGCGACCAGGTAGAACTTCACCGAAAAGCGCTGGCGGGAGTCGCCCACCGGGGTCATGCCGCATTCATAAGGGGAGAGTTTGGCGCGCGTGGGCTTTCGCACCCCAATGAGCCAGGAAAGCAGGACAATTGCAGTCGCAATCCCGCCCGCCATAAGAATATGGATCAAAAACGGGAGGTAGCGTGCGAAGTAATTGTCGGGCATAGGACGGGGTATATATAATTCGCGCCAAGCAATGCTTAAACGTTCTAGATTATGGGCTTACACTCAACAGTGTCAAGCCATGCGGCGGGACATCTTGTGGAAATGGAAAGGAACTATTTGGTAATTGTGTAATCGGGGAATTGAGCAATTGAAAAAGCGGCGTCCAGCCGCGAAATCGGCCACCGGATCGGTATTGGCAATTACCCAATTATTCAATTACCAAATTACACAATCATTATGATTTTTGGCTTCAATACAGACGTTAAGCACGGCGATACGATCTACCACGTGCAGAGCGAGGCGCGCGAAAGCGAACGCCTGCTGCAGACACAGATCTTTGTACGCGGACGCTGCATCGGCAAGAAGGCGTCCTCCTATGGCAGCAAGACCAGCAGCGACCAAACCGGCGACGTGCAGCTCGGCGACGCCCAGAAGGAGCAGCAACTGCGCGAGCAGCACCGGTTGGTGCTCGACGCGATCCGGGAAGGGAAACTGGACAACGTCCTGGACCATCCGGAACCCGAAGCCTTGGCCACAGTAAAGGAGCTGGATGTGCAGTGGCTCAATGCCGAATCGATTCACGCGGACCGCAACCTGACCATGCAGTTGCGCGTCACCGAGGGAGGCGCGGCGGCGCCCGGTGCGCGCCTGACCTTCCGCTTTGCCCGTCCCGGTGCTGCGCCCTTCTACACCCAGGCCGTTGCCGATTCCGGCGGCGCGGCCGAGATCAAGATTGAAGTCGAGGAAGCCGCGCTCCCCGACGCGTCTCTCCTCGTCCAGGCCAACTACGGGGGGCGCACCGCCACGCGAAAGTTTACGCTGCGCAAAACGGAATAGGGACTGCCGACGCTACAATCCTCGTGTTAGCTCAGCGGAGCCTCACCACCGAATGAAACTTCAGATCAATGGAGAAGATCGCACTTTCAGCGATGCTCCTGTGCCCTTTACCCTAGCGGTTCTTGTCGAAGCGCTGGGTATGAAGGCCGACCGCGTGGCCGTGGAACTGAACCGCGATATCGTGCCGCGCGACCGCTGGCCCGAGACCCAACTCCACGATGGAGATCAGCTCGAAGTCGTCCACTTTGTCGGTGGTGGTTCGTATCAGGGCATCGCTTCAGCGATGCCGTAGATGGGCAAATCGGATCGCGCCTTCAGGCGCTGTCGTCAGCAGCATTCAGGGCTAAAGCGCGCGATCAATAGCACAACGCTTGCCGCATGCCGAAAAGGCATGCCTTGATACAAATCCCCCGGTTGAGCCGGGTGCCAGGAACTCTCCTAGTCACCCCTTTTCCACCGATTCTCTGCTTGACTCGCGCCAACCCACGCCTAAAATGTTTAAAACATTTTACTTAAGCATTGTTTCAAACATACTTGGGGGATCATGCAAGACCGCTTTACATCGCAAGAGGTGATAGCGCTGACTGGAATCACGCCGCGCCAGCTTCAGTGGTGGGACGAACGAGGCGTGGTGAAACCGGAGCGCGAAGGGCATCGCCGCCGGTATTCGATGGACCATCTGACCGAAGTGGCTGTGATCTGCGAATTGCGCCGCAAGGGATTCTCTCTGCAGGGTGTGCGCAAGGTGATGCGGTTTCTTGAACGCGAGATCGGTAAGGGGTTAGCGGAAATTGTGAGCCGAAGCTCCGACTATCACCTGCTGACCGACGGGACTCATCTGTATCTGGAGACTTCGGCCCGCCAGATCGTCGACATTCTCAAGAATTCCGACCAGCCCATTTTGGGAGTCTGCCTGAGCGACGCGGTGAGGCAGGTGCGGGCTGGGGTCATCTCCGGAAAGGCGAATACTTCAGTAACGTCGCCTGATCACCGCAGGCGTGCTAAAAAAGTTTCGTAGACAAGAGTGGCGCTCGCAGCACGAACTAGGAATGCGGACACAGGAGGAAGACATGGTCGGCGAACTGGACCTTCTCAATGAGTGGATTCCGGAACAGATGCAGCCTGGTACCGTCTTCGTGCTGGAAAACGCCGGCGAGATTGGCGAGAAGGAAGATCCTTACTGGGCCGTGCTGTCCTGCCCCTCTTGTGGCATGCTGGGCCTGATCACGCGCAAACAGATCAACGGCTTCTTGCCTGTCATCTGTGGGTCGGACACCTGCTCGGCGCAATTCTTCATTCGCGATGCAGAAGTCGTGGTGCGCAAACCCTTCTAGAGGATGACGTCCGGGATCATCGTTAGTGTGCCGCATTCGATGCGGTTTCCAGTTTGAGAATGTGGCCTTGTTTGACGCCGTATACAAGGTGCTGAACGGCTGAAAAATCTTGCAACGGATCGCGTCCAAGAACGACGAAGCTTGCCTCGTAACCCTCCTTCAACTCCCCAATCTTCCGGTCCGGGAAAATTGTCTTCGCGGTTGTCGTGCACCAACTCGTCAACAGGCTGCGGGAGTTGAAGACGTGCAACGATTCCAGGTAGAGAGCTTCGGGCAGAGTGTCGCTGCGATAGCTATCGCTGCCCAGTGCGATATGAACCTTGTACCTCTTCAACAGCGTGAGATTCCGGCGGTTGAGTTCGTCCGCTTCCTGCCGCAACTTACCGTTTGGCCCATGGGGATCGATGCTGGCGGCGTCGGCGAGAGTGGTGACCACGTAAGTGCCCCGGCTTGAAGCGAGTTTCGCGTCACTCTCTGAGATCTGAAACTCGGAGACAGCGTGCGGGCTCACGTCAGCGTGTGCCCGGAATCCCGGCATGTGATTGATTTCGTCAACACCGGCCGACAGCGCATTGTGAAAGTCAGCCGCGCTTTCGATATGCGTCGAAACTCTGAGTCCTGCAGCATGCGCTTTCTGCACGATGAATTTAAGGAGCGCGGGATCAAGGCCCTTCCATCCGTAGTATTTGTCGCTATCTTTTCGGGCGGCGTAGTTCTCCGAATAAAGCAGGTAGGTCTTCACGAAGTCGGGTTTCGTGGCTAGGAATTGAGGCCACCTTCGCTCCAGATCCGCGGGACTGTCGATCGTGTAGTAGAACGCACCGTCGCCATCAGCCTTGGTCCAGACACCGGGATCAATGTTGCGCTTCACGATTTCAGCGGGGTGACCGTTCGAGCTGGTGAATCCGCCGTTGGAAAACGTGACATCAATGCTTTCCGGCCGGTCTATTTTCGGAAGAACTTTGTCGCGCCCGTCCGGCAGGTTGTCGGGGTCTTTGATGTAGAAGATTCCGTGGTTCAGATAGCGCTGAATCAGCGCATCCACTTTATTGAGGGACTCGACGTTGTGGTTGTGGGCCTCGGCGAATGGTGGGACGACGAATCCGCCCTTGAGATCGACCACGGCGTCAACGTGACTGGGGCGCCGAAACGACAAGACTCCTCTGGCCGTATAACCCGTTCTCTTCCTGAAAGAACGTCCATCAAACCAGCTTGCGTTGGTGAAAGCGGTGACCTTCGTATCGGCGGGGATGGTCGAACTGGACTGGGAGAATCCGGACAGCGCGATCAATGCGAAGCCAAACAGAGGCAGTACATTCTTCATCCAGTCGTTCTCCGGATAGGGATGCGGGCTGACGTTAGCTGATTTTCGACTTCTCCAACTCCACCGGAACCTGCTCGACAATTTCAATTCCGAATCCTTCCAGCGCCGCGACTTTCTTGGGGCGGTTCGTGAGCAGGCGGATGCGGCGCAGGTTGAGGTCCGAGAGAATCTGTGCTCCGATGCCGATCTCGCGCTGAATCTGCTTCTCGCTCTCGAATAACGAGGGCAGCTTCCGGCCGCGATGGAAGCTGAGCGCGGTACGGTCGCCGACTTTTTCCACGGAGAAGCCCTGGGAAGTCTGGTGCAGGTAGATCAGCGCCCCGCCCTCTTGCGCAATACGGTGCAGGGCGCCTTCCAGCGTGGCATGGCATTCACAGCCGGTTGCGCCGAACACGTCGCCCATCAGGCAATGAGCGTGCATGCGGACCAGCACCGGAGTTTCGCTGTGCTCAATGTCGCCTCGCGTCAGCGCGACGTGCGACTCGCCGCCATCGATTTCGCTTTCGTAGGCGATCAGACGGAACTCGCCGAAACGCGTGTCCACCAGCGCTTCGCCCACACGATGCACGTAGCGCTCGTGCTCCATGCGGTAGCGGATGACTTCGGCGACCGTCAGCATCTTGAGACCGTGCTCGCGGCAGAATCCGATCAGGTCGGGCACGCGGGCCATGCTGCCGTCGTCTTTCATGATCTCGCAGATGATTCCGGCCGGAATCATGCCCGCCAGCCGCGCCAGATCGACTGAGGCTTCCGTTTGCCCGGCGCGTACCAGCACTCCACCTTTGCGTGCGCGAAGAGGGAAGACGTGTCCGGGACGCGCCAGGTCACTCGGCTTGGTGGCCGGATCGATCGCCACCTGAATCGTGCGGGCGCGGTCGTACGCGGAGATGCCCGTCGTCACGCCTTGTCGCGCATCGATCGCCTCACAAAACGCAGTGCCGTACTGTGAAGTGTTCTCGGCCGTCATGGGACCGATGCGCAGATGCTCGAGCCGCTCTTCAGTCATGGCGAGGCAGACCAGTCCGCGGCCGTGCTTGGCCATGAAGTTGATCGCTTCGGGAGTGACTTTCTCGGCAGCGAGAGTGAGGTCGCCTTCGTTCTCGCGGTCTTCGTCGTCCACAACCACGATCATCCGTCCAGCGCGGATTTCCTCAATAGCTTCGGGGACATCAGTAAATGGAGGCTGGGGGCTCATATTGAGCCGATTCTAGCAGAGCCCCAACCGCGGGCGACCTGGGTAAAGGGTTACTCTGAAGCTGCGAAATGCCTCTTGTTCGGCGTCATTCCGAAGTGCCCGCGTTTTCTCCAGCGGGCCGAGGAATCTCGCGTGCCCTCGTCTGTACGTGTCCAAACTGACCCAGCCTCTGGCCCGCTTTCCTCTGCGTCCTCCGTGTCCTCTGTGGTTGCATTTCGGGTTCGGAACGCGGGAAATTCACAGAGTCGATGTGACGTCTGACCTTGCGTATGAATCGAGATTCCTTCATCATCGTCAAGGCGGAGGCGGTAGGTCGACGGGGCGCGATCGATGAGTTAAGTGCTTTAGAAACAAGATTTTGCCCCTAAGTGATTGTGCCCCATAGATTACTTTTCAATTTCCCGCTAAATCCATGATTCCAATAGACCGGGGGGGAGGGGGGTACCCCCTGTTTCCCAAATCGGAACCGCTCGGGAAACCTCCCTCGAAATCCGAACCAGCGCGACTTCGATAACATTTGGGGATGCCGATCACTCTCGATGACCTTCGGCGCTATGCGGTCGCCCGAAGTCTGTTTCCGCCAACCACGTTGAAACGTGCCCTCCACCGGATGGGATTTGTGCAGGCCGACCCGATCCGCGCGCCCGCCCGCGCCCAGGATCTGATTCTGCGCCATCGCGTGAAGGGCTACCGCGCCGGCGACCTTGAACGCCGTTACGAAGAGCTCGGCATCGAGGAAGATTTCTTCATCAACTACGGCTTCGTGACGAAGACCGTGCAGGCGCTGATGCACCCGCGTTCCGAAGATAGTCTGCGTTGGCCCGCTGCGCGCCGGAAGCGCGCGCTGTTGCTGCTGGAGTTTGTCCTCGAACGCGGCATGGTGCATCCGCGCGAAGTCGATGATCATTTTGCGCACGGCACAGTGAAGAACTATTGGGGAGGTTCGTCGAACGCGACCACCCATCTGCTGGACGCCATGCACTACCGGGGAGTGCTGCGCGTGGTGCGGCGCGAGGCCGGCATTCGCGTCTACGCTGCCCACCAGCATGAGACTGCGCCGGACGATGCTGATGTCCGCCCTGCACGGCTTGATGCGATGGTTGATGTCGCCGTCAGCATTTATGCACCGTTGCCTATTGCCAGCCTGAGACTTCTCGTACGGAGGTTGCGCTCTGCTGCGCCGCAATGGCAGGACGAGTTAACGAGTGCTCTCCATCGCGCCAAAGATCGCCTCGCGCATGCCCGCGTCCATGGCATCGATTGGTATTGGCCCGCCGAAGAAAGCGCGGCGCGGTCCGATGTGCAAGAGACAGTCCGCCTGCTGACTCCGTTTGATCCAGTGGTGTGGGACCGGGCGCGCTTCGAGATGCTGTGGGGATGGGTATATCGCTTCGAAGCATACACTCCGTTGGCAAAACGCAAGCGCGGTTATTACGCCCTGCCCTTGCTTTGGCGCGACCGCGTCATTGGCTGGGGTAATCTGTCAGTCAAGAATGGCGAGCTTCAGTCGGAGTTTGGGTATGTGGAGTCGCGTCCGCGAGATCGGGTGTTCGAGCGGGAACTCGATGCTGAGTTGCAGCGGGCGCGGCTCTTCCTGGGTCTGAAATCTTAAGCCCTTCAAGAACTGGGAGTTTGGGTGTTGAAAAAGTTGGAGCCGCGGGCTGGAATCGAACCAGCGATTAAGGTTTTGCCCACCTATGCCTTGCCCACTTGGCGACCGCGGCAAGAACAGGCTACAACGCCAGAGCGCATTGCGCGATGGCCCAATGGTAATCACACCGCAGTTACCGATTCCCGAAAAGGCAGGTCCTTCACCTGAGTATGTCATTGGCGATCTAAACGCTTGAATTGCGAAAACCTAGCGGGCCAGTTCGTGTTCGGCGCCGCGGAACAAGGCGCGCAGGGCGCGGATGACCCATCGCGTCAGGATGACGATGATCACGACGAAGATTGTGGCCAGGGTACCCGCTACGTACGGGTGCCTGGTGGCCAGCCAGGTCAGCCCGATGGCGAGCGCATCCTCGCCGAGGCTCAGCGTGATATTCGAGAGCGGCTCCGGAGATGGCGTCACCGCCGCGCGTACCGCGGTCTTGCCGCCATGAGCGGCCAGGGCGACGGCTGCTCCCAGCAGCGTGGCCAGCAGTTGGTGTTCGGGCGAAAGCTGGCGCGTGGCCTGATAGGCGAGGAGTCCCGCCACGGGGACGCGGATGAAAGTGTGCAACGCATTCCAGATCAGGTCGAAGGCGGGAATCTTGTCGGCGAAGAATTCGATGACGAAGAGGGCAGTACTTGCCGCAATCACAGGCCAGCCTTCCAGCAATTGCAGTCCGGGCGGCAGCGGCAGATGCCCGAAGCGTGCCAGCAGGCCTAGTACAGACACTGTAGCGTAGAGATTCAGGCCGGCCGCGAAGCCGATCGCCGCCAGCGGCGCGAACAGTTCACTGGACGGGATTTGCAGGACGTTGAGCATCGGTTACGGGACCATGTGTTAGAGCGGAATGATAGCGCTTCGAACGTGCTCAGGCGAGTACAGTTCGGGAGAAGCTCAGGAATGCCGCGACCACAAGGCGACCGCCGCGGTGTGCCCGGCCGGACAGCCGAAGGCGGCTGTCTCCACATGAGTCCCAATAGAAAGGGCCGCTCCGGAATATCGTAAAGGAGCGACCCTCAAACCATTCGCACATCAACTCTTACAGGGTGGACTCGATCTCGAAACCCCACGCTTCCAGAAGAGGCTCGGGGATGTATTTCGAGTTCTTGTTGCGGCGCGCCCACTCGCGCAGACGAGTCGACCGCAGGTACTGGTCGGGGGACAGTTTGTACTCGCGCACAACCTGTTCAAATTCGGTGATGGTAGGGGTGATCGGCCCGATCGGCTCGGGCTTGCCCCAGTTCGGATTTCCGCGACGCTTGGCCATGAAAAATGCCTTTCCACCTCAAGGGGGATGAACTTCCTGCTTCCTCAAACTCGCTATCTATATGATTCCCCAAGCGGTCTTCAGGATTCAGTCCACAACGAGACTGAACTGCGGACAAACCTAGACCAGCTAGAAAATCCACAGCGAAACCAAAGCTAGTTGGAGACTCAATATGTTACAGCTGATTTCGCCCGAAAGTCAATGGAAATCTCGACGTAAGCGCGTGACCGATCCCTCCCAAGTTTATGTAAATGATATGGTTATAGCCGTTTTCTATCCGTAGTGGTGTTGCACCAGAGTCGTGTCGCACCTTGTTTGATTACGGTGGTAACCTCTACTCGCGGACAGCCGTTGATCCCTCCGTCCGATGGACATAGAGTGCAGACAAGGAGTCCCGAAGTGTGGCTCCACGGGTGGATTGGAACGCCCTTGGGAGACATTCTTACGGCGATTGGACTCTGAGTTTGCTCAGGAATAGGCCCAGCCATGAGTCTGAAAGCATTGGTGTTGTGTTCGGACGAGAAGATCGTACGGGTATTGCGCCGTGTACTGGGCGATCTGGACATTGCAGTTGAGTTATGCGGGAACTCCGACGCAGCGTTGCGCAAGCTGACGCGGCAGCGGTTTGAGGCGATCATTGTCGACGTGATCGACGATGGCGCATCGGACGTGCTGCGCAGTGCACGCAGCGCTCCCTGCAATAAGCAGGCGGTCGCGGTCGCGATTGTCGAGCCCATTATTGGCCTGAAGGCAGTGTTCCAGATTGGCGCCCACTTCGTGTTGTACAAGCCTGTGTCGAGCGAGCGCGCCAAGTCGAGTTTTCGCGCCGCCCGGGCCCTGATGAAGAGTGAACGCCGCCGCAATGTGCGGGTGGCGGTGCAGCTTCCTGTCATCATGCGAAACCTGGCTGGCGGCATCAACATGAAGGTGACCACCGTTGACCTGAGCGAGGGAGGCATGGCGGTCAGCATTCCGGGCGGACGACGTCCTAACGGGCGCTGGCAGGCCGTATTCACCTTGCCAGGAGCGGAAGCCGCGCTCGAGCTTCCGGCGGAATTTGCGTGGGAAGGCACGAGCGCTCAGGCAGGTTTACGTTTTCCCCAGGTGTCGCCGGATGCAACGCGGCTGCTGCGCGATTGGCTCCGGCAGAATTCTCCTGACGCCGAACAGGACGATCCACCCATCCGCTGCCAACTCACCGATTTGAGTCTGGGGGGATGCTACCTCGAGATTTCATCGCCGTTTCCTGTGTCGAGCCGAGTGATGCTATCCATGCGCGCCGGTACCGTGGAAGTGCGCGCCCAGGGTTTGGTTCGGGTTATGCATCCGGACAAAGGCATGGGAGTCGAGTTCACGCAGACTACTCCCGAACATCGCACAGCCGTGGAAAAATTCCTGGGAGTGCTCAGCGAAAACCGCTCGCTGCTGCCGGAGTTGCTGGTCGAGCCCGAGGGACTGGAATCAGAACCCGGTAACGGCAAGCCGCCCACAGCAGAAACGGACGATCCCTTACTCCAGCTTTTCTACGGGGAACCTCTTACGATGGAAGCTTTCCATGAAGCCCTGCGCAAGCAGCGAGCCGTCCAGCCAGCAGCCGCCAGCCACGCAACGGCTGGGGCCTCCGCGTAATTCTGCAGGAGCCGTCTCTCCCATCAAGCTCTCACCTTCCCGCATCCCCACGCTAGAATAAGCGCGAGCCGGGAATGGCGAAATTGGCAGACGCAGCGGACTTAAAAGCCGGCTCCGCCCGGCGCGCGTTGATGGCGTGAACACGCCCACAAGAACATCCGAGACCTCTGCTGTCCCTAGCAAACAGGGACGTACGCCCGAACCTAAGGACCTATTTTTCCGAAGTGGCAGCGAGAACTTTTCAAAACCATCCTCAATGAGAAAAAGCTTCGCTTCGACCGCGAAGGCCGACCACGTACGGCCTACAGTCTGCGCCACACATAAATCTGCATGCGGCTTAGGGAGAGTGCCGACATCTACCAAATTGCTAAGAACTGCCGTACTAGCGTCGAGATGATCGAGAAACATTACGCAGCGCACATCAAGACCTAGCTCGATGCTGCTGCAATCAACGTCATGCGGCCGAAAAAATCCAAAAACCAGGAACAGACGAACGTAGCCTAAAGCAGGCCAAGGGCAGCCTGCTGACCAGAAACGGACGTGTCAATCCTAGCGAACCTGCCCTATGATAGAAATGCAGTCAGATAGTCGCGCGCGGGCGTGGCGGAATGGCATACGCAGCGGACTTAAGGAAAACTTGAGTGCTCGTCTGGGAAACCGGCGATGCAGAACTGCTCAAATTCGGGGAAACCTTAAATGGCAATCCCGAGCCAAGCCCGGAGAGACAGCAGCCGGGAAGGTGTAGAGACTAGACGGGCAGCACCTAAGCTCCGGAGCTTCCGGGGGAAGGTGAAGGGATAGTCCAGACCGCAAACCTGGCGTGAGCCCTCCAAAGGCTTCACTCCGGGCGGCGAAAGCCGTAGACGGTAAGAAAATCCGCAGGGCTTAAACGGCCCATGAGGGTTCAAGTCCCTCCGCCCGCACCACGTTTTGCCCGGGCAGTGACCCGCCCGGCACTCACCTTGCATGCACCTGCTCGCTGGGCTGGACGTCCGCCCAGTCCAACTCGGGCTCGGACACTCGGACTTGGAAACGACCAGCCGCTAGCCGAAGGCAATCAGCGGAAAAGAGAGTGGAGTGCGACGCGCAGGTGAACAAAAAACTAAAAGTGCAAGCTATTCCAAAAGCTCGCCCACACGCATTGAATACTGGTTGTTTTGCTTTCACAATCAGATAATCGCAGACAGTGGGCCTCGCGTAGCCGTGTGACTTCTGGATTGGTAGTGAGACATGAATGGCTCGAAAAATCCGCCGTTAGAGCTGTCAGTCCATTTGTTCGTCGTTGATGACCGGCAATACAGGATCAGCGCAACTTGTGACGAGTTTACCTACGAGCATGCCTTTGCACGTGAAATTCCTGCGAGCATCCGCGAAGACATGCGATTGCTCCGTTGGAACGCGTCACCTTCTTCGTGCAAACCAATCGCTTTGCAGCTGCCAACAGGGACTGGATGTCAGAAAAACATCTTCCCCCGGCGGATCAGGGAATGTGTTTTTTCTTGACATCCCCTTTTATAGAAGCCGGCGGCCTCAAGCAAACGACCCAGAAATGTCCTCGTGCGGCCTATGACGTTTGATGTGGGGACCCCGACTTCTCCTTGTGCTTCGGAAGCCACTGCTTGGGTCCGAAGACCAAGGGTAGGCTTCGTTGATAGAGGGTGACCCTGTTCCCGTTGGCGGTCACCTGGGCGAAGAGGTCGTCCCTTCCCGTGGCGAGGCCGTAGGTGGACGGCGCATGGTATTCGGCGAGTATTTCTGTTCGTCCCGAGGCGTGCGAGACGACGGCAAAGTGACGCTGTTTGCCGCGCCAGGAAACACGTGCGGAGGGGACGTTGTTCAGGATGGGTACGTTGAGGCCCGAGGAGGAGAGCGACGCAGCCAGACCGCGGCTGTAAGGAGCGGGGATGGCAAGGGCGAACTTAGAACCGCCGCGGGTGCGGACGGAGAGAATGCTCCGGTTGGCAGCGGTCTGGACGAGATCCAGGGTCTCGACCGGGTGATCGAAGTCGAGGTGGTCGATCTCGGTCAGCATGGTCTGCCGGATTGCGATCTCCACCGAGGGCGCACCCTCGGCAGCCGATTTCGCCGAACGCAGTCTGCGAACTTGAGCGGCCGGAAGGAAGGGCATATCGTCGAGGCCCAAAACGAGAGAGCCGACGCGTTCCTGGCCTCGCAGCAGGAGGGAGACGTCCATCCTGCGGGTTCGGTCCGCGAAGGCTCGGACCAGGACCTGCCCAGTCTCTCCATTCCAAACTGTTGCCGCGCGTCCGGTTTCAAGGCCGCGCAAGTGGACGTCCCACTGATGGGCAATCTCGCTTTCGTGATCGTCGGGCGGGTTGCCGAGCCAAAGTATCGCGAGGTATTTGCGCAGGAGCAGGCTGGCGCTGATGGCCATGCAGTTGCTAATTCGCACTGCGATCTGCGCGGGTGTTTCAGAGAAGGCCTGGAGGACGGGAGGAGCGCTGAATTGGTACTCGCGCACACCGCCATTGGTGAAGAAGCGGAGGCGCAAAGGGTAGGGAGCGTTGGCGAAGGCGGTGCGTTTCGGCTTGTTTACGGTGGACGCCTGGAGTTGAACTTCGACCAGTCCGGGAATGCCGGGAACGTAGACCTGCGTGTATCCCGAGCCGGGGTCCTGGTAGATAGCCAGGGGATCGTTGAGGACCTGGAAGATGATGTTGCTTCCGTCTTGGGAGCTGATGCCCCATTTGAGAGGGATGGTGGGCTTGGTGACGGGCTGATGCGCTGCGATGTCGGCCCCGTGCCCAGGGGCGAGGGAGAGCTGGATGCTTCCGGTGGTGAGCTCGCCCTTGCCGGGCTCGCAGCGATCCACGAGGTGCCACTTGGAAAGACCTTCGAGGTCGGAGGCGGTGAGGCGGGGAAGAACGGCATCGGGGACGCGAACGTCGCCGCTGAGGAGCATGCGTCCGTTGGAGCCGATGCAATGCTGGAGCACGAGCCAGTCCCGGGTCAGGTCGTTCTTCAGCGCGAGCGCCTTGTCGAATGCGTAGCTGCCGTCGGGGAGCTTGGTTAGCTTGGGAACGTCCTTGAGGCGGTCGGCAACGATGTTGTTGACGAAGCCTTGATCGACCCCCAAAAAGAGCAAGACGAGCGCACCAAAGGCGATGACGGGCCTTGTGGGGAAGACGATGCTGAGCGCCAATTCGCCGATGCCGATGCCGAACGACCCGTTGTCGACGGCGGTGATGAAGATAGAGAAGGGATTGACGATGGTGACGCCGAAGCAGCGGGCGATGTCCCATCCGTTCTTCGTGTAGTCGGTGCTGAGCGTTCCACGCAGCACGTTCTCGGAGGGAACAGACAGATCAACGTTGGCGAATGCGTCGAACCGGACGTCGTTTCCGCCGCAGGCATTGACGACTCTGCCGTGTTTTGTGGCGACGGCGCGAGGGGTGGCGTCGTCGATGTAGCCGGAGGAGGCCGGTGGAATCAAAGGTGATAAAGCCTTTGCTTTTCAGGTTGGGGTCGATCATTTTAGCGAACTGGGAGGCGACGGCGCCGCCATCGAGATCCATGCACCAGTCTGCGCCGCCGAGGTTCGCGGTGAAGCTGGGGCTAAAGAACTTCTGCCAGTCATTTGCGTGGGCCATGGCGGACTGCCAGACCTCGCCGGGGAACTCGAAGCGAAGGACAATGGCGCCTTGGTTGTCGACGGTGATTCCGGCATTGAGGACTCTGGTGTTACCGGGCGGGAAGGTGTCTTTGAGCTGAGCGCCGATGTCGAAGGGGTAGGTGGCGCTAGCGGCGGAGACGATGCCGGCGAGAACGGGGGCGGGAAGGTTGAGTCCAGCGAGCGGCGCTGTGTCGAGGTCCATCTGCACAATGGGGACGCCGTCGGGGTTGACGGAGATGCGCACGGTGACGGGAAGCAGGGCCCCGGGGATGAACTCAGTGAAGACAGGGGGCTGACCAAGGCCGGCCGCCGCGACATCTACGTCGCGGGCGAAGAAGACCTGGGTGGTGAGCTTCATGGAGAGGGCGGCGGCGTTGAAGCCGTAGTTGGCAGAGTTGGGGCTGACGGGTCCGTCTGCGCTCTGCAACTCGTTGACTGCAACGAAGCGGTCATTTTCGATTTGAGCGAATTCGACGCCAGTGACCAGCACGCCGTCGAGCCAGCTGTTTGTGCCGGGCGGGAAGGGAATGGTGGAGTTGATGGGACGGAAGGCGTCGGCAATACGGTATTTGATGAGCCGCTCGAAGGCTGCGCCCGTGAAGGCCATTTGACAGAACATAGTGCCTCTTCTTTTGGGTAGGGGGGAGTACTAACTGCAAGAGATAGTGAGAGTGCGAGCAGATTCGTTTCACGCGTTCATCAACATAGGCCGACAAGGGCCGGGTGGACGTGGAATCTACACCACTTCCAGATGCCAACGTCACGGAACACCACTCTTATGCCCAAGTGGCGAAGCGTCTGCCCGAAGCCGTTATTTGTCTGCTTTCGGCTCTTGCTTTTCACGAGATCACGACTCAAAGTCCTGCTTCGGTTTGGCTCGCTCTCCCAAAAGGGCAAGAACGCCTGCTCTCAGGTCACCCTTTTGCGAAAAACAGCCGAAGTAAGGATTATTCCAGACACAGTCTGAAGAATCTACAAATCGCGAGGGATAACGTAACTGTGGGGATCACGGGAATGCGGACAAGCACGTCGACTACGGGACCGTAGCTACAGCAAACCGATTGAGTAAGTGCAGGGGAAGGCCCTTAGGGCTTTGCGGGCAGCGGCTGCCAGAGCTCAATCTTATTCCCATCCGAGTCATAGATCCAGGCAAAGCGACCGTAGGATTCATCCATTCGTTTGGCGTCAATCTTTACTCCCTCCTGTTTTAAGCGGTCGAGCAAAGCATCCATATCGTCCACGATGTAGTTGATCATGAACGGTGCGGGGCTGGGATCGAGATACTTAGTGGAGGCGGGAAAAATAGTCCAAACTGTAACGTGTTCCTTTTGCGGGTCGTCGTGTTCGCGCCACGGAAGCATCGCGCCCTGGCCTTGGTCAGCGAGTCCAAGATGCTTCGAATACCATTCACGCATCTGATCACGATTCGCGGATTTGAAGAAGACACCGCCGATTCCAAGGATGCGCCCGCGCTGCTCCGTTTTGACGGGCGGCTTCGACTTTTCAGGTTGCGGAGATTTCACTTCCTGTCCTCCTGTTGAGCGTGCCGCGATGAGCAACAGCGAGCCGAGCGCAATTGTGCTCCACGGTATTGCTTGCATCGGCGGATTATACATAAGTTTCGATTCGAGTGGAGAAAACGGTTCGCTCAAGGTTCGCCGCGATTCATCCTTCCAATTTGATTCGCGAGGTTAAGCCCCAACGCTGAATTCTGATGCAGTTGGTTCGTGATGTCAATTTCGTAGAATTTCTGTCTTGCTCCGTGAGCATCCGGGAAGCGGGCCTTTCGACTGGACAGTTGATCAATTGCACAACGCTGAAGGGGCAGTCTCCAATTGGAGGCTGGTGAGTCTCTCTAACCGAGAAATTCTCGGCATCAGGATTCTCGGAGGAGCACAGGTATAGCATTTCAGGAGCAGAGCCGGGTCTTCAACATTTTGAGGCCAAGGGTAACCGCAAAGACTATCCTGTGCAGAAAGAGTCGAATCGGCTGGCACCGTACGAAGGGCTCCCTGAGGACTGGCATGTTTCGTTTTCAGGAAATTGAATAAACTTGTCGATACGGCGAAGTGAGGTGTATATGAAGACGAAATTGTTCTTTTTCGCATGTTTTTTCCTAATATTTCCGATTGATGGGCTTGCGCAGACCGGCAGCGGTAAAACGCCGGAAGCCTCCAGCGATGTTGGTAAGTCCGCCAAATGGGATAGTCTCTCCCACCAGGGGCGTAGCGGGGATTTTCTGCTCGGCACGGTGATGGTCGTCGGAGGATCTCTTCCTTGGGATCCCGTTCCAATTACCGTGACGTGTGACGGGAAGATCCGCTACACAGCCAATGCAGATCCTAAGGGCGGCTTTGAGATCGCTGTTGTCGAGACTTCCTCTCACACACTGGGCACTGAAGGTGCGCGATCCAAACCCGCGGCGGAATTCGTCGGCTGCACAGTCGAAGCCGTTTTGCCGGGCTTCAACTCCAGCGTGCTTACGATCGCAAACCTCAATATCCTCGACAATCCGGATATTGGCAGCGTTAAGCTGAGTCGAGAGGAGGGGGCAGGGGGAGCTGTGATCAGCAGCACCACAGCCTCTGCTCCCAAGGAAGCGGCGAAGGCGTTTGAAAAGGCCCGCAGCGAATGGTTGGAACAGAAACCAGACCGCGCTCAACGCGATCTGCAAAAGGCTGTTCAGGTATACCCGCAATTCGCAGAAGCGTGGTATCAACTCGGAAAGATTCAGGAAGCATCAAGCCCCCAGGACGCCGCGATTTCATTCTCCAAGTCAGTTGCCGCGGACCCAAAATTCATTCTTCCGTACGGGTATCTCGTTGCCTTCGCGGCCCAGGCAGGGAAGTGGCAGGAGGTTGCGGATAACGCGGCTCACGAGTTAGAACTCAGCCCCCGCGGCACGCCGCAAGCCTGGTATTTCCATGCGCTGGGAAACTACAAGCTGAATAAGAAAGACGTCGCTGAAGCGAGTGCCGTCAAAGCGCTCTCCATGGATCCCCTGCACACCGAACCCAACACCGAGCAACTGCTGGCTGTGATCCTCGCCGACAAAAGAGACTTTGCTGGGGCCCTGGCGCACCTGCGTAACTGCTTAACGTATTTGCCGAGCGGGCCGAATGCCGACGTTGTAAAGCAGCAACTCGCGCAACTCGAAAAAGTGGTTCCAGCGGCCAAATAGAGCGGAAAGGGATTGAGGAGCCGTCATTCGGGAAAAGCCTCGTTCGGGTGGACGATTCGGATGCGATGGTCAGTGAACTTGTAATGCATCTCGGGGACGTACACTTTCTCCATATGGCAAGAGACGCAATCCTTCGTATTCGCCGGGCAGGGTTCGGCGGGGTGATTTACGGTCTTCTTCTCGCCGGTTCTAATGTGACAGCTGGAACAAACGCCGTCATAAGCTGAGGCGTCCGTTTGCAGTGGCTTATGCGGATCATGGCATGCAAAGCAAGTGAGTCGAGCATCGCCCTTTCCCCAACACTTGCTGCCTTCGAGACGATAAGGCTGGGACCTGGCGGTGGAAACTCCTTTGACCGCGGAGAGTTTTACGTCCCACCATGTGCTGTGGCATGCACCACAGAAGTCGACGGAGTCCGCAGGATTGAGTTGGGCGGGGTTGAAGATGGCCCCCGGTTCGTCAGTCATCCCAGCGAGCAATAGAGACTGGGCTGAAGCCACGTGCTTTGCTCCAACACCGTGACAGGCCTCGCAGGTTACGCCTGGCATCAATTTTTCTTCGTCAAAATGTCCTCCGACGGTCGACGCGGTCGTGTGACATCCGAAGCACTGAGCGATTTCCGCGGAACCAACCGGGCGAAGCATGGCCTCTTCAATGTCCTTCGGGGAAGTCAAAGCGCGGGCGGGAGTAAAGCCAATCGTCTTTAGAGTGTCGAAATAGGTAACCCGCGCCTCGTAGAATTTTCCGTCATCTTTCTTAAAGAGATAAGACTGGCCCGCGCGGCCGATACCAAATGCCCAGAGCAGGTTTGCCGTTAGCGTGCGGGTTCCGTTACCAACCGTATAGACGCTGTGCTTGGCGTCGGTCTTGATTTCATAGTGATAGGGCCCGACCGCGAATCTTAGTTCAGGGTGGGAGTGAAGAATCTCGGAGTCCTTGGCGTGCATCGCGTTTTGGGCCATCGGCGTGTTCTTCTGCGAAGCCACCTTCGCAGCATGGCAAGGAGCACATGCGTCAGAACCCACATACTCACCGCGTGATGCGCCAGGCTGCGTAGGCCAGAAGCCCGGTTCTGCCAGATGATCCAAAGTCGAGAGTTGTCCAAGCAGCGGGACGGGGACCAGACAGCAGAGGAAGAAAAGGAGGGCGGCGCGAAGGGCCAAGGTTCCCCAGCGCGAAAACGCTTCTGAGAGGGCGAGGATCAACTTCAACGCACAACTCCTTCACTTCGCCCCAAGCTGATTCAGGAAGTATACGTTGTTGGTGGCTGATCCAGTGTTGGAGACAGGATTTGGCGAAATGACGGCGTCATTCGGGTCATGGAAACTTGTTCGAATGCGGCGTATAAGAATGAGATCGGGATGCGCTGGGGAATGCGCATCTATGCGTCTCAGGAGGAGCCATGCCGCCATCACGACGTCGCTTGTTTACCATCCTTGCAGGGGCTGCGGGAGTTCTTGCGACCGAGTCTCTTCTTAGCTCCGCTTTGCCCGCGCAGCACACGCCGCAACCGATACCGTCTCCGAATGCTCCGAATCAGAACTTTCCTCCTGGGCTGGACGGCCCGGACCAGAAGCCTGGTGCGGACAATAAGAGCATCGATCCCAAGACACGAGAAGAGATCACAACGGATATCCAGAAACTTTATGAGTTGGCATCCGAACTCAAAGAGCAGGTCGGGAAGTCCGATATGAATGTCACGTTGCCAGTGTCGGTGGTCAAGAAGGCACAGCAGATAGAAAAACTGGCCAAGAAAATCAGGGAGCTTTCCAAGGGCTAGTTAGAGAGGCGCGGGACGAGTGTGATAGTCTCAGCGGAATAATAGCTGGGCGTGCAACGCATGGCATGCTCATGCAATCGCATGAAGTTGGCCTTGCAGTGGAGGCCAGGATGGTAAAGGGTTTTAGCGGTCGCTACGTTTTAGTTTGCCTGATCTTATCTTTCTCTTTGAGCGCCAGACCGGCGCAGCAATCGCTTCCCGACTCGCATACTGATCACCACGAGACTGTCATCCACTCAGCTGTGCGGCTGGTGCAAGTGAGTGTGGTGGTGGAGGACAAGAAGGGGAATCCGGTAACCGACCTCAAAGCAGAAGACTTTACGTTGCTGGATGAGGGCAAGCCTCAAAAGATCGCCTTTTTTACCGCCGCAACGCCACCTGTGGCGGCGCTATCAACGGAGCAACCTGCCCCGAAGCCTGTCCAGCTGCTGCCTGCAAACGCGTTCACTAATCGTTACGATCTGAAGGGACAGGATGCACCTGGAGCGGTGACGGTTGTACTGTTTGATGCGCTCAACACGGCTTCGCAGGATCAGAGCTTCGTGCGCAAGGAAGTCATTCATTTCCTGCAAGCGCTCAAGCCGCAGGATCACGTTGCGGTTTACGGGCTCACGAACCAGTTGCTCATTCTCCACGAATTCACGCGGGATTCGGAGGATCTGGTTGCCGCTGCCGCCCACTTCTCTCCGAAGGAGCTGGCGGCGTACGACGCCACGCATACTCCCGACATCGACCTCGCCAGTCTCGGCGCGGACACGACGCAATGGGCCAGGCTGCAGAACTCGTTGAACAATGCTAAGGAGATGATCAGCGAGCAGGTTACAAAGGGCCGGGTCGCCTTGACTGTGGAGGCGATGAACGAGATTGCGAATCATGTTTCCAGCATTCCCGGACGCAAGAGCGTGGTGTGGATCTCGGGAGGATTGCCCATCCAAACGGGTTCGGCGAACGTTGGGAAGCCCGGGTATGGTGGCCCGGCGGGAATAGGGGTTAGCACGGATAACCGTTTTCCTCAGCACGACCGAGCCCTGGTCAAGTTTGACGAAATCGTCAGGCAGGTTGCGGATGTCCTGAACCGCTCCAATATTGCCATGTACGCGATTGACGCGAAGGGTGTGGAACTAGATACCACGATGGATGTGTCGGGCCGAGGGCGTCGCCAGACCGACCAGGCCCGAGACACTTCGGCAATGAATACCGAGCAGGATAGCCGCGACGCGTCGACGCTGCTGGCGGATCGCACCGGCGGGCTGGCATTTTTTGGGAACAATGACATTCGCGGCGCCGTTCGCCGAGCTTTCGACGACGGGCGGTATGCTTATAACATTGCCTTCTATCCCAACCACGGAGCGTGGGATGGCAAATTCCGTACGATCAAAATTGAATCCAAGCTAAGGACTGAAGCTGCGCTATCGCTCCGGCTATTTTGCGTCGCCGGATCGTGCCGATCCTAAAGAGGTGATCGCCGACGCCCTCCAGCAAGCTGCGGACAGCCCGCTCGACGCGACGAATCTGGGCATGATCATCAGCGGCAAAGGTACGGAAGATTCGCGCGCCGTCGAGCTTCACATTGGCATTGATCCCAAACAACTTCTGCTGCAAAACTCTGGGGATCACCGCAAAGGCGGTGAATCGAGCGTCTGGACCGGTGGCGCACCGCGCATCCGCTGAACAGCGCGCCACCGGCCCGAGACTCCGCCATGGCCCCGCTGGGCCAGCGTTGCAGC
>JADGNQ010000074.1 GCA_017883385.1 Candidatus Sulfotelmatobacter sp.
AAAGACATGCTTAAGGGCGGCAAGAAACAGATCCGGCTGGACTCGGGCATCGGTATCAAGCCGATTTCTGTGACCGGAACCAAACGCCTGGTGCGCATGGCGATTCAGCATGCCATCGAGAACGGCCTGAAAACCGTAACGCTGGTGCACAAGGGCAACATCCAGAAGTTCACCGAGGGCGCCTTCCGGCTGTGGGGATACGAAGTTGCGACGCAAGAGTTCCGCGACAAGGTAGTCACCGAACGTGAGAGCTGGGTTGTCGACAACAAAGACAAGAATCCGAATCTGACGGTCGCGCAGAATGCGGAAATGACTGAGCCCGGCATGGAGTTCGCCCCTCCGGCGTTCCGTCAGGCCGTCGAAAAGGAAGTGAAAGAGATCCTCGACAGCATCTACGCCACTCACGGCAACGGCGCCTGGAAGAAGAAAGTCATGATCAACGACCGCATCGCGGACTCGATCTTCCAGCAGGTGGTCACCCGTGCCGACGAATACTCGGTGCTCGCCTGTCCCAACTTGAACGGCGACTACATCTCCGACGCCTGCGCCGCCCAGGTCGGCGGTCTCGGAATCGCCCCGGGTGCGAACATCGGCGACGGCTATGCGATCTTCGAAGCCACGCACGGAACGGCGCCCAAATATGCCGATAAAGACGTCATTAATCCCGGCTCGGTGATCCTGTCCGGCGTCATGATGTTCCGCCACCTCGGCTGGAACGAAGCCGCCAATCTGATCGAACAGAGCATGGAGCGAACCATCGAGCAGAAAAAAGTCACCTATGACTTCGAACGTCTGATGCCCGGCGCCACCAAAGTCAAAACCAGCGAATTCGCCGGACACATCATCGAAAACATGGGGGCGGGAGTGCTGGCTAGCGCGAAATAAAGCTATGAACCACGGAGGACGCAGAGTACACAGAGAACGCTCAGCCTCAAATTGCTTCCTCTGTGTACTCTGTGTCCTCTGTGGTTAAGATCTTTTTTCACTTCCACTAAGAGGAAATCATAATGCGCAAGAAAGTAACCATCGTAGGCTCAGGCAACGTAGGCGCGACGGCCGCTCACTGGATCGCTTCCAAGGAACTCGCCGACGTCGTTCTGATCGACATCATCGAAGGCGTCCCGCAGGGCAAGGGACTTGATCTCCTCGAGGCCATGCCCATCGAAAAGCGCGACTCCTACGTCAGCGGTACCAACGACTACAAAGACACAGCAAATTCCGACATCGTCGTAATCACGGCCGGCATCCCCCGCAAGCCCGGCATGAGCCGCGACGACCTGCTCAACACGAACTACAACATCATGAAAGCGGTCGTCGGCGAAGTGGTCAAGAACTCGCCCAATTGCATCCTCATCATCGTCTCCAATCCTCTGGACGCCATGGCCCAAGCCGCCTACAAGCTAAGCGGCTTCCCCCGCGAACGCGTAATCGGCATGGCCGGTGTGCTCGACTCCGCCCGGTTCCGCGCCTTCATCGCCGACGAACTAAAAGTGAGCGTCGAGAACGTAACCGCCTTCGTCCTCGGAGGCCACGGCGACACCATGGTCCCCCTGCCGCGCTATTCCACGGTCGCAGGCATCCCGATCACTGAGTTGATCGAGAAGACAAAGCTCGAAGCCCTGGTCCAGCGCACCCGCGACGGCGGCGCCGAAATCGTGAAGTATCTCAAAACCGGCTCAGCCTATTACGCGCCCTCAGCCGCCGCGACAGAAATGGTCGAAGCAATCCTCAAAGACAAAAAGAAAATCCTCCCCTGTGCCGCATACTTACAAGGCGAATACGGCATCAACGGCCTCTACGTCGGCGTGCCGGTGAAGCTGGGATCAAAGGGAATCGAGCAGATCATCGAGATCAAGCTGACGCCCGAAGAAAAAGCCGGCCTGGACAAGAGCGCCGCGGCGGTGAAAGAACTGTGCGAGGTGATCGGAGTGTAAGAACTGCGGGTTCTATGGAAATGCCCAAACTATCTCGTAGACCTTAGGATTGATCTTTTGCATAACGGGATGGCGAGAGGAGAACTCACCGTCGCCAGCGACTTCGCGGCTCTCCTTCCCGGTGAGTTTTGTGACAGCGGCCTCACTGAGACGAATAACGACTCGACCGTGAGCTTGCAGGTCTTCTTCGAGCAAGCCTTTGTCCCATGAGGTCACGGTTCCGGAGGAATCACAACAAAAGCCGGTCAATCGGAAGGGGCGGCCGTTGACCCGCTCCAACTCGTTCAAGCTCGTCCCTAATGAAATCCCGTGTTCCGCTTTCCATCTGCTCTTGCCGCCTCGAATAGTCATCGAGTCGGGCACCGTCTTCTTATCTGCATCTCGCCACCGGATCTCAATCGTGCGTTCAGGGTCCCTCGGGAAGAGGACAGTCTCATACACCATCTCTCCCGACAGGCCTTCAATGCCATCTTGTTCGACAACGTTTGCTAACCCGAATGTGCGGACCAGATCCTCATGCGTAGTATGTAGGTTAAGGGGCCCGTTCCCGCCGCGGGTGACGATCAGCCAGAGGTCGGGCTCGGATTGCCCAAAGCCTAGCATCGTCACGAGGAGGACGAATTTTGCCAATCGGAAGATGGAACCTCCACGCATAGACCTCACAGCCTTGTTGTTTTCATTCAGTACGATCTCGCTCGATGCTTGCAGGAGATCTGACGATTGACAAGTTACGCCCGATTGTCAGTATCTACTTTGACCATGGTCATTGACCATGGTATAAACTATCTATGAAAGAAGTCGCCATCTCCGTCTTCAAGGCTAAGTGCCTCGGCATCCTCGAAGAGGTCCGCAAGACGCGCAAGCCGATTCGAGTGACCCGCTTCGGCAAGCCCGTCGCTGAAGTCGTCCCGCCTACGCCGGAGGCGCGCCCGAAACGCTGGCTGGGTTGCATGGTGGGCACCGGAGAGATTCTGGGCGACATCGTCGGTCCAACCGGCAGCCTAGAGGACTGGGAAGCTGGTCGCGATTGAAGCTGCTTCTCGACACGCACATCTGGGTCTGGAGCGTTTTGGACCCGGGACGCCTCTCGGCACGGGTGGCACGACAGCTAGTCAATCCAGAGAATGAGATTTGGCTCTCGGCCGTGAGCGTTTGGGAGCTCCGGCTCCTCCATGACAAGGGCCGTTTGAAACTGGTGCCGGACGCTGTCAGCTGGATCAATGACAACCTGACTCGGTTGAATATTCGCGAAGCGCCGCTGACATTCGAAGTGGCGCTCGCGATATCTTCGCTAAACCTGCCTCACAACGATCCAGCGGACGGTTTCATTGCTGCGACTGCAAAGGTCTTCGGTCTGACTCTGGTGACCGCCGATGAGCAACTCGCCAGGTTAAAGGACATTTCCGTGCTGGCGAATCGCTGAGCCGTCACCGCTATCCTTGTCGGACGATCGCTCCGTCCCGTACGTCGCGATCGCAATCTTGATCAGTTCGTCCTTCGAGACCATCTCGCCATGCGAGACCGCTATTCTTTTTCCACAGCTTTCCACAGTCCCCAGCGCCCTTCTTGTGACGAGCAACCTTTACTGAGCTTACGAAAAGTCCAAACTGGAGACATGCGCGACAACCCGCGAAACTCGATGCGTCATCCCGAAGCCCCACGCTCTCACGAGCGGCGAGAGGGACCTGGCGCGCACCCGCCCAAACTCAGCGCCCTCAGCACCACACCTAAGTCCTTATTCCGCAATATTTTGCCTGTAACCTCTTGCGGCTCAAGATTTTGCCCATACCCTGGCCATATCTCCACCTCGCAACTATCTGAATGCAAAGATTTTAGACGCCAGGTATGAGAAAAACAAAAATATGGGATATCCCCCAACGGCAACCCTTACACCTTCTCGATCGTCACCTTCTTCAGCACCACATCCTTGTTCGGTTTGTTCTGGCGGTTCTGGGGAACTCCAGTGATCTTCACCGCGATGTCCTGCCCCTCCACAACCTCGCCAAAAATCGTGTGCTTTCCCGTAAGCCACGTAGTCGCTACCGTTGTAATAAAGAATTGCGAGCCGTTAGTATTCGGCCCCGAGTTGGCCATGGCGAGTTTGCCCGGCTTGTCGAACTTGTGCGGCGAGCCTTTGGTCTCGTCTTCAAACTGGTATCCGGGACCACCCATGCCTGTGCCCTGCGGATCCCCGCCCTGAATCATGAAGTCGGGAATCACTCGGTGAAAAATCGTTCCATCGTAGAGTCGGTCGTTGGACTTCTTGCCCGTGTTGGGATGCTTCCACTCGCGCTTGCCCTCGGCAAGATCGACAAAATTGGCGACCGTCTTGGGCGCATCTTTCTCAAAGAGGCGGCAAACAATGGTTCCTTCGCTGGTTTCAAACGTGGCGTAGAGTCCGGGTTGGCGGGTCATGAGTTTCCTTTCGAGTTGGTCGTTAGTCGCTGGTCGTTAAGTCGTTGGCCGAATGCCGAGGCAACTGTGCTCTGTGGGGACGGACGCAGCATGCCCTGAGCGAAGCCGAAGGGTCCGTCCCGCGATGCGAAGCGAGCGGCCCCAACAATGCTCTAGTTCGGTGTGGCCGGCGCCTTCGGAGCGGTGGCCGCCGGCTTCTTCACCGTAGTTCCGGCTGCGGGTTTGGGAGCGCTCCCCGTACCGCGCACAATCGTGATGTGGTTGATTTTCACGGGACGAAACGGTTTGTCGTTCGTGGGATCGGTGGCCATGTGAGCGATCTGCTTCACCAGCACCACCGCGGCTTCGTCGCACTGGCCGAAGAGGGTGTATCCACCGTTCAGATGCGGCGTGGCCACTTCGGTGATGAAAAACTGCGAGCTGTTGGTGTTGGGCCCGGCATTGGCGTAGGCCAATCGCCCCGGTCGATCAAAGAGAAGATCGGAGGAGACCTCGTTCTTGAACTTCACGACTGGGTCCGCACCCGATCCCGTGCCCGCCGGATCGCCACCTTGGATCATGAATCCCGGAATGACTCGGTGGAAAATCGTCCCGTCATAAAGCGGCACGCCGTGCTTGGTAGCGCCGACGGGATTCTTCCAGTCCTTGGTGCCGCTCGCCAGACCGATGAAGTTCTCCACGCCAATCGGCGCCTTATCCGGAAACAGTGTGCAGGTCATCTTGCCCACGGTGGTATCGATGATGGCCGTGGGCTTCACCGGGCCAGTGGCGGCAGCTGGCTTGGCTACGCCGCTCGGTTTTGCCGCGGTGCTGGGTTTGGCCGCAGGCGCCGCCTGACTGGCTTGTGCCAATGCAGTCAAGGCCGCTGACAAGATCATTACTAAGATCGCGATTACCTTACGCATGGAAGCTCCTCTGGAAATTGGAGATGGTGCTGGTTTTTTGACCACGATTTGTGACTCACGATTTGTGCGCAACGTTGCATTGTACGACAGCGGCGGCCATCGTTTCCTCGCGAGGCATCGATGAAGAATCGCCAAGACGGCCTACCTGGAAGCCGTCGCACCCTGCACTTGCATCTCGCGGCTCACCCGTTCTACTTCACCAAAGACGCGCAGCAGATTGCCGCCCAGAATCTTCTTGATATCGACCTCGCTATAGCCGCGATCGAGCAGGGCTTGCGTGATCTTTGGCAGATCGGCGGCCGAATCGATGCCTTGCGGCGTGGCACCGCTGACTCCATCGAAGTCCGAGCCCAGTCCCACATGATCGACACCCGCAACCTTCGCGATGTGATCGATATGGTCAATCAGCGATTTGAGCGGCGGCCGGCGGACCTTCGCCATCCACTCCCGCTCGAGGCGATCGGTATCCAGATAGGTGACCGTCTTGCCTTCGGCCTTCAACTGATCAGTGTATTTCTGGATGGCTGCGGTCTGGTCTTTGGATTGCGCTTCCAGCGCCTTGCGGAAATCTTCATCGTCGAAGGCGTTGAAGAAGTTGACTTGCACCACGCCGCCATTCTTGCCAACAGCGCGCAGCATGTCGTCGGTCATATTGCGGGGAGCGTTCACCAGCGCCCGCGCCGACGAATGCGAGGCGATGACCGGTGCTTTCGTTGTGGCGATCACATCCCAGAAAGTCTTGTCGGCCACGTGCGAGATGTCGACCATCATGCCCAGCCGGTTCATTTCCCCGACGACCTGCTTGCCGAAATCAGTCAGCCCGTTGTGGTGCTGCACTTTGGCATCGTTGATGTCGCCCGAAGAGTCCGCCCACTCGTTCGTGTTCGACCACGAAAGCGTCATGTAACGCACGCCCAGCCGGTAGTAGTCGCGGAGCAAATGAATGTCGTTCTCGATCGAATGCCCGCCTTCGATCCCCATCAGCGCGGCGAGTTTGTGCTCGCGATGAGCGCGCTCGATGTCGGCCACGGAGAAAGCCATCGTCATCCGGTCGGGATGACGTGCAGCCTGCTCGTAAACGGAATCGATCAGGTCAAACGTGTGCCGGGCATAGTGCCCCTGGTTCGTCTCCGGCTCTACCCAAATCGAGAAGAATTCAGCACCGAGATTGCCGCGACGCACCTTGTCGAGGCTGATGTGGCCAACATCGTTCGGATCGGTCGACCCAATGTCGTAGTTCTCGTCGAGAAAGCGTTGCGGCGTGTCGGCATGCGTGTCGACGACGAGCGCGGAGTCGTGAATCGCACGGGCACGGGCGCTAACTGCTGGGTTCGAGGCCGGAGCCTGCGCTGCGGCACAGGAAGAGATCAGCACGAGAACGAGGAAAATCCTGGTTGTCATAGTTGTGGCCCACGGGAAGATTAGCGGGCAGGTTTCCGATTGTATAGGCTCTCAGTCGGGCAGACAAAGCGAGGAACCACCAATCAATGCGTCATTGCTTCCTCTGCGTACTCTGTGTCCTCTGTGGTTAAAGGATTTGGAGTGCTCGTTGGACGCAAACTTCCACCTCCAGGTCAGTATCGATCACAGTCTTCGGGAAAGTAATGGTCTCGAACCGTGCCTTCACTCCGAGGTAGAGACTGTAGTCGCGATTTCCAGCGGGATGGGCCCCAGTCGACGCGTCGGACTCAAGCCGGCGCCTGGCAGTTTCTTCCGAGCATACGCATTCAAGAATCCGCCAGGGCTGGTTCAGGCAATCGGCCGCAGCCAGCACGTTCTCGATTTGATAGCGGCGCGAGAAGGGCCGACCATCAAGGAGGACGGTGCGCGCCGGGTTCCGCGCTAAGAGATATCCCGCGGTTTCGACCATGATCTGCAAGCAAAAGTCATCCTGCGCCGACGAGTACTCGATTTCCTCGGGCGAGAAGATAGCGTGACGGAATTTGTCTTTGCTGAGAACGCGGCCACAGGTACGCGCGGCGAGTTCGCGAGCGAGCGTGGACTTGCCAGTGCCGGGAAGTCCCGCCATCAAAACAATCATAAGAAAAGAATCGTAACGGATTTCCTGCGGTGGGAGCTACTTCGTACCGCTGCCCTCAGCCACCTGAGTCTCAGGTATGTCGCTGTCGGGGTGATCGAGCGGAACAATATTCTGCGTCTGGCGCCAGTCGGAATAATTTCCGCTGACCATGATATGGAAGCACCAGTGGCGGCGTTCTTCTTCCGGTTCCACTAGGCCCAGAGCCTTCATGTAGAAGAGATAGTGCTCCATCCAGCGAATCTGTTCCTTGCTCATGCCGCGGCGTTGAAGGTCAACGGTGACGCCAGCCAGATGTGAAGAGGCCGTATCGCCATCGGCCGGAGCTGCATTGCGGTTGTGGCGCCGCAGCTTCTTCTGGACTTTCACGGTACGCACCGCGGAGTTCACCTGAATCTGCTGATGGAATCGATTGAAGTAAGCCAGGCTAAGGTCTTCGGTAAAGTCACGCGTCCACAGACGGGAGTAGCGGCGCGAAGGATCCAGCCGCGGATCGAAGCGCAGCGTTTCCCCGGCTCGGATGGCCAATAGCGACCCGTCAGCCTTGAGCGCCTCTAGTTCAGTTTCGTCCTGGATGCGGGGCAGCTCGAGGCGGTTGATCTCGGCGTTCTGGATCAAAAGAGATTCGTGCGACGGCCGAAACATCGGATTCCAGTGCAGCCACCGGAAATGCTTGCGGTGTGCGCGATGCATCGCGACCGGACGCACGGCAAACGCCGTGCCCGACATTCCGCCGCACACCAGGGCCAGCAGGAACATCCCAACGAATTGGAGCCGAACGATGCGTCTCACGAAGTGACTTCCTTTGGGCCAGGTACTGTTGCCCACCCGCCCCCTCGCGAACTTACACCCGCGAGTGCGGTTATTCTAAGCCATGCTGTCAAGTCGTCCAACCGGATACTGCCACCGGATCATTACTTGCGTACCCTAAGACCCAACGTCTGCCTTGGTTACTACTGGGTACCCGATCCCGCGACTGGGGCGAGATCGCGCTACTGCAGCCGCAAGTGACGGGCCACCTCGGATGCCGCGTGAGAGCGGACTCATGTGCTATGCGGTGAACAACTTGGCAGGATCTGCAGGTAAGGCTGGAGAGCCTGGGTTGCAGCAATCTGACAAAAGTCAGCGCCGCAAAAGGTCACCAAGGGCCTGCTTCATGACCTGGCCGCTCACTTCGGAAATGGACTTGGTCAGGGGAATGTCCTTGGGGCAAACCTCGACGCAGTTCTGCGCGTAGCCACATTCCTGGATGCCGCCATCGCCCATCAGCGCTGTCAGTCGCTCGCGCTGCAGCGCCTTGCCCGTGGGATGCGTGTTGAACAATCGCACCTGCGCGATGGTGGCGGCGCCCACGAAGCCGGTGTCCTCATTGAACTGCGGACAAGCTTCCATGCAGCAGGTGCACGAAATGCACCGCGAGATCGGATACGCGGCTTCCTGCTCCTCGGCCGACATGCGCGGCCCGGCCCCCAGATCGTATGTGCCGTCGATCGGCACCCATGCCTTGACGGCCTTGAGGTTTTCAAAGATCACGCTGCGGTCGGTGGCAAGATCGCGCACCACGGGGAACTTGGAAAAAGGTTCCAGCCGGATCGGCTGTTCGAGACTGTCAATCAGCGCCGAGCAAGCCATCCGCGCCTTGCCATTGATCAGCATGGCACATGACCCGCACACTTCCTCGAGGCAATTCGAGTCGTAGGTGATAGGCGTGGTGGCCTTGCCGTCGCGAGTGGACGGTTCGGCGGCAATGTCCATCAGCGCCGAAATCACGTTCATGTTCGGCCGGTAGGGAACTGAGAACTCCTCCCAGTAGGACTTCGAGGTGGGAGTGTTCTGGCGCTTGATTTTGATGATGACGGATTTGTTATTAGCCATTAGTTCTTAGCCTTTAGCAATTTTTGTCATCCTGAGCGCAGCGAAGGATCTATGCACCCTTCCGGTGCGATCAAATTGCATAGGTCCTTCGCTGCGCTCAGGATGACAATTCGTAGAGCTGTCTCGCCTCAATACTTCCTCGCCCGCGGCGGAATCAGCGACGTATCCACCGGCTCGAACTCAAACTTTGGCTCGTCCGCATCCGGTGCGAAATACGCCTTCGTGGTCTTCAGCCAGTTCTTATCGTCGCGCTCGGGGAAGTCGGGCTTGTAATGCGCCCCGCGCGATTCGTCGCGCATCCCAGCGCCCTGTGCAATCACCCGCGCCAGTTGCAGCATGTTGTAAAGCTGCCGGGCGAAGACCACGGTCGTGTTTGCCCACTGCGTGCGATCGCTCAAGTTCACTTTGCGGAACCGCTCCAGCAACGCGACCAGCTTCCCGTCAGTCTGCTGTAGAGCTTTGTTATAGCGGATGACCGTGCAGTCCTTGGTCATCAACTCGCCCAGTTCGCGCCACAGTTTGACTGGATTCTCCGTGCCCTGGTTATTCATGAGCAGGGAATTGCTCTCTTCCTGTCTCTTCTTCTCCGCGTCAAAGCAGCCATTCCCATCAGGCAGCGCCTGCAGTCCGCGGGCGTACTTCACCGCATTGGGTCCGGCGATTCCTCCGCCGTAAATGCAGGACATCAGCGAATTCGCGCCTAGCCGGTTGGCCCCGTGGTATTGATATTCGCACTCGCCCGCCGCGAAAATCCCGGCGATGTTGGTCTGCTGCTTGAAGTCGACCCACAGCCCACCCATCGTGTAATGCATGCCGGGGAAGATCTTCATTGGCGTGTCGCGGGGATCATCGCCCACAAACTTCTCGTAGATCTCGAGAATCCCTTCCAGCTTGCGGTCGAGAATCTTGCGATCAATATGCGTCAGGTCGAGATAGACCATCGGCTTGCCGTCAATGCCGAGGTTGTGCTCGTACACCACTTTGAAGATCGCGCGCGTAGCTACGTCACGCGGAACCAGGTTGCCGTACTTCGGATACCACTCTTCGAGGAAGTACCAGCGTTCATTTTGTGGAATGGATTTCGGATCGCGATTGTCGCCCGGCTTCTTCGGCACCCAAACGCGACCGCCTTCACCGCGCGCCGACTCCGACATCAGCCGCAATTTATCTTCGCCGGGGATGCAGGTGGGATGCACCTGAATGAATTCGCCGTTCGCGTAGTAGCACCCTTGCTGGTACAGGGCCGACTGTGCCGATCCCGTGCACACCACGGAATTCGTCGACTTGCCAAAAATGGCCCCGTTGCCGCCGGTGCAGATGATGATCGCGTCAGCCGGGAACGTCCGCACTTCCATCGAACGCAGGTCCATGGCGCAGATGCCGCGGCACACACGGTTTCCATCGAGCACGGCCGAAAGAAACTCCCAGTGCTCGAACTTCTTCACCTTGTCTTCGGACTCGTAGCGCCGCACCTGTTCGTCGAGCGCGTACAGCAGTTGTTGTCCGGTGGTTGCTCCCGCGAAAGCCGTGCGGTTGAACAAAGTCCCGCCAAAGCGGCGGAAATCGAGCAGGCCTTCGGGCGTGCGGTTGAAGGGAACGCCCATGCGATCGAGCAGGTCGATGATGCCGGGCGCGGCCTCGCACATGTCTTTCACCGGCGGCTGATTGGCCAGAAAGTCGCCGCCGTAAATGCTGTCGTCAAAATGATTCCAGGTCGAGTCGCCCTCGCCCTTCAGGTTCTTCGCGGCGTTAATCCCACCTTGCGCGCACACCGAGTGCGACCGCTTCACTGGCACGATGGAGAACAGGTCAACGGCGCCGCCCATCTCCGCGATCTTGATGACGGCAGAAAGTCCGGCCAGGCCGCCGCCCACGACGATAATTTTCGGAGTCGCCATCTTAAGTTCCTTACCGGCTTTCTGTAATTTGACTGTTTCCCGCAGTTCCGGGCTCAAAAGGCTGTTGGGGGCGGGAGCGGAGGGCGGTCAGGCTGGCCAGCCCCGCGCCCGTCAGCACAAAGAAGAGCCCCAGGCACAACGCCAGAAACCGCTTCTGCGCTTTGTCGCCGGAGACAATACCCCACTTCGCCGAGAACAGCCAGATGCCATACGCGAAGTGCCATGAAGCCGCGATCAAGCCCACAACATAAAACAGGAAGAAGGGCGTCTGAAAGACTTCATGCTGCACCTTGCCGAACGAAGCCCACGGATTATCGTGTAGATCGACTCCGGTAAACCGCATCGTGTACGTGTGCCAGAGGATGTAGGCGAACGCGATCCCGCCCGTCCAGCGCTGCGCCGTATACATCCAGTTGCCGCTCCACGGATAAGAGATGGCGTTCCCGTCTCCCCTATACCAGATGTAAAACCCGTAGAGCGCGTGGAACGCGATCGGCAGCCAGATCCCGAAGAGCTCCAGGAAAAACACGAGCGGAAGATTGGCCAGAAAGCTGACCTGGCGCTCGTAGGCATGCGGACCGCTAATCGTGGTGGAGTTCGAAATCAGGATGTGTTCGAACAAGAACGCCCCGACCGGAACGATCCCCGAAAGGGAATGCAGCCGCCGCAGGACGAATGAATATCCCTGACCAGCGCGCAACGGAGCAACCCCATGCGCGACAATTTTCGTTACCCCGGGAGCAGGAGAACTGGCAGACGCCACGAAACGCTCCTTATGAGTTCAGCTTATTTGTCCGACAATGAGAAAAGAACCTGTCATTATCGTGCGCCGCGAGAAGTGAAGTCAAGGAAGGGGCCGCAGTGGTGTATGAGCGTCAGGAAACTGCTTCGAACACCAATCGAGGAATTGACGGAAGGCCGCGCCCCGGTGACTGTAGAGCGCCTTTTCCTCGGCGGACAGTTCGGCGAACGTCTTTTGAATCTGCGGAAAGTAGAACAGCGGATCGTATCCAAACCCGTTGGTTCCGCGAGGCGCATCGAGGATGAGTCCCTCAGCTGTCCCACGAAAAGTAGCAAGAGTCTTCCCGTCCCGCGCGGCGGCTAACACGCACACGAATCGGGCGGTTCGCTCTTCCGGCGGAATGCCTCGCAGTTCCCGCAAAACGCGCGCGTTGTTGGCATCATCGTCGGTATTGGTGTCGGCCAGGTGCGGCTGAACGTCGAATAGATCGGGCGCGGCGTACCGGGCCGAATGCACGCCCGGCGCTCCGTTCAGCGCGTCGACCTCAAGCCCGGAGTCGTCGGCCACGACAATTTTCCCCGGCGCGTGGCGGCTATATTCCTCAGCCTTCTTGCGGGCATTGTCTTCAAACGTCAGTCCGTCCTCGACGACGCTCGGCAGGGAAGAGAAGTTTGGAATGCCGCCAATCTCGATCCCGTGCGGCGCTGCCGCCCCTGCAAAGTCTCGGAGCTTGCCGGGATTTGACGTTGCGATGAGGATTCTTCGCATAATCGAGAGCTGCGTCTGAGACTCCGGACGGACTACTTTTGAGTGGTCATTCTGAGCGGAGCGAAGAACCTATGCATTCTGCTGGCGCCAGCAAAGTACAGAGGTCCTTCGCTTCGCTCAGGATGACAAGCTTCTCAGAATGACAAGCTTCCCAGAATGACAAAGTTCTCAGGATGACAAGCTTATCGTTGCCCGCGATTCGTCTGCATCCGTGTTAAGCGCCACCACAAAATCAAAGACAAGACACTGACGATTGAGAGCCATCCACCGACCGTTCTGTCCCACGTTCGCACAAACGTAATCTGCACCCGATTCATACCCGCCTCCACCGGCACCAACATCTGCCCGGTGCCCTCCCGCTCCGCCGTCTCGACCACGCGCCCGTTCACTTCCACCTTCCACGCCGGGTAGCGAAACAGCCGCAAAGCCAACTGATCCGGCGCGGACATTTTCGCCGTAAACATTTTGGATTCGGGATTCCAGTAGTAAACGTGGATCGCAGCGTGCGACGCCCCGTCGACCCTGACTTTGCGCGTATCCGGCTGGATCGCCGTGGGCTCGGCGCCGACGGGCGTGTATTCGTCCACGCCTTCATAGCCCGTTCCGTCCGCCATGTTGTCCTGCATTTCGCGGAGATCGGCGGCTTGGTCCCACCACGGCGGCTGAATGCGGTGCCAGGCCGTCGCGATCACCAGAATGGTTACCAGGCAGATCGCGGTGCGCAGCCACCAGCGCCGCACGCCCACGGTTACGAAGATCGTGAAGATCATGCTCAGGCACAGCAGCCAGCGCCACGGAAACTGCATGAACGCAAGCTTAGGTAGGAACTTCCAGAGCAGCGCTGTCACCGGGAACATCACGATGCCGCAGGCGACGGCCCAGCAGAGAAGAGTATTCCAGAGCGCGCGTTTCGACTCTCGCCACGACGTGCACGCCCACGCCGCAGTGAGTGTCACGACAATCTCCAGCACGGCCACCCATGAGATGACGCGGTTGAAGGCATCATGGTCGGCGTCGGACGTGTGGATGAACAGGAAGTTATCCTGCGGCCGCGACCCCCCAGACACGGCCTCGGCGATATTCACCCACTTCTGCTCGTAAATCGCTGGGAGCAAATAGAACGCCGACAAGCAGGCGCCCACGGCGACCGCGGCCGCTCCCACCAGCAGGAGGCGCGGCGAGCGCCGCTGCCACGCAAGCAACAAAATGAGCAGAGCCAGCGAGTAGTGAATCATGATCGCGGCCGGTGCGTTCGTCAGCCACGCCGCAGCCAGCAAGAGCGAGAGCGGAACAACAACGCGCCGCTCCCCATCGGCGGCCTTCAACACGAGGATCAGCAGCAGAGGCACCAGGCAACTGGCCAGCAATTCGGCAAACGCGCTGCGCCAGTAAACGATCACAAGATGGTAAGGGTTGACGGCATAAAGCACGGCGGCAAAGATGGCATCGCGGCGGTCCAGCCACCGGCGCATGAGCACGAACATCGACACTCCCGCGGCCACCAGCACGATCCAGATGTAGACGCTGGCCGCCACGCTCCAGGGAAGGATCGCGCTCAGCGCAGCACCGAGAGTCCACGAAGCCGGCGGGTAGAACAAGAAACGCGGCTCTCCATACGCGAAGTGGGCCAGCGCGGCCCAGCGCGGATAGAAAATCCCCTGCTTCCATTGCGAAAGGATTTCCAGCCACGAGTAAAGATGAAACTCAACGTCATGTCCGGAAGGTGTGCCGAAAAAGAAGAAGGGGATCTCCGCTGCGAAGGCTGCTGCACCGATCGCCAGCAGCGGAGTCCAGAGAAGCGAAGAGCCTGACGCGGAGACTCGCGGTGAAGGCGGATGCTCAGTCCTGCTGGTCTTTCCCAGACTTGCTCCCCTCGCCCAACAGAATTTCAAATCGCGCGAAGTGAAAACAACTCACACAAGTCTACCTTTAACCCAGTCTCGGCTGACCTGGATTATTTAACCCAGATTTAATATTGCTGAAACCATCGCGCAACGCAGATCGGTTAGCGTACTCGCATCGGGGTGGTACAGACCACGAGGAGTTGAAGGACCCGTGCCAGAGACGGGGCGCGGGTTCTTCGATTCTTCGGAAGTCGGCGCCTCTGAAGCCTCTCCCGCTCCACTTCTCTCGCCGCGCTACCCGCCAGAAATCCTCCTTGAAAACCTCTGCCAGTGACCTGCCACGGGAGGCTTTTTGGTTGGATTGGAGCGGAAGGGCTCCAGCGGCGGAAGGTGAAACCGGCGCTTTTACTTCCTTGGAGCGAACAAAGGAGCTGCGGGAGCAGTGCAAGAACTCGTATCAGCTCGCCGCTCAGCGGTGCCGCAAGCAGCGCAGCACGGGTCATGCCTTGACGCGCTGTGGCATCCGGGGCGGAACCAATGGCCTCTCAAGTATTTCGGGGTTTTCGAACAACTGCTAAGCCGAAGCGACGTGTTCCGGGTTGCGTTGATGCCGTAGTTCGGCGAGGAAGTCGTCCTGCTGCAAAGAGGTGCCGCGCCGCAGAAGTTCGAGCAAAGGATCGTCCATGTCCTCGGCCGGCGCTTCTGGATTCTGATCCCCGGTTAAAAACTGCGCGAGGTCGGCGAACAGCGCCTTGGGCGAAATGGCGAGTTCCGGCGTCGCATCCGGACTGCTCCGCAGAACATCAATCAAGTTTCCCACCTGGGCGCGCTGCTGGGGCGTGCGGGAAGGGAATTCGACTCCCATACCGTGGCCGGGATGCGCCACTCGCACCATGCCCTCGGTATGAACTTCCATCTTGTCGGTTTTCAGGCAAAGATCCACCAGCGCCTGCTCGGGAAATGGTGCATCCGTCTCGACGTAGCACCCACCCAAGCTCAGATCGGTGAGTTTGCAATGCGGCACGGTTTCGTTGGGGCCAGCTCCGGCGGTGCTCGCAGCGGCCGTCAGCCAGTTGCTCAGTTGTGCTGACAGACTTTCGGAAATATCGACGAAATGAACTCCGGTTTGCCCGTTCGGATTGGCCCAGGCGACTTGCCCGTGAGCCTCGATGTCCAGAGAACCATCCGGCAGCTGAAAATGGAATGCCAGCAATGCCCCGGGAATCTGAGGTTCCGCCGTGAGGACATCCATGCCGGTTTCGGAGAGGTCGAGCAGAATTCCATCCAGCTTGCGCATGTCCGGTAACGTGATCTCCACCGGAGCCTGCACTGGAACGCGGAATGCCCGCCGCCGCTCACGGCTCAACAGAGCTGCAGCTGCGCGCAATCCGGCCTTCACGGCTTCCTCGGAAAGCGGCTTGTAGAGCACGAAGTGCGTTCCACCGCTCAGGATGTCCCGCACCTTCGCTGTGTCTGCCACGAGGGCAATGCTCAACGGCCCCGAGCCCACCTTCCTGGCCTGCTGCAGAACCTCGTCCGCCGCTTTCGCATCGTCAAAATCGACGATGAGAGCGTCGAACTTCTGTTGATGGATTCGGGCCATCGTGGTTTCAGGATCGCTGGAGCGATCCATCGCGATACCCAGCATGGGCAGTACTCTACCCAAAATATCCGCAGCGAAATCGTCGGTCGAAACCAGTAGGGCCTGAAGAGTCATAGAACAATGAATCACGATGAACGATGATCGATCGGGCTGCCAGCCCGAGCGGGTTTAGGGCCAGCGAGGTGCCGTCGGCCTTGCCGCTTTGGATGAGGCTGCTCCGCCGGAACTTGCTCCGGCTTTCGCTGCCATGGCATCCCCTTCGCTGGAGGCGTCATCCACTTCCGCCAGCACGGCGTTGTCTTCGTCGTCGTTCTCTGCCAGCAACGGCGCTACTTCACGTAGCTTCTCGGCAGCCTGCTGTAACATTTCGATCTGCTTACCGAGTTGGGCGTACTTTGCCTGCTTTTGCCGCAGGACCTCATGGATATCCTTCATACTACCCCCTGTTGGCAATTTAAGGAGCTTTGGAGGGACGGGTCAACGGTAATCCCCCCAGTTCGATTACTGGGGTAACGAGGAATTGAAGGATTCTGGGAAGACAGAAAAGGCCCCGCCAGTACGGCGGAGCCTTTCTTCAGAAGAAAAAAGAACTAAGCTCTCATTCTTCGGCGCAAAAGCCCGGCCAGACCGACCAGTCCCGTGCCCACAAGCCCCAACGTCCCCGGCTCAGGAACCGTGGAAATGGTAGTGTCGCCGCTGCCGAAGTTGATTTGGCCGTTGAACGTGCTGTTCGTCGTGGCGAAGGTTGCCGCGACCGTCGCGCCCTCGACCGTCGATCCGTTCAACCAAGTGCCGCTAATCGTACCCTGCAGTGTATAGATGTACATTCCGTTGGACAGTCTCGTCCCAGTCAAAGTCACGTTGCTGAACGTCCCGTTGAAAATCACGCCATTCGGAACGCCGTTCGTGCCGTTGCCCGTGATCGCGAAAGTCCCGCCGGAAGCAAAGGTATAGGTGGTGACATTTCCTTGTGTGCTTTGACTAAGGAAGGCGCCGGTGGTGAAGCTCAGAGTCCCCAGATCGCCTTGCACGAGACCCATCCCGTTCAGCCCATTGACGGCAATCAATTCAGAGCCCGTCAGGCTCAGACCCGCACTGCTTCCCGAAAGAACTCCACCTGAGTTGGTAAAGTCCACCGAACTGCTCGCAAACGCCGCCATCGGCAAGGTCAGGGTCAGCAGAACCATCCACAGCATCCGCTTCATAGCACTTCTCCTGAGGCTTTCTGTTCGGACTTCGTGGTGAAATCGTAAGGGCTTCTGAGCCCCCAAGGAACATCCCCGACGAAAATGGCGGCAAAAGATTGCTGCACCTGGAGCTCCAACGCCGCTGGAACTGTAAGTCATTGGATGCAAACGGCTTGCCGCAGCCGAAATTGATTCCCAAAGAGGCCGTAAGTGCAAAACAATGCACACTTACGACAATGTTGTTTCTACTTCTTCCACATCCTAAGGGGTAGGCTACAGAATTCAACCCCGGATGCGTCTCGGCCCACGTAGCCTGTTCGTGCCCCTTGTATAGCACGAAAGTGGAATGTCCAAACATACAGATCTTCCTGTAGCTTGCGCGGTGAGCAGTTCTGGGGGAGGGCTGTTCAGGCGTCCCGCCACTCGTAAGAGTTCGGGGCGCTTCTTAATTTTTGAGCGCTACCCCCTCGCCCCTCGTCCAACAATGGTCACACCTGTCATCCAGTCAGCGAGGGCAGTTTATCCGCAGCCCCGAGCAGGAAGATACTTCCAACCACGATGCTGTATGCCGAGGTCGCCAGCGTAATCGCCCGTAGAGCATTCGGATGGGCGAGCGTCGACGAGAATAGTCCTGCAGCCGAAGCGCACATCAGAGTGTTCATCAGAAGCAGCCCAACGATGAACATGAGCAATCCCAACAAGCCGGCGGCTGTTCCACCCAGGTTCGCGGCCATCAGAAACAGAAGCAGTTGGGTCGGAGTTTCCGCCCCCAAACCGTGGATCACTCCCACCAGAAATGTTGAACTAGTTCCGTATCCATCCTTGAAGACCTGAGGAGCTTCCACCCTCGTTCCACCAAAGATCCGGCTCAGTCGCCAGTAGACCCACAGCATGCCGTTCAGCAAGAGAGTGATTCGGGTGCGCGGGCCGTGGGTATGCGCCGACGGACGAAAGAATGTGCCGAGCACGTAGATACCAAGCGTGAGCAAGGTGATTCCGACCAGGCGCTCCGCCCAGCGGTCGCTGGCCGCCGGCAGCGAAATTCGAAAGCCAACTGCCGCCGCCCCCAGAACCGCCACCGTGGTCGCGTGACCGGCGACGTAGAGCAATCCAAAGCGCATCGCGTCGCGAGCCTTCGCTTGCACGCTGCTAATGTCCGTGATCGCCGCGATGTGGTCATAATCAAGACCGTGCCGGAAGCCCAGCACCGCGGCCGACAGCAACGCCAGTCGTAGATTTCCGGAATCGATCATGCAGGGTCGGGCCCGCGAGGCAAATTCCCGCCGGGCGAATTCAGCACCGCCGGACAGGAAAGCATTCGTAGGCTAGCACAGGCTGGGATGATGTGGTGACAGTCGCCCGGGCAATTCGAGGTACGTATTCACCGACTAAGAAGCACCAAGGACTATTCTGTCCTTGGAGGCGAAACCGGCCCAATCAGTTCCCGCAGCCTCCGTGAGAGGCTGGAGGCCAGCGACCGATAGAAGCGCGAACCCAAATGCGGGAACAGCTCAAACATCGACTGCAGCATTGGCCGGTCGAGGTAGTAAGCCTCCACCGGTTCGCGGGCCACCACGTTCGCTGTGGCCGGCAGTTCGTCGATGAAGGAAATCTCGCCGCACACCTCGCCCGGACCAATCGCCGGGGATGTTCCTTGACTGGGCAGTTGTACCGAGGCCGTGCCCTTCAGCAGCAAGTACACCCCGTGCGTCCGCTTGCCTTTTTGCACAATGGATTCGCCCGGCTTGAACTGCATGCGCGCCGCCTTGTCCGCAATCAAGGTCCAGTCGTTCGGGGTCAAGAACACGAGTCCGTGCTTGGCGGTGGCTAAGACAGACACATCCTGATGCTGGGTTGCTTTCATGGCGCGCTAACTCGTTGCCCGGAGAGCCTTTCCGGTCACGACCTACCGAGATTAAAACAGAGACAAGTCAAAAACAGCAGGGCTGATGCGAGATTAGCAGAAAGGCAGTCCTAACGGCAGCTACCCCGAACCCGCAAAGTCACGAAGGTAAGGCGCTCAGGCGCCCAGCATCGCGGATTCTCGAGAAGATGCGAGAAGACAGATCGTACGGTCGCCAACCTGGCCTGGGCACATAGGCGTAAGAAGGGTGTTCGACCTCTTGCCAAAGCTCCTCTGGTTCTTGCCTCGAAGCTATTGTTCGCGCAGCACGTTTGCCGGATCGATGCGCAGGGCGCGTCTCACGGGACCGGCGACCGAAAGTGATCCGGTGAGCAGCACAGTAAGTGCAACGGCACCGAGTACGAATGGATCCTGTGCCGACGCCTGGTAGACGATGGCCGACAGCAGTCGGCTCGCGGCAACACCGAGCAGCATCCCGACGGCGCACCCGCTAGCCAGCAGGATCAGCATCCGACCCAGTGCCGCCGAGAGTATCTGCCTCGCCCGCGCACCGAGCGCGACCCGAAGGCTCAGTTCGCGCAGACGTTTGCTGACGGTGTACGACGCGAGGCCGAAGGTCCCGGTGATTGAGAGCAGCAATCCAAACGCGCCAAACAGGCCGAGCGCGACTGTCGCCACCTGGGCTACAAAGAACGTCAGCCCAAGCTGGTTCTTCCAGGGACCGGATGCCCGGACAGGTATAGCTGGGTCGAGATCGCGGATCACTTTACGCACGGTCGCAGCCATGTCGATTGTGGCCAGGTCGGATGAATCAGGCCGCGTCCGAACGATGAACGATGTGTGACCAGTTGGGCCGTGCGAGATGGGGAAGAACGCTGCCGCTTGCTGATCTTCGGTAAGCGAAAAGTACTTTCCATCTGCCACGATGCCCACGATCTGGATCGGCTGGCCGGAACTGTTCTTGAAAGATCGGCCAACGGCGTCATCGGAGTGGGAATCATTGAGGTGAAAGAGGCGCCTGGCGAATTCCCGATTCACCACCGCGACGGCCGGAGACTTCGGAGTGTCAGTAAAGCTGACTTCGCGTCCCGCGAGCAGTGGTATTTGAGTGGCAGCAAAGTATCCGGGCGAGACCCAGTAGTCGTCGGCATCAAATGCTCTGTTGGAGGGCTTGAAATCGGTAGCTTGTTGAGAGAAGACATTCGAATCCGAGATATCCATGGAGAGGGGCGTGGTGGTCCCATAGCCTGCCGCATCGACGCCTGGTAGCTGCGAGACCCTTTCCAGCAGTTGGCGCTGGAAATGGTCGGCGGCCTCGCTCGAATAGCCAGCCTGGCTGAGTTCGAACTTCGTCAGCACCGCATGTTTCGGATTGATCCCCATGTTCATGGTCATGGCTTTGCCCAGGCCCCGCAGCGAGACGAAGGCAGCCGTGACGGTGACGCAGCAGAGAGCGATCTGTGCCGCCAGCAACACATCGCGCAGCGCCCAGCGACGTCCGGCCGAGGATTGGTTGCTGCTGCCGCTCTTGATCGCGTCATTGGGATCCGTCTTGAAAATCTGCCGCAACGGCATCACCCCGAACACTGCGCCGGCCAGCACCGAGATCAGCAACCCCATCATGATCAAGGATGGCTGCGGCTGTATATGGAACGCGATCGGGTATTCGGAGGGTGGATGCCAGTTCGCCAGGCCGGAGAGGGCGATCCACGCCAAACCACAGGCGCACGCGCCGCCTAAGATCGAAATAACAATGGCCTCGGCGAGGATCTGGCGGACGACGCGCCAGCGGCTCGATCCAACAGCCATGCGGATGGCGATCTCGCGCGTGCGGTCTGCCGTGCGTGCTGCGAACAGGCCGCCGAGGTTAGCGCATGCGGCGAGCAGCACAATACCGGCCAACCCCAGTACCCCTGACATAAAAGCGCGCGCCGGCGCGCCGAAAAAGTCGCCCATCAATCCCGGGCGGGTCAGCTTGAACGACAGCTTTTCTTCCTCTTTCGGATACTCTCGCCGGATTCGCAGGGCAATCGTGTCCAGTTCAGCCTGCACCTGGGGCATGGAAACCCCGTCCTTGATGCGCACGATCGAATAAACGTGCGGGTCGCTCCGCGACTCGAGCCAGTCGTCCCGGTCTAGCGATGCTTCATTCGCCATCGGAACGAAAATGTCCAACTGCCCAATTTTTTCGGTGCCGTAGAAGCCTTCCGGGGTAACTCCGACGATCGTGTACGGATGCTTGTTGATGCGAACAGCCTTTCCCACGATGTTCGGATCACCGTTGAAGTCGCTCTTCCAGATCGGCCAGGAAAGCACCACGGCTTCTGAGCCTCCGGGATGGTCGTCGTCGGCACGATTCAGCAGTCGCCCGAGGAACGGTTTGACGCCGACGACCTCGAAGTACTGTCCGCTCGCTTCGCATCCCCAGACCGGCCGCGTAACGCCGTCGGCTTCCAGGCCAAAGTTCTGGATCATCTGCGCGGCAACAGCAGAAAACACCGAATTGCCATCCCGGACATCGCGCACTTCCGGATACGAAAAAAACGGATAGGGCTGCTCCTTGTGCGCGAGCGTCATTACCTGGTCCGCATGAGGCACATCAATGGGTCGCAGGATCGCCTGCAGCACACCGAAAACCACAACATTCGCGGTTATCCCCAGCGCCAGGATAAGAATCGCGGTGAGGGCAAAGCCTGGTGAACGGCGCAACTGGCGTAGGGCGAATCGCAAGTCCTGCAGCAGGCTAGTCATCGTCGGCCTCTGGTGGCACGCGGGAAGAATGGCAATTCGAGCACCAAAGTGTAGGGGACGCAACTTTATGAGAACGAAGTGGCTTGCGCATCTAGCTGGTGTGTTGGAACGAGATAAAGTGTCCGGTTTCGCCCGAGGGTGTCCGTGAATGGACAGGGACGGCGGACCGGATCAGGAATGTGGATACCTGCGCGGATCGCGGGTCGCTCGTGCGGTCATGATCTCAAGGTGCGATCTGGCCGCTTCAGGTGGAACAGGAAGAAGTAATGGTGCGCCCTGAGAGATTCGAACTCCCGACCTTCTGGTTCGTAGCCAGACGCTCTATCCAACTGAGCTAAGGGCGCAGGTTGGCAGGAAAGAAACTGTCACCGATTATAGCGGAAGAAGATTATAGCGGAAGAATCGTTCACTGAAAACGGCACTGCTCAACTCCGGCTTCCGCCACGGAGGAACGTGCGGGAAGACCCTTCGCTTCACCGCAGTGGGCGCGCGGGAGGCGGCTCCCGGAGGATTCGTAGCCTGATCTCGAGACTCAAATACGCAAGATTTTTGAACAAATCATCCGGCCCTCATGTTGCCTTTAACGGGCGAAGTAAATCTTTCCCGGGGCTGCGCAATTCCTACCGTGCGGAAAAATTCGTCAGCTTTGTTTTGAATAGTTTGCGGACGGCATATCACATGCTTTAGGGAAGGGCAGACGAAGTGGCGCGCAACGGGGTGCTTCAGAGAATAACTTCGGCCAGAGGTTTTCTGTGGGCACCCCTTGCTTTTTCCTTCCGTCTGGCCGGAGAGCCCTCCCCCACCCTCGATTCTCCGGTCGCAGTCTGTCTACTCGATGCAAATTCCCGAAGTGCTCCCCCAACAAGTACTCCTTAGGATTCATAGCTCTGAAGAACATTTAGCGCCGGAGGTGCGCCCGACAGTAGCGGCGTTTCTAACGCCGGGTCGGAGCATCAAGCCCGAAAAACCGCCCCGCAAATCCAGTCCGCTCAGGCCAGCACCACAGGCTCCCGCACATCAATTCCCGCCTGCCGCAACATCCGCGCGACCGCATCCTGTTTCAGGCGCGAGGCGTCGAACTCCACACGAACCGTGCGCTCCTTGCCGTTAAACTGCACCCGCCGGATGCCGTACACCTCGCGCATGCTGTCGATGGCCCGCAATTCGTTCTCGCCGGGAAGTGCACCGCAATTGAAAACTACATCCAGATAAGTCATGCCTTGACAGCCTTTCGATATGATGAAGGTGAAGTCCCCGGCTCTCGACGCCGGATGAATCCAATATAGAGCATCGGCAATCAAAGAGCACGCGCTCGAGTCGCAAGTGATCCCAGCCGCGAGGCGGCGAAAGAATACAGCCCATGGCGCAAGCCATGGGTGGCAGGTGCGGAATGAGCAAGCCCCGAAGGGGAATAAGAAGAGCTACGACACAGAATCCGCAGGGGATGGCACCAATTCTCAGGCACATACTGAACGGCTAAGCCCTATGACAGCTTCGAATCCAGTTTCCACGCTCGAGCGCGACCCGGTTTGCGGAATGAACGTGAATCCCGCTACGGCGAAACATGTCCATGACCACGCTGGCAAGAAATATTACTTTTGTTGCGCGGGTTGTGTGGATAAGTTCAAAGCTAATCCTCAAAGCTACCTGAACAAGCCCGCCTCGTCGGGACTGGTTATGCTGGGGATGCCGGCCGCGCCGAAGGCGGCTCCAGCTCACAGGGGCCCGCTGACGCAACTGCAGCCTGTGCCGAGCCCGGCGCCGAGTTCTCCTGCGGCAGCGCCAGCCTATGTCTGCCCCATGTGTCCTGAAGTGCGCGAGTCCAAGCCCGGAGCCTGTCCTTCCTGCGGCATGGCCCTGGAATCGGACGTTCCGTTCTCCGCCACACGCACGGAATACACCTGCCCCATGCATCCGGAAATCGTGCGGACCGAGCCGGGCTCTTGCCCGATCTGCGGCATGGCGCTGGAGCCGCGCACGGTGACCGCGGCCGCGGAAGAAAACCCGGAACTCCGCGACATGACGCGCCGCTTCTGGATCGGCGTTGTCTTGACTGCTCCGCTCCTCATCATCGCGATGGCTAGCATGATCTGGCTGAACGGATACATCGGCCATCTGATCGTCAATGGCGTGCCCTTCAATCTCCCCTGGATCGAGTTCGCGCTCGCCACTCCGGTCGTCCTCTGGTGCGGCCTCCCGTTCTTCCAGCGCTTCTGGACGTCTTTGGTCAACCGCAGCCCCAACATGTTCACGCTGATTGGCCTGGGCACGAGCGCAGCTTACATCTACAGCGTGGTGGCGACGGTGGCTCCGCGGATTTTCCCGCCTTCACAAAGCGGCATGGGCGATTCTCCCGATCTCTACTTTGAATCCGCCGCCGCCATCACCACCCTAGTCCTGCTCGGCCAAGTCATGGAACTCCGCGCCCGCAGCCGCACCAGCGCCGCGATTCGCGCGTTGCTGGATCTCAGTCCCAAGACCGCGCGCCTTCTGGCCGCCGACGGATCTGAGAAAGACATTCCCCTCGAGCACGTCAAGCCCGGTGATCGCCTGCGCGTGCGTCCAGGAGAAACGGTTCCTATCGATGGTGTCGTGCTCGAGGGCCGCAGCGCAGTCGACGAGTCGATGATCACCGGAGAATCAGTCCCGGTGGAAAAATCCCCTAATGAGAAAGTCATCGGCGCGACCATCAACGGCACTGGTTCGTTCGTCATGCAAGCCGAGCGCGTCGGTTCGGAAACGCTACTCGCGCGCATTGTCCAGCTCGTGGGACAAGCCCAGCGCAGCCGCGCTCCGATCCAAGGTGTCGCGGATCGTGTTGCCGCCTGGTTCGTTCCCGCGGTCGTCGCTATTGCCGCGGTAACGTTCGTCGTGTGGTTCTTGCTCGGTCCCCAGCCGCGCTTGGCGTACGCGCTAGTCAACGCAGTCGCAGTTCTCATCATCGCCTGCCCCTGCGCCCTCGGCCTAGCCACACCCATGGCAATTATGGTCGGCACCGGCCGCGGCGCTCATGCCGGAGTGCTGATCAAAAACGCCGAAGCCCTAGAGACTCTCGAAAAAGTGGACACTCTCGTCGTCGACAAGACTGGCACGCTCACTGAAGGCAAGCCGAAAGTCGTCAGTATCTCCCAGGACCTTGAGAAGAATCCCGAACTGCTTCGTCTGGCGGCGAGTCTGGAGCGGGCCAGCGAACATCCCTTGGGAACCGCTGTAGTGAAAGAAGCCGTCAAGAGAGACCTAAAGCTCTCCCAGCCGCAGGGTTTCCAGTCCATCACCGGAAAGGGCATCCTCGGCGTCGTCGATGGACACAACGTCGCCGTGGGCAACCCCGCCTTGATGGTTCAGGTGGGAGCGATTCAAGCGCCGAATATCGACTCGGTTCCGTCCTTGGACGACGGAAGGCTCAACGTCTCCGTGGATGGAGAATACGCAGGCAACATCCGCGTGGCAGATCAACCAAAGCAGTCCACGCCCGACGCCTTGCGCGATCTCAGAAATCAGGATCTCCGCATTGTTATGCTCACCGGAGACAGCAAGCCCGTTGCTGCCGCGATTGCCAAGGAGTTGGGCATCACCGAATTCGAAGCCGAAGTTCTGCCCGAAGGCAAACTCGAAGTCATCCGCAAGCTGCAAGGGCAGGGAAGAGTGGTCGCCATGGCCGGCGACGGCATCAACGACGCCCCCGCGCTGGCTCAAGCCGACGTCGGCATCGCCATGGGGACCGGCACCGACGTTGCTATGGAGAGCGGCGGCATCACGCTGGTGAAGGGCGATCTCACCGGAATTCTCCGCGCCCGCAAGTTGAGTCAGGCGACGATGCGCAACATCCGTCAAAACCTGTTCTTCGCCTTCATCTACAACGCCATCGGAGTTCCCATCGCCGCGGGCGTGCTATATCCATTTTTCGGATTACTCTTGAGCCCCATCTTCGCCGCTGCCGCCATGAGCTTCAGTTCAGTGTCAGTAATAACGAATGCCCTCCGCCTGCGCCGAGTCAAGCTGTAATCATGTGGACAGACACTCCGTTCCATTGTTGTCGTGTTCTTGCGCTCGCGGTTTCTTCCTGGGGAGCCGGTCAATGAGTGCTATGGGGGGTGGCTGTTGAAAAACTCCATTTCCCTCAAAACGGCCAAAACTCTGGGATAGAAAATGTCTAAGAAAACTGAGAAAGTCGTTTGTAGGGCTTCCTAATA
>JADGNQ010000443.1 GCA_017883385.1 Candidatus Sulfotelmatobacter sp.
AGGCGGCCTTCCATTCAGAAACAGGCATTCAGCGAGGCCAGCGTTGCATTTGCTTTTGAGATTGCACGCCGTGGAGCGGCTCTGCTTGTCGTCGGCGATGAAACCTCGACGCAATTCCCCAAGGCGTTAAACGAATTCCGGCATCGCCAGGGTGTCGGAATGAAGGTGAATCTACTGGTCAACTATGGCTGGGAATGGGATCTGGCCGGTCTTAAAAACGGCGGCCTGCGTTCAGGTGAGGTTTCGCGTCTGGATTTGATCGTACGCTGGGGAGGAAGACGCCGATTAAGCGGTTTTCTTCCGGTACAATCGATTTATGCGGATTTCTATGTCCGGGATGAATATTGGCCAGATTTCGATCTACCGCATTTTGAGCACGCACTCGCCTGGTTTAAAAACCAGGACCCGACACTCGGCGGGTGATGGAGTGGTATAGCGTATGCTGGTTTTAAGGCAATAGCCGGAAACGTTGGAAAAAGCTAATCCTATCGCATTGCCTTTTGACCTTCACGGCGATCGACCGCGGCATCACCTTCAGGGGACAACTGCAGGGATTACCACTTCCGCAGCTTTGCGCAACAGGTAATGCCCAAACTCGTCGAGCAGGGAATCGCCGTGCTCGGCATGAAATCGATGGGGGACGGAAACCTGCTCAAGAGCGCAACGGTCACACCCGTCGAGTGCCTGCACTACGCGCTGAATCTGCCGGTCTCCGTGGTGATCACCGAATGCGAGAGCATGGAACGGCTCGATCAGGCGATAGAAGCCGCGCGCACATTCCGGCCGCTGGATAAGGCCCGAATATCCGCTCTGCTCACGAAGACGAGGTCTGCCGCCTTGACGGTAAAGTACGAACCCTTCAAGACCACTGCGAAGTTTGACGGCACCGCCAATAATCCCCATTGGATGAGTTGAGGTTGTTCCTTGAGTGGCCAGGAATGGCCAGAAACGTGCGATGTGGGCAGTTGGAGGTTCTCGATCAAACAATGAAAACGACATTGCACACAGCAAGATGGGCGACACTAGCCGCCGGCTTGCTGATCAGCGTTTCTGCGGTGCACTCACAGGACAACAGCAAAATACCTTCGAAGGACCTGAAGGAGACCAAAACTATGACTGGATACGTTGGGCCGATCGAAAAGCAGACCATGGAGAATGAGTATTTCCGGCAGGTGCTATTCACCGGTCCGCATTCGCAGCTTGTTGTGATGTGCCTGCGGCCGGGCGAAGACATTGGCGACGAGGTGCACCCGCATGTCGACCAGTTCTTCCGCATCGAAAAGGGGCAGGCGAAATTCGTCCTGAACGAGAAGGAAGAACATATGGCGCACGACGGCGATGCTGTGGTGGTTCCGGCGGGGACGTACCATAACGTGATCAATACGTCGAAGACGCTGGAGTTGAAGCTATATACGATCTACTCTCCGCCGAACCACCCGGATGGCACGGTCCACAAGACCAAGGCCGACGCGGTAGCCGCCGAAGCACTAAAACACAAGTAAGGCGCAACATCCGGTCAACGCGGCGCTCGGATTCGGCTTCACTCATCGGCCACGAGCGAGCCGCGCCGGCTAAGAAATTCCGCGTCAGCGGGCTCACGATCCAGGGAGGTCGCCTGCGGGCGCGGTAATCAAGAACTTCGGGTCATGTTTCCGCTCCTCACTCGGTAACGCAGGTAGAGGTGTGCCCACCGCGTTGCTTGGCGCTCACCAGCTTGAACAACTTGGACCACGATGCCGTTCGTCACACCAGCCACCCTGGCCCCGGTCGTGGGCGCGCAGTCGCTTCCCCTTCGGCAATACGATGCGTCGCCAACCGGTGTGTCGGCGCCTCGCGCGCCGTCGCCCAGATACCCGGCCCACCAGCGTCTTCTCAAACCGTTTCGAAATGAGCCAGTCAATTCCGGTTCATGAAGACACTGCGATGCCCAGGGAGGTCCCAGGGACTCCGGTCTCTCGTGTGCAAAGCTTTCTAGCATGAAACGAAGGGACGTCTTGAGTGTTCTTGCGGGCATCGGCATAGCGGCGACGGCCAAGGCCCAGGGAAACGGAATGATCTATCGAAGCTTCGGAAAGACCAACGAAAAAGTCTCGGCGATCGGATTGGGCGGCCATCACATCGGTCGCCCTCAGGACCCGAACGAAGGGATTCGCATCATCCGCAGTGCGATCGACCGCGGCATCACCTTCATGGACAACTGCTGGGATTACCACAATGGGGAAAGCGAGCGGCGCATGGGGCTGGCGCTCGGTGATGGGTATCGGCAGAAAGTGTTCCTGATGACGAAATTCGATGGCCGGACGAGGGACTCCACGGCACGCCAGATCGATGAATCGCTGCGACGATTGCAGACGGATCACATTGACCTGATTCAGTATCATGAGAACATCCGGATGGAGGATCCCGACCGCTTCTTCGCCTCCGGCGGGCCGCTCGAAGCCCTGGTGGATGCGAAAAAGGCGGGGAAGATTCGGTACATCGGCTTCACCGGGCACAAGGATCCGGCGGTGCA
>JADGNQ010000444.1 GCA_017883385.1 Candidatus Sulfotelmatobacter sp.
GAATGCTCACCCAATCAGCCCGAGGGCTCTGATCGCAAGACTCGCGGCGGGGTATTTTTTTGCTGCGAGAGACTTCTCGAGAATCGGCAACACCGCGTCGCCATACCGAGCCAGAGCCCGTACAAGTGTCCCGTGCCAAGGGCTGTCCTGGGCGATGTTGCCAGTTCCGCCGTGCTCCAGAAGATTGTCGAGCACCGGTAACGCGCGTTGGTCGGCTATTTCGCCGAGCGCCCAAAGCGCCGGCAAGTACTGTTCGCGTAATACCAACGCCAGCAACTCCGATACTGCGCCACTATGTCGCCGTCGTGCCAATTCCCGGACGGCCGCGAACCGCGCCTCTCCATGACGAACCTGGAAGAAGAACAATGGCGGGGTCGGCTTACAGTAATCGACCTCCGTGCTCTCTCGCCCCTGAAGTGGCAGCACGTCAATCCCTACGGCACCTTCACCCTCGATATGCGGCAGTGCCTCCCGCTCAAGCAGTCAGACGCTGATCAGGAGGGGAATACTTTGCCGCTTTTTCAGCCTTCGCTAGCTTAAGGCCAAAGGGCATGATTTTGGAGTCGTAGTTTTGATGTCGTACCCCACGTCCCACTCGCAACGCGAGTTGACGTGGGTCTTTTCCTTCCACGAGCATCGTCGCCTGCAATATGAAACCCACGGCTCACCGTGGGTCTAACCACCAACGACCGACAACTACCGACTGCCATCTACCTTTTTCACGTCATCATCCATCCCTTGCAATTCCCACCTCTGAAGCGCGATCGGCACATTCCCATTCAGCCAGACGTAATCATGGAATTTCCGCAGACTGAACTTGTCCCCTTCTTTCAATCGCGCATCGCTTAGCATTTGCACGATCTGCAATTTTCCCGTCTGATACGAGATCTTCTGTCCCGGCCACGCGCCCATCTCTACTACCTCCTGATGCGCACTCGCGGCACTCATCGGCACGTTGCGCTCAAGGAAGTCCGCCGCTTGCGTCAGCGTGAATTCGCCCAGCGAGACCTTCACGTCCGCGATCACCCGCAGTGCTCGCAACAACATCTGGTTGTATACGATTTCCCGCGAGTGCGGACTATCGTCATACAGTCCCGACTGCAGCATCATCTCTTCCGCGTAAAATCCGATTCCCTCGTTCGCCCCGGAATCGTAGTAGTGTCGCCGTATCTCATCCGGGTGCTGCCACGACGCGCACAGTTGCCCGTAGTGTCCTATCGTTCCCTCATGCACGATCGATATGCGCGGATCCTTCGCGTCCGCGATCCAGAAGTATCCCTGCTTCAGCGACGGAGGGTTCACGTACCGGATCGCGTCCTTGTCTAGCCGCGACGCCGATGTGAAATCGTCCGTCTCTACAAAATCTCCTAGCGCACGCAGATATTCCGGAAACGCCCGCAACGTGAAATGTCGCAACCCCGCCGGCAGCGTTCGAATATTTCTTCTCTCCAGAAACTCCCGCGAGGCAAGCTCCGCCTTCTGATTGCGCCCGACGAATTCCTCGATCGTGGGAGCCATCTCAAGCGGAGGCACCGAACGGTTCCGGTTCGCCTCCATGCCCTCGAACGCCACCGCACGGTGCCATTCCTGTTCCGCGTGCGACACCAATTCCTCCGGCGTATACGGCATCAGCGCCACATTGCGCAGGAACCACACATAGTTCTCTCGCCCGATCGCCGACTGCGCTGGCAAGCCCGCCAGCCGTCCCTGCAGCCACGCGCGATACCGCTCCAGCGCATCCCCTGCTCGTTCCGCCGATGCCCGCAATTCCTCTGGCGGAATCTTCGTCTCCGGCGCAAGTGCCTTCGCCATCCCCTGTAACTTCGACTTCACACCATCCAGCGAACCGATCGCCATGCTCGCCAGTTCTGCCGAAGGTGACACCAGGTTCGTGCGCGCCTGTCCCGCTATCGCCGGAATGTTATTCAGCCGCGCCAAAATTTCGCGGCTCTGAGCTTCGTCATACGGACCCGGCACCGTCAGCGCCTCCGCCACCGGAGTCAGCGTCTGGTCCAGGTAGAACATCGGGTCGCTCTGCCACCGCTTCAGAACGTCCAGTTCCCAATGCACGCGCGCCAGCGCCGATCCCATCAGCCGATGGTCAACCTGCCGCGCAACGGGAGCCTTGCGGTCATCCAGCTTTTTCCATCGCTCGCTGAACTCAGCCAGTTCCTTCCGCTGCTTCTCCACGGCCGCCGCCGACCAGTCGCGCACGACTCCCGTCGGCCTTTCCATCCGATTGATGTCATCGGTTGTGAACTGTCCGTAGCGCGCCCGCCACGCCCAAAAATCCGCCGCCAGCTTCTCGTCCGTATCCGCCGGCACACCCTGAGCACACGCCGACACCGTCAACAACACGCACACCACCACTGCTGCGAACCAAGCTCTCAAGTTGCCACCTCGGTGAAGTGCCAGCATTGTACCTCCTCAGTTCTCCGTACCCCACGTCCCACTCGCAACGCGAGTTGACGTGGGTCTTTTCCTACAGATCTCCAACATCTGACA
>JADGNQ010000216.1 GCA_017883385.1 Candidatus Sulfotelmatobacter sp.
GGCGGGCAGGGGCAGGGCGGCCCTGGCGATGGCGCCATCCGCGAGCGCTCTTTGGGTTCTGGTGTGATCGTCGACTCGAAGGGCTTCATTGTTACCAACCGGCACGTGGTCGAGAAAGCGGACCGTATTCGCGTGCGCTTTGAAGACGATCCTCCGGGCGTGCAGCACGACGCCAAGGTCATCGGCACCGATCAGGAGACCGATCTGGCCGTGATCAAGGTTGACGTGGATCGCGCGCTTCCAGCCGCGAAGATGGGCAATTCCGACAGCATGCAGGTGGGCGACTGGGTTCTGGCTGTGGGCAGTCCGTTCGGTTTGTCCGAGACGGTCACGGCTGGAATCGTTTCCGCCAAGGGACGCGACATTGTGCCCAACCGGCAATTCCAGACTTTTATCCAGACCGACGCGGCCATTAACCCGGGTAACTCCGGCGGGCCGCTGGTCAACATGAACGGCGAAGTCATCGGCATTAACACTGCAATTCTGAGCGAGACCAATGCCTACGCGGGCGTGGGTTTTGCACTGCCCTCAAAAACGGTGGTCGACGTCTACAACCAGTTGACTGGGCCGGAGCACAAGGTTTCGCGCGGCTCAATCGGCATCATGTTTGATGCCGTCGAGAATCCCGCGATCGCTCGTGTCTACGGTTCGGGATCGGGCGTGACCGTTTCGAGTGTGGTGGCCGGGAGTCCGGCGGACCAGGCTGGATTGAAAGTCGGCGACACCATCACCAGCGTCGATGGCAAGAAAGTCAGCAAGGGCACCGAACTCGTGGCCGACATTGCCTCGCGCAAGGCGGGATCGAAGGTAGCGCTGGGCTTCCTGCGTAACGGCAAAGCGCAGGACACCAACGTGACCATTGCCGATCGCGCCAAGCTGTTTGCGGCGCGACTGGGAGACGAGCAGGACAGTGGGGACGACAGCGCTCCCAAGCAGAGCAAGTTTGGGGTGACGGTGCGCAAGGTGACTCCGGAGATGGCCGACCGCCTCGACATGCCCGCGGGCAAAGGGGTAATCGTGCAGGACGTGAAGCCGGGTTCGTTTGCCGAAGACGTGAACCTGGGACGCGGCGATATCATCCTGGAAATCAACAAGCAGCCGGTGAACAGCGAAGATGATTTCGCCAAGCTCGAGTCGAGCCTGAAGAGCGGCCAGGACGTGGTTTTCCTGGTGCGGCAGCGTGGCTCAACCCGGCAGGACGGCACCATCTTCATGGCCGGTACACTTCCGTAACCTGAATCAGCCCAACGGGAACTGGCACTGTAGTCTCAGATCGAGGATGATTACAGTGCCAGCGACCAGTTGGGCGTTTCTTTGTGCGGGATTGTTTAGGCTGGACTTGTTCGGCCCGGTAATTTAAAAGGGAAGGGTTTTCGCTTTGATCGATCGCGGTTCGGCCGGAATCCGGAGAGCGCGATGGGGTGCGGTCTGTGCCTTGGCCTTGACGTGTGTCTGGGTTCCAGCGGGCAATGCCCGCCAGCAGGATTCAGCCGCTCGCCCTGCGGCGAAGAAGCCCACGAGCGAAAGAACGACGGCCAAGACCACTTCGAAGACAACCGCCAAGGCCACGCCTCGTAAGCACTACAAGACATCGCAAACCTCAGGTGCCTCGCATTCGTCGCGAAAGAAAAAGCCAGTCCGCACGCGAGGCCAGCAGAAGATCGACTCCGAGCGGGCCCGTTCGATTCAGGAGGCCCTCATCCGCGAACACTACATGAGCGGAGAGGCCACGGGCACATGGAACCAGGCCAGCGAAGATGCGATGCGGAAGTATCAGGCGGATCACGGCTGGCAGAGCAAGACGGTGCCCGATTCGCGGGCGCTGATCAAACTGGGATTGGGTCCGAGCAAAGACCACTTGCTCAATCCTGAGAGCGCCATGATCACCGGGCCGGACGCCCCGCGAGCCGAATCGATGCCCACAACGTCGCACACCGCCCTGCCGACGGCCGATCCCGTGCCTGCTCAGAGTCCCAACCAGAGCGATTCTTCCCGCCCGCAGTAAGAAACTCAGCCTGAGACAGATCCACACGAAGGCGGATCATCGCCAGCTGTGTTCATTGCCTTGTCCAGGCAAATCTCAACTCGCTAAAAGCTAAAAGCTAAAAGCTAAAAGCTAAAAGCTAGTTGCCGCTTTTCCGGTAGCTACTCATCACTGGCCGTGGGAAATACGGCAGCGGCTGGTTGGTTATGATGGCCCGGGGATTCGCCTCGACCAAGGCCTCGGCAACGTCCTCTCCGCAAATGTCGGCGACGGCCTCGCGCGCGCGGGAGAGAACCGGCACGCGCTTTTCCGTGTCATGCGCATCGGTAGCCAGCACATGTACGGCTTGATGTTCGAGCAGCTTTTCCGCGGCCCGCCGCGTGCGCTCCCCCCAGAATCCGGTGAGAGCGGATCCTGTCATCTGAATGACGCAGCCTTGCTCGGCCCACTCCACCACGCGTTGCGGGCTCTCGCGCAGAATCGGGTTGCGCTCGGGATGTGTGATCACGGCGGTGATGCCGCAGTCTCCGAGTTTGACGAAGCAATCGGTGGTCTGCGCTGGAACACTGTAGTTGCTCAACTCCACCAGCATGTAGCGCGTGCCTTCGATGGCGTAACGGGCCGGGTTGGCCAGCACGTCCTGCATGTTGTCGTAGGAGAGGTGAAAGTCGCAACCCAGGCTCAGTTTGGGGGAGTCTCCCACAAGTTGCTGCAGATGGGTGACCAGTCCCTGCAGATATTCGCGGTCATAGTGGTAGCGGTCGTTGGCGTGAGGCGTGGCCACCATATGAGTGATCCCGTCGGCGGCAGCCGCCCGGCACATAGCAACCGAAACGTCCCACGATTTGGGCCCGTCATCTACTTCCGGAAGGATGTGAGAGTGAATGTCGACCACGGTTGTAGGAACACCAGCGCGCCGCCAGTGTTGCTTGATTCGATTTAATCAGATTCATCAGCAAAGGCCAAGCGGCAGAACAGATGTATTAGCATAACGTCGAGGTTCGGAAAGAATGTCAGGCCCAACTCCGCTCGCGCTTGCCACACTGCTTGGCGTTATTCTCTGCTGGCTCGTTTTTGCCGGCATCTTTCTACTGCGCAAGCGGCCTCCGCAGGCGCCCGAGGCCAAGCGGGATAACCTGGCTACGATAGGCATCGTGCTGCAAATGTGCGGCTACTTTGTAGTATGGTTCCAGCCTCCGCGACGGCCCTTCCTGCCATTAGTTCCGGCGCTCTCAGGAGCGGTCGGCGCCGCATTTTCCGTGTTGACCGTGGCCATCGCAGCCGGGTCGGCTTGGCTGATCGCTGCCGCGGTCCGCACGCTCGGGAAGCAGTGGGCAGTGGCGGCACGCTTGGTCGAAGGCCATAAGCTCATTACCTCCGGCCCTTACCACTACGTTCGAAATCCGATTTATACGGGCATGCTCGGGATGCTGATAGCGACTGGATTGGCGATGGAGCATTGGATTGCACTGATTGTGGCGACCGTCATATTCATGGTCGGCCTGGTGATTCGGGTCCGGACCGAAGAGAAGCTGCTGCGTGCAGCGTTTGGGCAGGAATTCGAGGAGTATGCGAAGCGTGTGTCGGCGGTGCTGCCGGGGATATTCTGAAAGGCCCTAAGCCGCCAAGTCTGATAAAGACCGCGAAGTTTATACAGCGTTGCGCTACGAAATCCTGTTTTTTCTTTGCGCTCTTCGCGGCCCTTCTCTGCGAACTCAGCGGTCAAAGTCTCTTCCCGTAGCGTTCTCGAATAAACTCCGCAATCCCCGCATAAGCCTTGGTCAGCGTCTGCTCATCCGGCAAGAACACGATCCGGAAATGCTGTGTCCCCGGCTTCTGCCCGAATCCCGAGCCGTGCACGACCATGACGTGCTTCTGGCGGATGAGTTCCTTCACGAAAATTTCATCACTTTCCGGGATAACAATGCGCGGGTAGGCGTAGAACGCGCCGCGCGGGGCGACGCAGCTCACCCGCGGCGTCGACTCGCACCACTTCTGCGTAAGATCGCGGCGGGAGCGCAGCTTGCACTGCACTTCAGCTAGATGATCCTGCGGGCCTTCCAGCGCGGGTTTGATCGCGTATTGCTCGGGATGATTGGCGCAAAGGCGCGCGCGCAGCAGCCGGTTCACGCCTTCGGTATAGGTCTTCACCGCGGCGGCGCCGCCAGAGACAATGCCCCAGCCGATGCGCCATCCGGGGACAAGATAATTCTTCGACATTCCGCCGAAGGTCACACAAGGTACGTCGGGCGCAATCGAAGCGAAGGCGATGTGCGGCGTGCCGTCGAGAATCAGCTTGTCGTAGATCTCGTCGGAGAAGACGATCAGGTTATGGCGGCGTGCCAGTTCCGCGACTTGCTCCAGCATCTGTCGCGTGCACAGTGATCCTGTGGGATTGTTGGGATTGATCAGCACGATGCCGCGGGTGCGCGGCGTAATCTTGCGTTCGATGTCCGCCAGTTCGGGCTGCCACGCGTCGTCTTCATTCAAATCGTAAGCGTTGAGTTTGATTCCCAACTTACACAGAACCGCCGAGTACAGTGGATAGTCCGGGCTTGGAGTCAGAACGTCTTCGCCGGGGTTGACCAGCGCCGACAGGCACAGGTCGACCGTTTCACTGACGCCAGAGGTCACGAATACATCCTGCACCGTTGTGATCCCCTTGCGGGCTGCCTCGCCGCGAATCGCTTCCAGCGCTTCGGGGACGCCGGAAGACGGCGCATATCCGTTCTTCCCATCACGCATCGCTTTGTGCACGGCCTCAATGATGTGCGGCGGCGTCTGGAAGTCGAAGTTGAGCGGGTCGCCCACATTGAGCGGCAGAACCTTGTGTCCTTGCTTCACCACTTCGTCAGCGACGCAGGCTAGGTCGCGGATGGCGTAGCGGACATTCTCGAGTCGGGAGGCGGCACAGATTTCGTGAGCTGGGCTGATGGGAGTCATGCTAGTTGGAGTCATGAAAGCCTCGCCGCGGCAGAGGTTCCAAGCCGCGGCCAAACAGAAATTCTAAACGCACAAGACGTGGCGCAGGGCAGAAATCTGCGGCCCCGGCTGGTTCCTCAGCCCGAAAGCAGAACGATACGACTTACCGATCGTTGGGATTGAAGACGAACACGACTTCCTCGACGGTTTTGTCCGGGCCGGGCGCGTATTTCCACCTCATCACGGCCTTCGAGGCATACTGGGACAGCATGGGATTGCCGCCCTTAATGTCGACCTTCGAAACGGTTCCGTTCGGAAGCACCGTGGCCTCCAAACGAACCTGTCCTTCAAAGTGACCATTCTTCAGAATCGTCGGGTACTCGGGCTCGAACATCATCAGGACTTTGCGGTGGGGCTTGGCGGTGTTGTCCGCCGAGAGACAAGGAGTGGAGCCGGCCATCACACAGACCAGCAACGCGAGGGCGGCGAGCAAAAAGCGTCCCTTGAAGTCACTCAGATTCCGGACGCTGCGAAAAAGACGATCCATCACAAGACGACCCCAAAGGTGAGAGTTGAGACCTGGAGGGAAGCCTCATTCGGCTAAGGTAGGCTGCCCGTAACAAGTGGGCAAGATTACCAACGTACCCACCACAATCCACCTCTTGCGCCGCGACGATAAACAAAGGCCGGAAAAAATCAGCCGCCAGAGCAGGCCTCTGGCGGCTGAGAACTGAGACTGAGAACTGAGAACTGAGAACTGAGAACTGAGAACTGAGAACTGAGAACTGAGAACTGAGAACTGAGAACTGTTCCTAGTCCTCTCGATCGATTTGTGCCTTTTGCAACTTGTCCGAATAGTCGACGTAGATCGCCTTCCACTCCGTATAGAAGTCGATGGCCCCGATGCCGCCCTCGCGATGGCCGTTGCCGGTGGCCTTGGTGCCGCCAAACGGCAGATGCACCTCGGCGCCGATCGTGGGTGCGTTGATGTAGGTGATGCCGGCATACAGGTCGCGAATGGCCGAGAACGCCTTGTTCACGTCCTTGGTGTAGAGCGCCGAAGACAAGCCGTACTCGATTCCGTTAGCGATTTCGATCGCGTCTTCGAGATCGTCGCAGGGAATAACCGAGACCACGGGGCCGAAGATTTCTTCCTGCGCGATGCGCATCTTTGGATCAACGTCGGTGAACACGGTCGGCTCCATGAACCAGCCGTACTGATAGTCGCCCTGATCGAGGCGGTTGCCGCCGCAGACCATCTTCGCACCTTCGTTCTTGCCGATCTCAACGTAGCTCAGGTCGGTCTGTAGTTGCTTCTCGTTGACCGCCGGTCCCATCTGCACGGTCTCGTCCAGGCCATTGCCGACCTTCAGTTGCTTCGCGCGATCGACGTAGCGTTCCACGAACTCACGGTACACGCCCTTCTGCACGATGATGCGACTTGTCGCGGTGCAGCGCTGGCCGGTCGTGCCGAAGGCTCCCCAGAGTCCGCCCTCAATGGCAAGGTCGAGGTTGGCATCGTCGAGCACGATCATCGGATTCTTGCCGCCGAGTTCGAGTGAGCAATGCTTGAAATTCTTCGCGGCAATGCCGCCTATGATGCGGCCCACGGCGGACGATCCGGTGAGTGAAACGGCGCGCACGTCGGAGTGCTCAGCTAATGGCGTGCCCACATCAGCGCCAAATCCGCCCACGACGTTGATCACGCCCTTGGGCAGACCCGCGTCTGTAAGAGCGCGAACCAGGTTGAAGGTGGAGAGCGGCGTATCCTGCGCGGGCTTAATGACGCAGGTGTTGCCGCACACGATTGCCGGCAGAAGCTTCCACGAAGAAATTGCCATGGGGAAGTTCCATGGCGTGATCATGCCGCACACGCCGATGGGCTGCCGCACAGCCATCGCGAACTTGTTGGGCATTTCCGAAGGGACCGTAGGACCGAACAGGAGGCGT
>JADGNQ010000075.1 GCA_017883385.1 Candidatus Sulfotelmatobacter sp.
TCCGAAGTGGACCGGGCCGTCGCGGGAGGAGGCATAGCACGCTGGGTGGTCATGTGTTTGTATTGCGTGCCTTTCTGTGACCAGCTTGACCTGCGGGCGGAGTGCCCGCGCCATCGGCGATCGAGGCGCGCCTTCGGTGCCGAAGAAGAGTGCGCCACGACGATTTAGGAGAGGACTAACATGCGGAAGTTCGTGCCTGCCTTCCTGGTTCTTGTGACTCTCTCTGGCCGGATGCGGGGGCGGAACGCCCGGTTCCGTGATTTCCCCACCACCACCTCCGGTGACCAACGCCCCGACCATCGATTTTGGAAGCCAGAACCAGACAATACGGGGTTTTGGAGGGGCGACGGCCTGGATGCCAGTCATGCCCAGCAGCGAGGTCAACGCGCTCTTTGGAACTGGAGCGAATCAGATCGGGCTGAGCATTTTGCGCGTGCGCATCGATCCAAGCTCTACGTCGGGAGGGTCAAATTGGGACACCGAACTGAGTAATGCCCACGAAGTCATCGCTGCCGGTAGCAGTGTGAGTGTGATCGCCACGCCCTGGACTCCGCCCTCTGCATACAAGACTGATAGCAACGTTGTGATGGGGTCGCTGAACACCGGCAGCTACGCCAACTACCTGGAGAGCTTCGTCACCCATATGGCAAACGGCGGCGTAAACCTCTACGGCATCTCGATGCAAAATGAGCCCGATGCCAATGTGACATACGAGTCTTGCGTGTGGACTCCGGGCCAGACGGACACGTGGGTGGCAAACAACTCGTCAGTGCTGACGACCAGACTGATGATGCCGGAGTCAGAAAGCTTTACCACCTCCTACGCCGACCCTGCGCTGAACGATCCAAACGCGGGAGGGAAGATCGGCATAATTGCGGGGCCCTTTTGCGGGGCCCGGTTACGTTCGCAGCGGTGTCCCTATCAACCCATCCGCGAATATCCTCATTTCGGCGTACAAAGGCAATAGCCATTTCGTGATTGTGGCCATAAACATGAGCACCACTAACGTGCAACAAACCTTTACCATCCAGAACCAGAGCATCACGTCTATGACTCCGTACCTGACAACCGCGACTGCGGCGGTGGCACAGCAGACAGCGGTCAGCGTGTCCGGCAATCAGTTCACGTATACCCTGCTGGGGTAGAGCGTCACGACATTCGTGCAGTGATGACCGCGCGCTCTTGAGTTCTTGATTTATTCCCGCGCAGAAGTCGCTACTGCGCGGCTTCAACAACCTTGAGCACTTGATCGGCGGGAATATTGCGAAGGGTCTGCACAGTTCCCGAGGGCCAGTGAATCTCGATAAGGTCCGCGCGGCTGTCTAGTCCTAATCCAAAATGTACCGGCCCATAGCTGGACGAGGCGTATCCAACGCTTGTAGTCATATGGTTGTACTGAGGTCCAACACCCTTGCTCACCAATTTAATTCTGGCGCCAATGCCGTCGCGATTGCTTTTCGTACCGCGCAGAGCGACGTCCAGCCAGTGGTTTGAGGTCTGGCTGCGGTTCATCCAGATTTCTGCCGGCGCGCCGAGGGCGGACACGACTACGTCGACGCGTCCGTCTCCGTCGAGATCGTCGAAAGCACAACCGCGGTGGCGTCCTTTGTGAGCTGCATCGAAGCCAGCCTCTTCCGTCAACGCCTCCCATTTGCCATTCGCGCCCAGGTTGCGAAAAACGGTGTTGTACTGATTAACGGGCTGTCCCGGCATGTCATGGGATTCCACATGGCCGCCACTGACGAAGATGTCCTTCCATCCATCGTTGTCGAAATCGTATAGCGCTGGGCCAAACCCCGACATTTGCCGGCTGAGGTCGCGCATACCGCTGGGGGTCGTGACCTCTTTGAAATCACCCTTGCCAGTGTTCTGAAAGATCGGGAAGGTCTGGCTGGGTAAAGCCACGAACACAATATCGGGATACCCATCATTGTTGTAATCGCGAAAATCTATTCCCATTCCCGAAATAAAACTGCCGTCCTCCACTAGGGCGACACCGGTCTCGAAGGCAACCTCTTCGAACTTGTTGCCCAAGTTGTGGAACATCGAATTGTAGGAAGCATCGTTGGTGACGAAAAGGTCAGGTTTTCCGTCGAGGTCGTAATCCGCCATCCCGACTCCCATTGCCTTGCCAACATGGTCGCGAACTCCCCATTCTTTTGAAACATCTCGGAACGTACCATCGCCGTTGTTCAAGAAAAGCTGATTCGGCTGTCCCTTGTAGTACCTGGGATGACAGTAGTCGGAGACGCCTTCGATCTGGCAAAGGGCCTTGTCCGAGTAACCCCACTGCATGTAGTTAGCGACAAACAGGTCCAGCAGGCCATCATTGTTGACGTCCACCCAGACGGCTGTGATCTCCCAGAAAGGACCATACTGCGGGTCGGGGCGGTTAATTGCTGCATCCAGACCCGACTTAACCGTGACGTCGGTGAAGGATCCGTCACCGTTGTTGTGATACAAGGTCCCACGGTGCAGACCGGCGACGAACAGGTCGGGATGGCCATCGTTATCGTAATCGCCTACCGCCGCACCCATGTCGTAACCCGTGCCCGCGAGGCCAGCGGCATCCGTCACATCAGTGAACACTCCACCCCCGTCGTTCCGGAACAGACGGTTTCGATACTTGGGGTCGTCCTTCTTCAGGGTGGCGATGTTGGCGCCGTTGGTGAAGAAAATGTCCGGACGACCATCCCCGTTGTAGTCGAATACCGCTACACCGCCAGGCATGGTTTCCGGGGCATTGCGCGCCGGTGTCTCATCGTTCTGCAGTACGAACGGGAGGGTTTTGAATTCGAACCGAAGAGGGCTCTTTGCCGGCGATGTAGCCGCCAGCAACCAGATGCCAGCAACGGAGAGGATTACTGCGCACATCGCGAGGCGAGATGCTCTGGCCATTTGGCAGGTCCGAACAAGAAAGAAGGGTGGCCGAAGCCACCCTTCTGATTCTACCCAAAGCTCTCTTTAGAAGTAGAACTTCACAGAGAACGTTACCACACGCTGGCCAGTCTTGAACGCCGGCTTGCCAGTTGTGACATTGTTTTGATTCGACCCTGCAATCGAGTGGATTGTGTAGTCGCACGATCCACTTGAGTTTTCGGAGCCTCCGATGTAGCCGCAAGGATGACTCGAATCCGGAGCTCCTGTGATTGCGTTGAAAGGAATCTGCACTGTGGTGTTCTGTTGCAGATTAATCGTGGAGTCAGACGTACCCGCCAACCCGAACTGCGGCAGCGGATGATTCAGGAAGTTCGTCGCCTGGACCCTGAATTGCAGGTTCTTGCTTTCCGTGATCTTGAAGTTCTTGTAGATACCCAAGTCACTGTCAAAGTAGGCAGGCGCATGCAGGTACGGCCAATTGAAGGTGCCGAGTTTGCCGTAAGCCGGGGTCGCGAAGCAGTTTGGGTTAAAGTACGCCCCCGAGGCATGCTGGCGCGGGTCGCATGTCACCAGCGGACTCATTGAGGCATAGCCACCACCGTTTTGAGAGGTGCCGAACCAAGTGCCTTGATTGACAGAATTGGACCTCAGACCGTTCGACATGAGAATGCTATTGTCAGGAAGTTGATAACTTGAACCCACCAGACCATTCACCGGAACGGTAAGCCCACCTGCATAGGTGAAGTTGACCGTGCTGTTTGCCTGCAGAGGTGCCCCACTCTGGAAAGTCGTATAGCCGGACAACTGCCAGCCATTTGCGGCACCCTCGAGGAGGTGGTTACCGTGAACGAACTTTGGCAAGTTCCACACGTACGTCGCGTTAATGATCTGCGTGTGGTCGTACGCCAGCGGTCCGTAGTTGTTTCCTAGATTGAAGGGATCAACCACCGCTCCAGTCGATCCAGCTTGGTCCGTATTGCCATCTCGGATACCCAGCACCTTACTAAAGGTGTAGTTGAGCAGGAAACTGACCGAACCGGCCTGCTTTTTCCATGACATTTGCAGCGAGTTGTAGTTCGCGTAGCCGGCGTGCGTCAGGACGTAGATGTCCTGATAGCGGGGTAGCCGACGGTAGTTGTTTTCATTGAAGGAGAGGCCATAGTTCTGGTACACCGGAACGCCGTTAGGTCCGGCAGCATTGCAGCCGGTGTAAGCATTGCCATCGATGCCATTACCACCGCACGGCAAGCTCGAAGGTGAAACAAAGGCCTGTTGGCTGTTGAGCTGTTGCGTCGGGTCCGCCAAGAAGTATGTTCCTGGAAGGTTGCTGTTAGCGTCGCTGATTTTGCCATTGCCACCATTAAGCAGTTGGTTGCTGCTTTTGTTCCCAATGTACGAAGCCTCGAACACCGACCGCCAAGGCAGGGCTTGGGCGATACTGACGTTCCAGTCGTTCGTATACGGAGTCCTGTTATCTCCCCGTTTGAACGCGGTAATCGTGCCGCTGGCTCCTCCACCGGGGGGCGGTGTAAAACTGCCGATCGTGTCGTAACCCTGAATGTTGTTGTCATTTGCCGTGAAGACTCCCTGAGCCAGACTTGCGGGCCCCCCAACGTCATTCACGGAAACGTTATAGCGGAAGGACGCAAAGCCACCGCGTACAACCGTCCTGCCGGTTCCGAACACGTCGTAGGCAATACCGACGCGAGGTTCATAGTAGACCTTCGGCGATACCCAGCCCGAAGTCGGGATGCTCTTGTCAATGGAGTGCCACAGCAGCCCTGGGTTCGCAACGGTCGTGTCATTGGTGTAGGTGGCTGGATTCCAAACGGCCATTCCGTTTCCGCCAATATAGTATTGGCCATTGTGATCAAGACGTAAGCCGTAGTTCACAGTCAACCGCCGGTTGACCTTGTACGCGTCTTGCCCGTAAAAACCTATCATATGGTTCTGAATGGTATTCAGCTTGTCTGAACTGGGTTGAGTATAGTTGGCCCGCCCGAGGAGGAAGTCGGCCACCGAGTTGTTGGTGCCGAAATTGCCGCCCAGGTTGAAGTTTCCATTCGCGCCGCCACCCCAACCACTGCTCGACTGAATATTCTTGGTGTCATCCCAGTACACGCCAAACTTCAACGTGTGCGACCCAACGACATGAGTGAAGTTGTCGTAGACGGCAGGAACTCGCTTGTTCGCTCCGAAACCGCCCGTCAGGTTCATGTTGCCGATGTCCGGAAATGCACCGCCCCATGGCCCCTGGATGTTTGGTATCTGATCCACCTGGGCGCCAAAGAGACCAGGGATGGTCATTCCGAGCTTCGAACGGCTGACGGCGGCAGCATTGGCCAGAAGGTTAGGAGTGTTGAAGCGCGTATATGTAAACACCGCCTCGTTGGTCGTGGTCGGGCTGAACACATGCGTGACGTTGACCATCACCAACTGCGAGTTCAGTTTCTGGACGACATTGGACGGATACGGAAGGGTCCACGGTGGTGTCCACCAGATGCCTACCGGATGTTGATCGGTTTCGATCTGACGACTGTACGAACCCGTCAACTTCGTGTTGTCGCCGATGGCGTAATCAACTTTCCCCGTCGCCTCCCACCGGTTCTGTGGCGAAGTGGTCACGAACTGATAGTTGTTCCAGCCGTTTCCAGCACCCGGAGCAATAAGCGTTCCGCCTCTCGGGTTAGCCTGGCTTGGGAGTAGCGTGGCATAAATCGCTCCGTTGGGATCCCAAGTCGACGATGGCAGGTTCGTCGCGGTAGCACCCGCCGGGATGTGGTTGTTCATAGCATTGTAGGCAGCACCCCAGGTGTTCTGAAGTTGCTGCGCCAGGGTGTTGCCCGTACTCACAATTGTGTTGCCGGGGACTCCGTTGATCGTGGTGTTACTCAAGTCGCCCTGCAGTTGCTCGGTAGTCGGGATGTTGTAGTTGATGATGCTGCCTGCCGGGTGTTGCCTCATGTACTCGTAGCCGCCCCAGAAGAACAACTTTTGCCGCCCCTTGTTGAGGCCCGGAACCGGGCCGCCGAGGTTGCCGCCCATGTAATAGTAGCTCTCCGACGGAGCGGCAAGATCGGCCGTTGTGGACCCGTTGGCGATTTGACTGTGGGTGTATGAGTCAATCGAGTTCAGGGCGCTATTGCGGGCGTACACGTACCCTTCGCCGTGGTACTTGTTGCCACCGCTCTTGCTGAACGCCTGGAAGACCACCGGGCCCTTCGCGTATTCGGCGCTGTAGTCCGACATCAGGACTTTGACTTCGCTGACCATGTCCTGGTTGATATTGGCCATCTGGCCGCCGGCGTTACCAGGATCAACCAGATTCGTGCCGTCCAGCATGAAGGACATGGCACCACTCGGCTGCGTGCCATTGGCCGAGAAGCTACCAACCGGTCCGCTGGCTGAGCTCACGAGTTTTGTACTCCAGCCAGAACCCTGATTCGCACCATTCGAAAATGCCATGCCCGGCATGATCTTGAGCAATTCGCCAGCATCGCGGTTGCCCATGGGGAAGTCGTTAATCATGTGCTCTGGGACCGTAGTGCTGATTTCGGCGTTATCCGTCGGCACGGCCAGAGCGCCCGCGGAAACCTCCACCGTCTCGTTCGCCGCTCCAACCTGCAAGGCAATTTGTGGCAGGTTGCGGTTATCGCCCTGGGCGAAGACGATACTTCCTTGCTTCCATTGCTTGAATCCCGGGGCCTCGACCGCTACCGTATACGTTCCCGGCTGGATAGCCGTAATGGCAAAGTAACCGGTTCCGTTGGACACCGTTGTACGAACGTCGCCGCTGAGGTCGTTTGTCATTGTGACTTTGGCGTTCGCCACCACGGCGCCCGTCGTGTCCCTGGTTGTGCCCGTCAACGTTCCGGTTAACTGCTGGCCAAAACTAAGCGAAGAAACGCAGACGAAAACGGCCAGGCATGTAATCAAGCCTGTTTTTCGCCAACTCGAGAAAAGTGACTTTAAAGTCATTGGACAGCCTCCCATTAAGCAGCGTGAAAACCTACGGGCATCACCATTGAGCAGTCGGGTCGCTACTGTGCGGCCCGCCTTCGTTCGACGTACTTTAGACAATTGCACCTGGGGCCTCATATAAAAGTACTACTGCTCTTCTCGGTTGCTTTTATCTTGTGTCGATGAACAGTGTCAAGAAAAAAAACGATTTTCCTGTGGAATCTTCGTGTTCGGCCGGGTACCGCTGTAACTTGTTGATTAGTTAGCTATTTAGCGACGGAAGTTTGAATGACGTAAACGTTTCCGGTAACGTTTTCGGTAACGCTTTCGGTCGAGCCCGGTGTGATCAGGATCACAAGGGGGCTCATTTCACGCCTGCGATGGGATTTTTGTCTCTCTCGGCATCGTGGGTTTGCCCGTCAAGACCGCACGAAATGCGTGGCGCGCCCGAGGAACGGACGACACCTTCTCTCCGTGCCGGACATTCTTTGACCGCCGAATCGCGGTGGCAGAGCTCTTCGACAAAGCGCGCCACAAGGGCGGATCCTCGAAGTTCAGATTAAGAGAGGAGACGGCGAAGGAGTACAAAAGCCCCGCAAGTACGGAATGGCTTCCTTACTAATTACGGTTTCCGTATCGTATCTTGCACCCGGGTGTCTTTGGCCTGGGCTTCGTAACGCTGCAGATTTGCCTGGAGCGACGTTGCCAGCGCTTGGTCTTGTTCCTGATTAGCGAGTTCCAGCGCGCGGCGCACCGTTGCAATCGCGTCAGCATAGCGGCCGTTTTCGGAGTACATCGCCGCCAGCATCTGCAAAATTCCAGGCTTCTCGGTGCGGGAGAGTTTAGACGCTTGTTCGAACTGCGTCAGGGCATCAGCGAAATCTCCTTTCGCCGCGAGGACGCGGCCGAGGTTATAGCGATAATCCGCGGCATCGGGTGCGCGCGCGACGGCTTTCTGGATATGCTCGATCGCTTCGTCCAGAACGCCGGCGCGAGCCAGTGCAATCCCCAGGTCATTGTGTCCGCTGGCCGAATCAGGATCAAGTTCGACTCCCTTGCGTAGGTGCACGAGCGCTTTGTTCCGTTCCTCTTTGTGCAGCGCCAACGCGTTGCCCAGGTTTATCTGTGCGGAGGCATTGTCAGGGTTAAGCTCGACGGCTCTATCGAAATGTTGAAACGCCTCGTCCAACATCCCTTTTTCGGCCAGCGCGCTGCCCAGGTTATTGTGAGTATGCGAGCTGCCGGAGTTCAGTTCCAGCGACTTGCGGAATTCTGCGATCGCCTCATCGAATCTGCCGTTCTCGACGAGAGCAACCCCAAGATTGTCGTGGGCCCGGGGATCGTCTGGATCCAGCGCCAGAGCTTTCTGCCATGCCGGCACAGCGGCGTCATATTGTTTCTTCTCCGAAAACGCTACCGCGTAGTCGAAAAGCTTGTAAAAGTCGGTGGCTGGCGCGTCGATTCGCTCCAGACCGCCGGGCGGAATGTTCACAAACTCCGGGATGTTGACCGCGCGATTCGCGGCGGTTGCGTTTTCAATAAGAATCGCCGGGCTATCATTTCCGTTCTCGTCAATATGTGTCAGGTACATATGCGTGTAGTAGGAGGGAGATTTTGACGAGAAGACAAGCCAACGGCCGTTCGGCGAGAAACTGTGCCACGAATTCATGACCTTCAGATTACAGTGCAATCGACGCTCCACTCCGCCTTCGAAGGGCACGATGTATAGCTGACTGTCGGGCCTCATCAATAGACCGTTTTTGTTGCGGACGAACACAATCCATTTGCCGTCGGGAGAGACTTTGGGAAAGTTGTTACTCATGCCGTTTTCTGATGCGCCGATTACTCTCTCCGCTTTGCCTCCCTTTCCCCCGTTAAAAGGAATCCGGTAAAGGTCATATTGCATCTGGGTTTCGTTTGGATCGTTGGCGTATTTTGCCGGAGGCTGGCCGGGCGCGAACGGATCGCGCGCCTTCTCCCGGGAAAACACCAGATACTTGCCATCGGGGCTCCAGAACGCGCTGGTGTGAACATACTCCGGATCATCCGCCCCTGGCAGAGTCTGTAGCGTGCGGGATTCGCGGCTGTACCACGCCAGCACGCCACGTGTTGGGAAAAACACCTGACCGAAGCCGTAGAAAGTAAAAGAGCCGTTATAAAGACGGTCGGCAATGCGCCTGCCATGTGCTCCCGGAACATCGATGGAAGTGATGACATAGTTTCCGTCGGGCGAGACTTGCGACATGAATCCAAACCGCTTCTGCGCGGTCTTATCGGGATCGGAAAATGCGCTCCAGTGGACGATGTAGTCCGTGCTGATCGTGCTCACCTTGTGCAGTGGAACCAATGCATAGAGCCCCTTGTCGTTCTGCGGGCCGTCCACATCGATCCCCAGCGTCTTGCCATCGCGTGCAACCGAGTGACAGTTGGCGCAGGTAGGAAGTGCCTGCATCACGACTCGGCTTTTGGGATTCGAGACGTATCGCAGTTGCCACTTAATGTCGGGGAGAACCGAGTCCGGCAATGGCTTGATCACGCCCCTCTCAATTTGCTCTTTGGTCGCAGGAAGGAGAGGAACGTCACGATAAAGGACGGGTGCCCCCACCGGGTCTGAGGATGTCTGGATTTCGACCTGGCCGATGGAAACAGGTTGGCTGGCGCTTCGGCTGGAGTAGCCGGAAATAACGACCGTCGCGGGCTGTCGAAGCGAATATTTCTTGATCGTTTCCCAAACCCTTTCGTTTGGACGCCAAGTGTGGGCTTCAGCTTGCTCTGGAGTCAAAGTGGGCGGCACGTATCCGACAAGGCTCTCGTCCGTCTCTCCGATTGTCATTTTCTCGCCTGCCGACCACAAGTCGATGTGTGGCGCCCGCTCCCCAGAGTGAACCTCGACGCGCCAGACCGTGGCGTCCGCAGAACTGTCACGCCACTGGAACAGAGGCGGGATGATGTCAGGCGGGAAAAGTGAGCCTTGGCTGGGATAGTCAATGACTATCCCACCCGGAGTTGCCGATGGTCGAGGGGCCGCAAGAAGGCCGCCTACCATCACCGCGCTAGCCAATCCAAGACAGAGAACAAGAAATCGGTTCATCACATCACCCCAACCACGTTGGAGAACGAGATAGTGATGCTAGCGTGTGGTGTTTTCCGGGGCTGTGATTTCAATCACACTGCACTGTACTGATCCATAGACTTCGGGAGTATTCGGCCCGTTCGGTGGCGTACGGGCGCTGCGCGAGGAACACGAGATTCCGCATAGTAGGGCACCTTAGGGGCCGGAACCCGCCCAACGAACCTCCTCCATAGCGGTGGTAGGATATTGACCAGAACGTGGGGTGGGGTAAGCAGTGCATTGCGGGGATTTCAATTTCTGCCCGACAAGGGAGATCTGTCCGGTCGCCTCAATACGATGGCAGCAAGTCCGTGTCGACCTTATTTTGGTCGCCCTTGTTTCCGTGCTTGCCCTCTCGCACGGAGCAAAAGGACAGATTGCGGCTCAAGCTGAGAACGACTTAATTGCTCAGGCTTCGGCGGCGCGAATGCAAAATGACCTCCCGCGCGCCATTGAACTCTATTCGAAGGCTGTGGAGCGAGACCCGAAATGGCCCGATGGTTGGTGGTTTCTTGGGTCTCTGCAATACGGAGCCGGAGCCTACGTTCCGGCTCGGGATGCCCTCTCGCATTACATCGACGCGGTCGCCAATGCTGGCCCGGCGTACGCGTTGCGCGGGCTGTGCGAATTCGAGACTGGAGAGTTTCGCCCGGCCCTGGCAGACATTCAACGTGGAATCAGCCTGGGTGCGGCCAACCAACCGCGCAACGAACAGATCCTTCGCTATCACGAAGCACTGCTACTCACGCGCCTGGGGAACTACGAGACCGCCTTGAAGACATACACATTCTTTGCCAAAAACGGCATCCTCAACCCAGAGCTATTCACAGCAATAGGACTGGCCGGATTGCGAATACCCCTTCTGCCAAGGGACTTGGCTAAGGAACAACAAGAATTGATTTCCGCCGCCGGGGACGCTGCCTACCAGTTTCTGGCGGCAGATGAAACTGCCGCCGCGCGAGCGTTTCAGGAATTGTTTCAACGCTTCCCCAAGGCGCCCAACGCGCATTTTTTTTACGGCTACCTGTTGTTTGCCACGGATCCCGACGGGGCGCTGGCGGAGTTCCAGCAGGAGTTGGAAGCTGCGCCCTCGAATGCCGATGCAAACGTGATGGCCGCATGGGCTCTGTTGATGCGAAATAGGGCCGCCGAAGCACTGCCCTATGCGCAGAACGCCGTGGACAAGGAACCCACGCTTCCCTCCGCGCAACTGGTGCTGGGGCGATCTCTACTCGAAACTGTAGACCTGAAAGGCGGTATGGAGCACTTGGAGAAAGCGCTTCAGCTGGAACCTGATAACATCGAAACTCATCTTGCCCTTGCCAAGGCTTACTCGAAATCTGGGCGCAAAGAAGACGCCCGCCGTGAACGAGTCCTTTGTCTCCGGCTTTCGAGCGACAACGAAACAACCGTTGAGCGCCCATAGAATATTTCTGCTCGTCGTGTTTCTCGGGGCCGCGATAACTGCGGCTGCGCAGACAACGCATAAGAACATTGCGTCGGCATGTGCAGGCTGTCATGCCTCTCAGGCCCAACCGCAGCCCGATACGCCGATGGGCCGGGGAATGCAGTGGCCGGATGCCAATCCTCTTTTCAAAAGCCATCCTCGACTTAGTCTCCATAAAGGCTCATACACATATATGGTGGAGACCAAGGAAGGTCAGCCAGTCTACTCTGTTACCGATGGGTCGCGAACCATCTCGCTGCCCATTCGCTGGAGTTTTGGCAAGAGCGCTCAAACCTGGGTCCTTGAGAAGGACGGCGACCTCTTGGAAAGCATGGTGAGCTATTACCCGTCGATCGACGGCCTGGAAATTACAACCGGAGACGAGACCCTGACGCCGCAAAATCTGGATGAAGCGGTCGGAAGGAAACTGCGGCGAGGTGAGCCGCAGGACTGTTTTGGCTGCCACTCCACGGGCGCCGTGTCCATGGGGAAGTTGCAACTCCCCAACTTGGAACCCGGCGTTACCTGCGAGCACTGTCACACCGGGGCGAGTGCTCATTTGATGGGCGCGTTTCAGGATCAAGCATACGAGACGGCGCCCCCGGACCTGAGGAAGCTTTCCACTGAAGATATCTCGAACTTTTGCGGACAGTGCCATCGAACCTGGGAAACGGTTGTGCGCAGCCGCTGGAGAGGTGAAATCAACGTTCGCTTCCAACCGTATCGCATGACCAACAGTAAGTGCTTCGACGGCACCGATCCTCGTATCAGTTGCATCGCCTGCCACGACCCGCATCGGGACCTGGTTCGAGAGGACAGTTCGTATGACACAAAGTGCCGGGCATGTCATGCACCGAAAGACGAAGCGGCGACCACTAGCCCCAAGGCTGACGGTCATCGCGACGCAAAGTCATGTAGCGTGTCGAGTGAGAACTGCATTACTTGCCACATGCCAAAAGTAAAACTGCCGAACGGGCTAATGACTTTTCACGACCACGAAATCCGGATTGTGAAACTGGGTGCGCCATACCCCGACTGACCGCGCTTGGAGATTACCACCGCGTGAAAACGCACTTTCGAACTGTCCTCCTCCGAAGAGGCGATGCGACCTGCGAGAGCTTGCACACGCGGACGAACTAATCTAGACTCGCCTTAAAATTGGAGTGTTGGCGGGCCGAGCAGGATATGCGCAGGCTGTACATCTATCTTGGAGTCATGATTGCGACCTGCGGCCTGTGCGCAGCCGGTTCGAGCGTGTGCACGCCGCCTCAAAATCTGCAGACGAAGCTTCAAACGCAACCCACCGCCGATAGCTACGCCGAAGTAGGAATGTGGTACGCCAATCACGATCAATATGGTTGTGCGGTCGGAGCCTATCGGGCGGCGCTCAAGCGAGAGCCAAAATCTGCCGAGTTGTTGTACCTCTTGGGGCTGAACCTGCTCCGGAACCGTGACTTCAACGACGCCATCAAACCCCTGCAACAATCCATCGAACTCGAGCCTAAGGTTCTCAAACCTCACCTTCTGCTGGCAACTGCGCTCGAGGAGCTTCATCGGGGTGCAGACGCTCGAGTCGAATGGTTGGTGGCTTTGAAGATCGACCCACACTCCGACGTTGCACTCGAGGGAGCCAGCAAGAACTTCCTCGCCACGCGAAACTTCGAAGCCGTGATCGGTCTGCTCGGCCCCCAACCCAAGGGTGAGGGATTGACGCTTGACCTGGCATCCGCCTATCAGGGTGCGGGCAGCACAGATCAAGCAATTGAGGTCCTCAGGAAGGGTTTGGATGCGAACCCCTCATCTCGCGCCTTGACGCATGAGTTGGTTGCGAATCTGGCTCTGCTGCAGCGTTACCAGGAGGCTGCGCGATTGGGCAAGAAACTGGTTGAACAGTCCCCTAAGGATCTCGATGCGCAGGTGTTGTACTTGCACGTTCTGGTACTGAGCGACGACGAGGACTTGGCGCGACCTCTGGCGCACAAACTGCTTGCAATCGCGCGTCATGATTTTGGGGTTCTGTACCTCAACGGAGTCCTCGAAAACAGAGCGGGAAACTTCGCTGCCGGCCGCAAGTTTCTGGAACAGGCGGTGGCGCTGAATCCGAATCACTACAACTGCCACTATGACCTGGGAATTTCCCTGGCTAACCTGAACGATTCTCAAGGGGCAAAGGAACAGTTCGAAAAAGCTTTGGCTCTGGGAGCATCCGAACCCTCGGTACGTTTTGAATACGCGAAGGCACTCCGGACCCTTGGCGAAACCAAGCTCTCGGACGAGCAACTTAAGTTGTACCAGCAGGAGCAAAAGGCAAAAGCTGATCGCACTCTGGCGGCCAGCAAGATGGCGCAGGCCGATAAGGAACTGAGCGACGGTGATCCGAAGAAAGCGGCCGAGCTCTACCGCGATGCCCTCGCAGTCCTGCCCGACTACGCTATGCTCCAGTACAAGTTGTCGGTTGCACTAGACCGAGCGGGTGACACGGCCAGTGAGCGAGAAGCATTGCAGAAGGCAGTGCAAATCGATCCCGCTATGGCTATTGCTCATCGACAACTCGGCTACTTAGCTTTTAACAGCGGAGATTTCGCAACTGCAGAGGAAGAATTTCGCACCGCGGTGCGAGCCGCTCCTGGATTCACAGATGCCTGGGTTAGTCTGGCGGCGACACTCGCGACCGAATCTCGACATCGTGAGGCGGAGGAGGCAGTTCAGCGGGCCCTGGAAATCGATCCTCATCACGCGAATGCACTAGAGCTTCAGAAGGAGCTAGCGGACGGTGTTGCCGGTCCGTCGAATCAGTGACCTGCCGCCAGTTGTGATCTGTTAACATCCGGTCGAGTATGCCCCATGGAAAACCCGGGAATTGGACACGGCGCCGCGTACTGCACACAATCCCTGCGGCATTCGCCTCGTCTTTAATCCCTTGTCAACTCCGTTCTTTAGTTTCCCAGGACAAGCCCGCAGCGGCTCCTTTCTCGCGTTTTGTCGACGTTGCGGAAAGCGCCGGACTCACCAAGACGATGGTGTATGGCGGAACGGACCACATCACGTACATCGTGGAACTGAACGGTGGAGGCTGCGCTTTCTTCGACTACGACAACGATGGCTGGATGGACATTTTCATTCTGGGCGGGCGGCGGCTGGAAGGCATCCCTCCCGGTTCCAGCAATCGGCTGTACCACAATAACCGCGACGGCACATTCACCGACGTTACCGAGAAGGCGGGTCTCTTCGATTGCGGATGGGCTTGTGGTGTCTGCGTCGGCGACTATAACAACGATGGATTTGAAGATCTTTTTCTGACTTACTATGGTCAAAACCGTTTGTATCGGAACAACGGAGACGGGACCTTTACCGATGTTACCCGGAAAGCCGGTCTTCTCTATCCCACGACCCGGTTTGGCTCTGGCGCGACTTTTTTTGACTACAACCGCGATGGGCTGCTTGATCTGTTTGTTTCGAATTACGTCGTAATTGATCTGGCGAACGCGCCAAAGCCTTCTCTCGATGTCCCCAACTGTAACTACGAGGGAGTTGCTACGAACTGCGGACCTACCGGCCTGCCGGCACCGCAACATTTTCTTTATCGCAACAATGGAGATGGCACCTTCACCGATGTCTCCAAGCAATCGGGGATCGCTGCAATGCAAGGCTCGTATGGGTTTACGGCGGTGGCTTTTGATGCGGACGAAGACGGTTGGCAGGACATTTACGTCGCTTGTGACGCAACCCCCAGTATGTTGCTGATGAACAACCACGATGGAACTTTCCGTGAGGAGGCGCTGGTGCGCGGGGTTGCGCTAGGCCCGGGCGGCATCCTTATGGGTGGGATGGGCGTCGGACAAGGGGATTACGACCTCGACGGCCACATCGACCTGCTGAAAACACATTTCCAGAATCAGCCTACCGGTCTGTATCGCAACAACGGGAAGGCGGAGTTTGAAGATGTTACCGCGCCCGCGGGGCTGAGCGCCGAACGCCGCTTCATCAGCTGGGGCACGGCGCTGGCCGACTTCGATAATGACGGTTACCCGGATATTTTCATCGCAACCGGCACGGTCTATCCCGAGTTGGAGCGCGTGTACGCGAAATATCCCGCGCACAGTCCACGCATCCTCTTTCGCAATCAGGGCAACGGCAGATTCGTCGAACTAGGCGATGAGGCCGGCCCCGCTATTTCCGCCAAGCATCAGAGCCGGGGCGCTGCGTTTGGGGACTTTGACAACGATGGCGATATTGACATCGTTATCATGAACCGCAATGAGCCGCCATCGCTTTTGCGCAATGATGTGCCTCCAGGAAATCACTGGCTCAAGGTCAGGCTGGAAGGCACGAAGAGCAACAGGAGCGCACTGGGATCGCGTGTGATCGTGCATTATGGCGGAAAGACTCAAGCCCAGTGCCTGACCAGCCAGAGCAGCTTCCTGTCTTCCAATGATCCGCGCCTGCACTTCGGCTTGGGGAAAGTGACAACGGCCGACGTTGACGTCTATTGGCCGACAGGGGTGAAGGAAATTTTCAAGGGCGTGGCCGCCGACCAGTTGCTCACAATTCGCGAAGGTCAAGGAATTGTAGAAGGGCGTCCTTTTCGTTGACGTATACCTTGTCGCCTTTACAACGATGGAGAGCAGATGCAAAATCGGGAGGTCGACGTTTCCAATTCGGCGGAACCCGAGAGAGGTCATGTACCGGTCCACGTTGCTCCCCTTTGGCCGCATTTCACCGTATCTACTTGTTCCCCTTTTGCTTGCCAGTCCGGTCCACGGCCAGACCGCAGGCGACAAAGGATCTGTATCTTCGACCACGACCCTTGTGAAGAATGTCGACGAAGTTTCCATCGACTTCGTGGTTCGCAAGAAGAGCAAGCCTGTTCTCGATCTTAAACCTGAAGATGTTGTGATCACGGACGACCGCTCCACTGTCCACCTTTCGGATCTTCGTCTAGTGACTGGGCAGTCAGGTGCAGATCATCCGATCACGTTCTTATTCGATCCGCTCGACCCATCAGCCGGGACCAATGCGCGGGATGTCGCCAAAAAAATCCTGAGGCTAATACCCATCAGGGGCTTTTCGTTCTCGGTGTTTAACACCGACAGACGCCTGCGGTTGTTGCAGGAGTTCACGCCAGATCGGGAAAAAGTTCAAACCGCCGTGAGCGTCGCTACGAGCGACAACGATTCGAACCGCAACGAAGTAGCCGTCGCAGCTGAAAAGAAGCTAATCTCTGCGGTGCAGTCGGGGATGGGCAAGACGCAGGCGCAAACATCGGCGTTCGATCCCGCCCTGCAGCAAGCGATGCTCGCGTCGATTACGGAATCGCAGCGGATCATCCAGAATCAGCGCACCCAGGCGTCGCTCGCTGGTTTGTTAGCACTGGTCCGCGCCCAGACAAACATCCCGGGCCGAAAACTCCTTGTTTATTTCACCCAAGGTGTGCAGGCCGATACGGATGCACGAGACACGTTGCGCTCAATCGCCGGCGCAGCAACTCGCGCCGAGGTCAGTATCTATGTCATAAACAAGTCGGCAGTGGATCCGAAATTGATGGAAGGACTGCTGGCAAGCCAGGCAATGGGGGGGCTTGCCGCTTATAACCGGTTCAATCCATTGCCGACTGGACCCGCAGCGCAGGTGCCGACGGTGTTCTCGGGCGGCATGATCTCTCAGGTTGCCAACCAGATCACTCGAATCGAAGGAGAGGGACTGGCCGGCAACACAGATCCTCTGGCAGGAATGGCCGCAAGTACAGGAGGAGCTTCTATCTTCTCTGAGGACAACCTCAAAAAGCCTTTCCGGCAAGCCCTTGCGGATCTCACTACCTACTATGAAGCTTCGTATGTCCCGCCCGCGGTCGAATACGACGGGAAGTTTCATCAGGTCACGGTCAGGACTCTGCGGCGCGGGTTAAGGGTACAGTCGCGAGCTGGGTATTTTGCCGTTCCTCCAGCCACGGGCGTGAGAGGCTTCGAGGCACCGCTGCTGAAACTCCTCTCTGAACCACAATTGCCAGCAGACGTGAGATTCAGGGCTGCCATCTTGCAGCTCGGAGACCTGACCACCGGAAATGAGAACACTCTGGTTGTCGAGGTGCCGATCTTCGGACTCGAAGTCCGAAGCGATCCTAATACCAATTTGAGTTCGTCTCATGTCTCGATTCTGTCGGAAGTGAAAGATAAGTCCGGGAATGTGGTTGAGCATTTCAGCGATGACCTTCGCGGGCATGGCGCTCTGGATTCCAAAGAGCAGTTTGGCTATGCGACAATGCAGCGTCACTTTGCCCTTGCTCCCGGTGAATACACCCTCGAAACTGCGGTCATAGACCGCAATAGCGGCAAGACCGCGGGACAAAGGACTCCCTTCGAAGTTGCGACCGTAGCATCAGGTCCATTTATAGGCGACGTTGCCGTGGTCGGGCGTATCGATCCATCTTCGGAAGAGATAGATCCGTTCGAGCCTCTCCGTTACAAGGACGGCAAGATCATCCCGAGCCTCGCGGGCCAGGTATCGCCAGACACAAAAGCTGTTTCTTTCTTTTTCCTAGTACATCCGGATTCCGGCATGTCTGATCCGGCGATGCTTGAACTGCAGGTACTGCGGAATGGTCAACTGTTCGGGCAGATACCGTTGCAGCTCCCGAAAAATATTGAAGAAGCGTTTCCCTATCTTGCGTCGTTAAACACCAGTTCTTTGCCCGCCGGAAACTACAGCGTAATAGCGTCATTGACGCAGCGTGGGAAGATCATGGAGCGGCAAGCCGGATTCGTGATTGCCGGGCCTCAATTGGCCAATGCAGAGTTGGGGAAAACAAGGCCGGCCGAGCCGAGCAAAGAAGCGGCCGAACTGGCGGATTCTACTGAAGATGGAGCTGAGATCCTAACCATGAGGAGGCAGCCGCTGGTGATTACCTCGTTGCCACCCCGTTCGGTTGCCCCTCCCTCAGACAACGAATTGGAAGAGATCATCGCCGGCGCTAGAAAGAACGCCCTGAACTATGCGGTCAAGCTGCCGAATTTTCTGTGCGTGGAGATTACGGACCGCTCCGTCGATTCCTCAGGAAAGGGAACATGGCGAAGCAGAGATTCTTTCGGTGAACTGCTGCGTTACGTCAACAACCAGGAGACAAGAACAACGCTCGAAGTCAACGGCCGAGCCAGTACCATAAAGCGAGCGGATATGAACGGACCAATCTCGCTTGGAGAATTTGGTCACCTGCTCAGTCTGGTTTTCCAGCCATTGTCGAAGGCTGAATTTCACTGGAAAGAAACCAGCGCTTTGGCGAACGGAAGGGTGCAGGTTCTTGAGTACCGAGTTGATCGGAAAAATGAAAACATGGTTCTGAGCGATAGTAGCGGCAAGGTCGGCTCTGGCTTCCACGGGTTGGCCTACATCGACGGCGCGACCATGGGGGTTCGCCGGATCACCATGGAGGCGGACGATCTGCCGCCCAGTTTCTCGATGCACGCAGCGTCGATCGCGGTCGACTACGACTACGTCTCAATCGGTGCGCACGATTATTTGATGCCTATGCGTGCCATGATCCGGGTGCAGAGGGGCCCGCACGAAGTTGATCTCAACCAAATCGTGTTTCAGAATTACCGGCGCTACGCTTCGCGAACCAAGATCATCTCTGCCCCGTGAACCCGGTCTGCGGGATCTTGTGGGCACCCCGCGCAGCACAGGCTAAACCTACGGTTCCGCAGCAAGGGGCAGAGGAATCTCCATTGTGCCCATGCGGTCCGTGGACAGGTCTCGCACTGCCAGCCGAAGGGAAGTCGCACCTTCCGGAACATAGATTTTCTGTTGGACGCGAAAGTATGTGAACTTGGCTTTTGCGTCCGGAGGCGCGGGATTCGCCCATGAAGCTTCTTCGACATCGCCGTTGAGCAGTTGGCTGTCGTCGTCATACAGGCCAGCTGCAACTTCGAGTTTAGGAATCCGGGCGATTATCTGGTACTCAACCAGATACGTTTGCAGTTGGATGGGCCGAAGAGGTTTTGAGGGATGTTTCTTCTGGCGCTCGCGGAAGTAAGTGGGTTGCTCGACAAGATTGGCCATTTGGGCAGCCGTCGCGACGTGCGGAGAATCCAACGCCTGGACATGAGCGCGAAAGTACACTTCGCGAGCCATCGGCGCTCCATGCTGCATATATGCAGCGAGCGAATCACCGATTGGCCTGAGGTTTGCAGTCTCTTCCTTCTTGCGAGACTGATACCGCGCCGGGAGAATCGGGGACTGAGGTGCGGTGGCCAGGTAGGCGTGCCGATACTCCAGGTGATAGTTCTTGTCCGCAAGTTCAACCCTAATCCTACGCGACCTTCCGTCGAAGTTCTGATTGGTGGGCGAGTAGGTCAGAGTGTAGTAGTCGGATCCCGCTGCAGTAGCTTCTTCCAGCATGTTTCCTATGTCGTTTCTGCCATAAAACGCTCGCCCGCCAGTCATCTGGGCAACTACATCCTGAACCATGTTGTTCGTGTCTATCGACTCGCCCACCGAGCCTGCGTATCCCATCTCTGAAGCCACCGTATTGGTGTCTGACACAACCGTCCCCGGAGGGCCGCTAGCGGGCCCCCTTGCGGTTGTGGCTCCGGTCAGCCTGCCAGCAGGAAACACCTGTACGCCTGTGACATCTACAGGATAGATAGCGGACTCGCTTCGCGTGAGAGCGTCCAGCATTTCGGTTGCCTCAGCACGCTGATCAGGCCGGTCATCGTTGTGAGTAAACAAATCTAGAGGAAACTTCCCCGATACCCAGATTACGTTCTTACGGCCCGGCAAGCCCTCGAGGTAGAGAGCAATCAGCCTGAAGACAGAAACCATAGTGACAGCATCATTCCTGCCATAGTTCGCTCCCAACAGGAATATGCGCGGGACATGCGGTATGGAATGCGAAGGGTCCAAAGTTGCACGCAGTCGTTCTCGATCGGCCGTGAAGCCCTGAACGAGATGCAGGCCATCGCTGAGGACGAAGACGGCAAAGCGCGTACCTTGCGGCTTGCCGTCAACGAACTTCAGCAACTGCTGGCGGGCATATGGCTGATCTTCCTGCTCGGTATTGACCAGATCGAGTAGCAGCACATAAAGGGGGCCTCGCTCTGGCTCAGTTGCTATGTTCACAAATGTGTTCGAAGGCATGGTTGGAAGTTTCGAGAAATAGCTTGGGTTCGAATCGAGGGAATGCGCATCCAAGGACAAAACTTCTTGAGGCTTGCCATCCTCGTGAACGGAAAAGTCCTGCTTCGTCAGCCCGAGCACTGGTTTGCCACTGGCATCCGTTATGACTACATCAACAATCACACGGTTGACATTTAGCTGGAACCTGAAGGCGGCCCCGGATTGTTCGGCCGTTAGCGATTTCTGCGACGCTGGTGAATTCTGTTGTGCGAATATCGCACCCGCAAGAGACAGAGCCAGTCCCAACGCCGGGACTATGGTGCGTAGCGAGCTAGGCAACCGTTCCATCGAAGACTCCCTGTTGAAGACCTAGGCCAAAGCCCTAAGAGACCCGAGGGGAAAACCAGTGCCGCTCCCGAGGATTACTTCGTAGCAGCACGTTTTTCCAGTTGGGCGATTTGCTGCTTCAACAACTCAGCATTGGGCCCCAGCGGCACGTAGGTCAGACTACTGCGAAGGTGCTCGATGGCTCCGGTGATGTCTCCCTTTCCCGCGAGGATGACCGCCAGCAATTGTTCGGTGTTGAGTACCGAATGGCGAGGATCAAGCGTTAGCGATTTGCGGGCGCTGGCTTCGGCAACGTCAGATTTTCCCATCTGAAAGTTCGCTAATGCGTTGAGGTACCAACTCTGCGGGGTGCCTTCCGGATAGAGTCGCTCCATGCTGTTCGTGTTATCCAGAACTTCCTGCCAGTTGCCATTTTGAGAGGCGAGATACGCGAGTTGTTCGTAGGGGAGTACAAATTTCGGATCCGCGGCCAACGCTTTGGAAAAGGAATCGTGGGCCGCCTTGGGATCGGAGGCCTGTTGCAGTTTACCGAGTTGCAGCCAGGCTTCGGCAAAGCTGGGGTCAGTCTGGACAGCCTTGTTAAGGTCTCGCAGGGCGCCGTCGGAATCGCGCTGCAGCATCTCGGCGTGGGCCTTCTCAAAGAATTTGACTGCCTTTGGAGAAGCGGTTTCGGTGGTGTGGCTCACGGTGGTAGCGGCGTCGCGCACGATCCTTGAAAGCGTGATCGTCCCGATTTCGGGCTGGTCGCGCAGCATGTGCTGCGTGATCGTGATCCGGGAAGAACGAAAACCTGGTACGGCTCCCTCCACGAGGCAACCTTCGAAATGAGTTTCCATTTGGCGTTGGGAGTCTCCCTGCTTGCCGATCGCGCCGGGCAGCGTTAGAGAGGTAATCGCGAAATTGCCTTTGGCATCGGTCTGGGTCGCATAGGCCACCTTGCCATCGCAGCTGACGGTCACCAACAACGCTTCCCAAGGCAGAGGCTCTGCCTCGACGGCCAGCTTGCCCAATAGAGCGCCTCCAGCGCGCCCTTGACCCGACATGTCTGCCCAATAATCGTAGAGTCCGCTGTCCTGAATAGATCCCGGTCGGGTAATCGTGCTCGGCGGGGGAGGAGCGGAAGTGGGACGCGTTTGCCCGAGGGCGCTGAGGGAGAGAAAGAAAAGAAATGACGATATAGTAACACGTAACGTACTGACCTTCATTACAGCCCTCCTTCAACAATTAACTATCCATCTTCGCACCTATTTTACTCGTCTCTCCCGTGCCAGGCGGAGATTCAATTGAGATGGAAATCGGCTCTGGACCTGCATTCACGTGCTCACTAGTTTTGACAAGGACAGCAAGATGATTGGTGTAGAATGCGAGCGATTAGGGCGACACCGGTGAGCCGCCAATGCGGGTGAGGTTAAAAGCCATGTGGAAACGAGCCCTTATTGCGCTCATCCTGAGCAGGGTGGTCTGTCCCGTGCTTTCTGGACAAGCGCCTGCCGATGGCCAAACGCCGACCATTCGGACGACGACCCACGAGGTGATCCTGGACGTTATCGTCCGCGACAAGCATCATCACGCAGTCACCGATTTGCGTCCGGACGAAATCGAAGTTCTTGAGGACGGCGTCAAGCAGAAGGTCAATGCGTTTCGCGATGTGCGAGGAGCGGAACAATTGCAGGCGGAACAGGCGCTGGCGAAGGGCAACTCCCCGGTCCTTCCCTCTGTCGTGCCGAAAGCACCTGCTACAGCACTGCGCGAACTTAATTTCGTTTCGGTCGTTTTTGCGCAGATAGCTCCCCTCAATCTGGAATTTGCCCGCGAGGCGGTGCTGGATTTTCTCAAGAGCGGTGCTCTCCCGAACACCTACGTCACCGTTTACCGACTAGATCGCACACTGCAGCTGGTTCAACCCTACACGGCCGATCAAACGGTGCTGATGAACGCTGTGAATGCCGCGGCAAAAGGAGTCTATGCAGGAAGCCAGCTTGGCGCCCCTGCGACAGTAGCCTCTGCGTTGGACACAACGATCCAGGCAAACGCTTCTAACCTGTTGGCCTCGCCACTGATCAGTCCTCAAGTGGCTGCAGCCATCGAGAGCAAGATCATCGATCCAATTCCCGACATCGTCACAGATCCCTTGTGGGCGAGAAATGCGGCTTCCCAGGATGCTTCGCTCGCCTTGGGAAGTGCCCTTGTGACCCAAGCCCATATCGCAACCGGACTGCGCTTCGCCGAGAGTCTTTCTAACGGTATGGATGCCTTTGGTGCCCTGCGGGAGCTGATACACATTCAGGCAAAACTCCCGGGCAGAAAAGTTGTTCTGTACCTGGCGGACGGGCTGTCCTTGCCGATGGATCGCCGCGACGTTGTCGACAGTGTGATCAGTTATGCCAATCAGTCGGAAGTTGCATTTTATGCTGTCGACGCGCGCGGGTTAAGCGTCGAGGATCCTCTGATGCAATCGCTCATTGATCAGCAGCGAGCCGGAGCGGAGAGTTCTGCGAACAGGGTGAGTCCGAGGTTGGGGCACTCGGAGAGCGACGACATACAACTCTCCACGAGTTCCGATAAACAATTGGCGATGGAGGAACTGGCGGAGTCGACAGGCGGATTCGCTGTTACCAACACCAACCAGATCGCACAGCCGATGCAACGTGTGATGGAGGACATTCGGACTCATTACGAGGTTGCCTATACTCCGTCGGCGTCGAACTACGATGGGCACTTCCGCAGGATTCAATTGCACATCGCTCGCCCTCACGTCACCGTGCAGACCCGTTCTGGATACTTTGCGTTGCCGGACATCAATGGGGAGCCCTTGCAGCCTTTCGAAATGAAGGCCCTGCATGCCCTCAATGCCCGCCCCGCACCGGTCGAGTTCCCTTATCAGACGGCGCTGCTCAGGTTCCGGCCCAAATCGACCGCGGTCGAACACCAGATCGTTTTCGACATTCCCGTTTCCAGCCTGCGAGCGGTTACCAACCCGAAAACCGGGAAGGAGCGGATTCGAGTGTCCCTGGTGGCGCTGATCCACAAGAGTAACGGAGAAGTTGTGGGCAAAGTGGGTCATGATCTGGTGCGTGAAGTGTCGAAAGCGGAGTCGCCGCTCCTCGGAGATGACCACATTCTTTACGCCGAACCGATGGAACTACCGGGCGGACATTACTCAATCGATGCCGCTGTGATCGACGAACTTGCCGACAAGACCGCCGTTAGTCGGACGTCCTTCTTTGTTGATTCGGGAAAGGATTTTGGTGTGAGTTCGCTGGAACTGGTGCGAGGAGTTCAACAGCTACCGGGACCTCGCGACCGTCAGGATCCATTCGAAACTGACTCGGGGCGTATCGTTCCGACACTCGCGGACTCAATGCCTTCTGGTAAGCCCATCGGGGTCTATTTTGTCGTATACCCGACGACCGCATCTGAAGCTGAACCTACGATCACTCTTAAGCTGTATCGCGACGGGCGCGAAGTTGGACTGAAAACCCTGACGCCGCCGCAACGCCAAGCCGATGGCTCAATACCCATGCTTTTGCAGATCAATCCTGATCCGGGGCAATGCGATATGGTAATCACCGCCCACCAGGGACCTCTGACATCGGAAGCGGCGCTCTCGGTGAAGATCATGCCCGTCGGGACCGCCAATCCAAATTAAAGGCATGAAGGTCCGCTTTCTTGGTTTGACTCCTCAAGGGGGCGGTCATGTCCCGAGAGCCTGCGGTATGCTATTGACCATGCGTCTGATACTCTTCCTCGTTCTGTGTGTGACCGTTTCATTGGCCCAGCAGCGAGATCCTGAGCGGCTTTTGAGCGACGCCATTCAAGCCCAACAGCGCGGCGATTATCAATCGGCTATTGCGGACTATCGCGAGCTGCTCAAGCTCAGTCCTGATCATGTGGCAGCTAAGGTGAATCTTGGCGCCGCCTTGGCGCACGTGGGACAGTTCGATGAGGCCATCGCGATGTACCGGTCCGCCCTCCCTTCATTAACCGACAAGAGTATGGTGCTGCTCAATCTTGGTCTTGCGTACTACAAGAAGGGCGATCTGGCGAATGCGCGCGAACAGTTTACAAAGCTGCATCAATCGGCGCCAAACAACGTTCAAGCCGCCATCCTCCTGGCCGACACGGAGATGAAGTTGGGGGATGCCGAATCCGCAACGGGCCTGCTCGAACCGCTTGAGAAGACGAATTCGGGAAATTCCGATTTCGACTACGTGCTCGGCTTGGCCATGATCAGGTCCGAACATAAGCGCGACGGTGCCGTGCGCATGGAGAAGGCTGCAGAACTTGCCAATAGCGGCGATGCTTACATGCTTGCCGGGGCTACACGTTTGGACCTCAGCGAGTTCGAGGAAGCACGGCGCGACTTGGAAGCGGCGTTGCGGTTGTCCCCCAAGCTAACTGGTCTACACACGCTGGTTGGGACGGCAAGAGATAAGACGGGCGATCAGAAGGGCGCCGAGCCCGAGTTCCGAGCTGCCACTCAGGAGAACTCGGACGATTTCGAAGCCAATCTCTATTTGGGCGCGCTCCTCTACAAACAGCGCCACTTGGAGGAAGCCAAGGTCTACCTTGAGCACGCCGTCAAGCTAAAACCGAACGACACGATGGCTCGCTACGAACTAGCGATGCTGAAGAGTACCTCCGGGGAATTGGAAGCAGCGGCGAAAGAATTAGAAGGGGTCGTCAAGGACGATCCCAACTGGCTTGAGCCGCACGTGGAGCTCACTTCCCTGTACTACAAGTTACATCGGCCCGCTGATGGCGCCAAAGAGCGCGCCATTGTCGACCGGCTCACGGCTGAGCAGCAAGCCAAAGGGCCCGGCAAGTAGGAGCTGCGGTCGTGCAGGTTAGGCCGCGGTGGCTGCGGGGCGGTCTTCCCACAGAGGCATCCGGAAATTGGCCTTCGAGCCCTCTAGGGCCGGATTCTGTTCCCGCTCCGCGCACCATGGTGCCCGTCGGGGGAGAGACTCCCTTCGCTCAGTTTGATCGAGCCTCGTGGGCACAGTTGGCATGGAACAGGAAGATGGTGGTTGCG
>JADGNQ010000217.1 GCA_017883385.1 Candidatus Sulfotelmatobacter sp.
GGGCGGCTGTCCCCACATGATTCGTTCTGGCCGCCGGGACGGACGAATGCGTCCGTCCCCACATGGACCAGATCTTGACCGACTTTCATGCGCACGCCGTCGTAGGTTACGACTTCTAGTTCTTCGATGTTTTCGTCAGTCTTTCCTGCCATTACCGAGTGCACGCCGCAGGAGTTGTTTCCGATCATCCCGCCCATCGTGCAGCGGTCGTGGCTGGCGGGGTCGGGGCCGAAAGTGAGGTGATGTTTCTCGGCGGCGTTGCGAAGATTGTCGAGCACGACGCCGGGCTGCACGCGGGCGATGCGGCGCACGGGATCGATCTCGAGGATTCTCGCCATGTACTTGGAGAAGTCGAGCACGACGGCGACATTGCAGCACTGGCCCGCGAGAGAAGTGCCGCCGCCGCGGCAGAGCAGGGGCGCGCCGAATTCGCGGCACAGGGAAATGGCCGCGAGGACGTCGTCGATGTCGCGGGGAAGTACTACACCGATGGGGACCTGGCGGTAGTTGGAAGCATCAGTCGCGTAGAGGGCGCGGCTGCCTTGATCGAAACGGATCTCGCCACCAACCTCGCGCCGCAGAGCCTCCGCCAGCCCTGATGCATCAGTCGATGAGGACTTCGGGGCTGGCACGGAGTCTGCGATCCTGTCTTGCATGGGCCGGTTTGCTTAGTTCGAGGAGTCGGACGCAGACTTCTTGCTCACGTTAGTGATCTGAAACTTTGAGCCATCGCCGTTGGTCTCGATGTTGACGGTAACCATATTCTTCTGGTCATTCGAGACGATGGTGCAACGGTTCTGGTCCGAACTGGTCGTCATCGCGTTGGGGAACTTGGACTTGTAGAAGCTACAGACCTTGTCCAACGAGTCGCTGCTTGCGAAGGCGGCGGTAACCGTGTGAATGGCTCCGAAGGTCATGGAGGTAGCGCCATTCTTCTGCACTTCGGCTCCGGGGTAGATATCGATGCCCAGGTCTTTGGCAGCCTGCTCCGGATCATTTGCGCTGACCGAACCAAAAGGAGTTTCCACTTTCACGTGATCGCCTTGCTGGGTCACGTGAGCGCTTTTGGCGACGCGATAGGCAAAGAATCCGACGCTGGCCACAGCGAGGATTCCGATGACAACAATTACGGCGACGACGATCAGGATGATCTTGAGGGCGCTGCTGCCGCCGGTGGGGGCCGGGGGGGCGGACATCACCGGTGTTACCGCGGGAGCGGCCGGGCCTGCCGAGCTGGCAGCGCCGCACTTGTTGCAGAATTTCGTTCCTGGATTCAGAGTGGCGCCGCAAGAATTGCAGAATGCCATAAGTCACCTCGTGGGTGGTGGTGTTTCAGCTCGACGCGCGAGTATACCGCAGATGGGGCAGGGCACGCAGTGGTGAAGGGGCGCCTGAAGGCGGATTCTTTCCTGCAACACACTACGGCATCGCTGAAGCGATGCCCTGATACTCTCTCAGAGCAGACTACCCCCCATCGTGAAAACAACTGCCGGGCTGTGCCCGGCGGACAGCCGAAGGCGGCTGTCCCCACATGATCTCGTCTACGAACCTAACTCCAGAGGCGGGTGCCGTAGTCGGCCATGGAGAGGGCTAGGAGAAGGATTAGGAAGAATATTGTCGAAATCACTACCAACTTTAAGAGTTTTTCGTGGGCGCCCCTGATGTGCATAAAGAAGAGGGCGACGAGGAGGGCTTTGACTGTGGCGATGGTCAGGGCGACGGCGGCATTGAAGCGGCCTAGTTCGAGAAAGGCGGCCTTGTAGGTGATGATCGTACCGACAAGCAGCGCGGCCCAGACGCTAAAGTACATTTTCAGGGGCGAAGATTTTGAGTGGTCAGACATGAGAAGCCTCAGTCATAACAAATCTTACGGGTGCCGGTCGATCAAGTAGAGCAACGGAAAAAGGTAGATCCAGACGATGTCGACGAAGTGCCAGTAGAGTCCGCCCATTTCGAGTGGCGTGTAATACTCGGGCGTGAAGCGGCCCTTCCAGGCCATGATCAAGAGCCAGGTGAAGATGCCGAGTCCGATGATCATGTGCAGCGCGTGCAGGCCGGTCATGATGAAGTAGAGAGAAAAGAAAATTTGCGCGTGTTGCGGGTTGGCGTATTGATCGGGATGGCGCGGAATCGGCACGCGATCGAAGCTGAAGGATGCACCCGGAACGTGATGTTCTTCGAATTTCTCTTTGTACTCGACGCCCTTGATGCCCAGAAAGGCGACACCGAAGAGCATGGTGAGGACGAGACTACCGATCAGAAGCGCTCGACGGGAGGTCTGCGCGGCCCAGATCGCGAGCACTACCGTTAAGCTGCTGCAGATGAGGACTGCGGTGTTGGTGGCGCCGAGCGTGGCATTGATGGATTTGCTGGCGGCGCCGAAATCTTCGAAGTACCAGCGACGGTAGATCAGGTAGGCGCAGAACAACCCACCGAAGAACATGACTTCGGTGGCCAGGAAAATCCACATGCCCAGGCTGGCGGCGTCGCGCTGCTGCTGCGGTTCGGCGAAGTGATGCAGGAGCGCCGGGTTGTGAGCGGCGCCGTGAGCTTCGCCGTGGGCTTCACCGTGGATGGCAACTGCTGGGCTATCCGACACTGGGAGCCTCCTCGTCAGGGCGAATGTCAGAATGAGCGTCGATTTCCTCGTAGTTATAAGCTTCCCACGTCACGACCGGTTCTTCCTCAAAGTTGAAAGTTGTAGGCGGCGATGGCGTCTTCCATTCCAGTCCGGCAGCGTTCCACGGATTGTCGGGTGCGGGCTTGCCGTAACGCATCGACCACAGGAAGTAGATCATGGGCAGCAGATAGCCCACGCCGAGCACCGTCGCGCCCGCGGTTGAGAGCACGTTGAGTACTTGGAACTCCTGCGGGTACTGGTAGTAGCGGCGCGGCATGCCGACGTAGCCGAGGATGAACTGCGGGAAGAACGTCAGGTTGAAGCCGATGAAGACGATCAAGGCCGCGAGACGCGCCCAGCCCTCAGGATAGAGGCGGCCCGAAATTTTTGGCCACCAGAAATGCATTCCTCCCAAATAGCCCATGAGTGCGCCGCCGACCATGATGTAGTGGAAGTGCGCGACGACGAAATAGGTGTCGGTGACGTGCACGTCGATGCCGAGGCAAGCCAGGAAGAGGCCAGTCAGTCCGCCGATCGTGAACAGGCCGAGGAAGCCGAAGGCATAGAGCATGGGCGCATCGTAGCGAATGGAGCCCTTGTACAGAGTGGCCGTCCAGTTGAAGACTTTGACGGCGGAAGGCACAGCGACTGCGTAGCTCAGCAAAGAAAATATGAGCGCGGCATAAACTGAGATTCCGGCCACGAACATGTGATGTGCCCATACCAGGAAGCCAAAGACGGCAATCGCGATCGACGACAGGGCCACAAAGCTATAGCCGAAAATGCGCTTGCGCGAGAAGCAGGCAATGATCTCGCTGACGATTCCCATCGACGGGAGAATCATGATGTACACGGCGGGATGCGAGTAGAACCAGAACAAATGCTGGAAGAGTAACGGATCGCCGCCGAGCTTGGGATCGAAGATGCCGAGGTGCAGCGTGCGCTCGACAGCCACGAGCACGATGGTGATGGCGATGACGGGCGTTCCCAGAATCTGGATGATGCTGGTGGCGTAGTGCGCCCAGATGAACAAGGGCAGGCGCGACCAGGTCATCCCGGGAGCGCGCATGCGGTGGATGGTTACTACGAAATTCAGGCCGGTGAGGATGGAGGAGAATCCTGCGACGAAGATGGCGAGTCCGGCCTCGACGATTTTGGTGTTGGTGAAGGCGGTGCTGAAAGGCGTGTAGAAGGTCCAGCCCGTATCGACGCCGCCGGTCAGCATGCAGTGCATCATCATCACGCCGCCGATGATGTACAGATACCAGCTCAGCAGGTTGATGCGGGGGAAGGCGAGATCCCTGGCGCCGATCATCATGGGCACGAGGAAATTGCCGAGCACCGCGGGGATCGACGGAATGAGGAAGAAGAAGACCATCACCATGCCGTGCATGGTGAAGAGTTTGTTGTAGGAATCAGCCTGAACCAGGTCTCCGGCGGGAGTGAGCAACTCCAAGCGGATGAGCAGTGCGAAGAATCCGCCAATAAAAAAGAAGAAGGTGATCGAAATCAGGTAGAGAAGCGCAATGCGCTTGTGGTCGGTGGTGAGCAGCCACGAACCGACACCGTAGTGCTTATTCAGGTAGTTCTCGCGCTCTCCCTGTGGACCACTGGGCGTAGCCATTACCGGTTCACCTGACTTCCTTTAGCCGGGGGCTTAGATGATGCTGGTTGCGGCTCGGCCGCAGCAGTCTTGGCCCCACCTGCGCCGGGCTGGGACAACGACTTCACATACGCCACCAACGCGTTCAATTGCTCTTCACTCACCAGTCCCTGAAACGTGGGCATGACGGGCTTGAATCCCTTTACCACCTTCGCCCCCGGGTCAAGAATGGATTCGCGAACGTAATTCTCGTCGGCGGTGAGGGTACGTCCGTCCTCGAGCAGCACGGGCTTGCCGAAGACGCCCTGCAGGTTCGGACCGCGGCCCTGCGTGTCGGTACGATGGCAGGTGACGCAACCGAGTTCGGCGAAAATCTTTTCTCCCGTGGCGGAGAGTGGGCCAGTGGTGCCGCCGCTCATCCAGGCTTCGTATTGCGCGGGCTCCTGCACGATGATGGAGCCGATCATGCCGGAGTGTTGCGTGCCGCAGTATTCGGCGCAGAACAGGTGATACGTGCCGGGCTTGGTGGCGCGGAACCAGGCCACGGTGTAGCGGCCCGGGAGCACGTCCTGTTTCATGCGGAAGGCCGGAACGTAGAAGCTGTGAATCACGTCCTGCGAAGTCATGATCAGCTTCACGTCGCGGCCTACGGGGACATGAAGTTCGTTGATCTCGCGCTGGCCTTCGGCGTGTTCCAGTTTCCACATCCACTGCTTCGCGACGACATAAACTTCGGTTGAGTCACGAGGCGGCGTGCGACCCTTGAAGTACACGACCGCTCCCCAGAGGAAGATCACCATGAAGACGGCGAGCGGGATAATCGACCAGGTCAATTCCAGAGGCGTGGAGCCGTCGATCTGTTCGGCGTTCACACCGTGCTGGCGGCGGTAACGCGCGGCGAAGTAGACGACCGCGGTAAAGATCAGCAGCGTCATCAAGCCCGACACGATGAGCAGGAAGATGTACAGGGCATCGACGTTGCCCGCCGTGCTGGAGGCCCGATCCGGCCATAATGGAAAGTTATCGAACATAATCTCTTAAAAAATGCAGAAGGCAGAATGAAGAAGTAAAACCCGTTCGCTTCGCTTTACTTCTGCATTCTGACTTCTTATTTCTGACTTCGAACCACGTGACTCCAGTCTCGGCGCGGCGGCGCGGCTTTCTCCAGCCGCCACAGAATGAAAAGCAGGCCGCCCAGAAGTAAAACTGTGAGGCCGGCTCCCAGTCGCAGAATGTTGTTGACGATCGCGCCGTATTTTCCGGTCGCGGGATCATAGTGATAGCAGTACAGCAGCACCTGATCGACAGCGTTGCCGATCTTGCCTTGCGACGCTTCGACCAGGCCCAGGCGCAGATCTTTGGGCGGGTAGTCCACGCCGTAGAAATAGCGCGAGATGCGGCCTTGCGGCGTCAGCACCATGATGGCGGTAGCGTGGGCGTACTGGTTGAGCTTGGGATCGTACTGATATTGAAAGCCCACGGCCTTTGTGAGTGCGTTGATCGATTCGGCGGAACCGGTCAGGAAGTGCCAGCCGGAAGCAGCGCCGGGACGGCCGTAGCGCTTGAGATAGTCCTGCTTTTTGGCGGCAGCGATTTCCGGAGTCTCGCTCGGATTGAAGCTCACCGTGATCACGTCGAATTCGTTGCCGACATTGAACTTCACCATCTTCATGGAGCCGCTGAGCCCAGCCAGAGCTTCTCCGCAGAGCATGGTGCAGTTGTAGTAGACCAGGTTCAGGATCAGCGGCTTCTTGCCGAAGTAGTCGCCTAGCTTGACGGTGCGGCCGGTGTCGTCTACGAAAACGAGATCCGGAGGCACTTGCCCGTTGAGGTGTTGCTCGATGCCAACATTCTGCAAATGCGGCGGGCGAACGTTTGCCGGGGGAGACATGATGCCTTTGGTCATGGCCTGAGACATTGCCTGACCACAAGCCGCCGCCGCGAACACCAACAACGTCGACAATGTCCGGCGATAGATACGCTTTCCGGCTGACGGAGCCGTCGAGCTGCGCTCGACTGGACAGCCGGGGGCGGCTGTCCCCACATGAACTCTTCCCACATGATCTTGGGCTTCGCACATCGAATTGTGATTCGGACTGCTCACTTCTTACTTCCTTTCTTCGTTTCCTGCTGAGGCTGGACTGCGGGCGCTCCTCCGGCTGCGCCTTGCGCGCGCATGGGAAGTCCGCGCTGCGCTACCAGGTCCATAGCACGGTCGATTGGGATGCGGACGGTTCCTGCCTTCTGGTCGATGTAATCGTAGGTGCTCAGCGTCTGTTCTTCCTTGAGGCGGATAGCGTTGAGTTGGCCGCGCTCGTCTTCTTCCAGCTTGGGATTCGGGAACGCACCCTGCGGATAATCCTTCGGGATGCGGCGCGTGTCCGCGGGAGCATTCGTCACCAACGGGTTCACCGGAGCCTGCTGGGCCTCAGAGCGCTTTTCCAAGTACGAATACAAACCCCTAACGACGAAGTAGACCAACAATCCAGCCACGGCCAGGCCTGCCAGGAAATACAGCACGCCACTGGCGCCGATGTCGCGGCGCTCGTAGCCGCCGTTGCCTTTCGAATTCTCGGGATGGGGTTGGTTGCTCATGCGTTTTCCGGATG
>JADGNQ010000076.1 GCA_017883385.1 Candidatus Sulfotelmatobacter sp.
GCTTCGGCGCCGAGCCTGCGCGCGAGATAGACCTTGAAAACATATCCCATCGCCGCCGTAAACATAGTGCCCGCAAAAAACACGGACGAATGCCGTGAGATCTGGCCCATTTGCGAGCGGAATTTCTGCGTCTCAGACGAGCCTGTGGGCTCTTGCTCAGTTGTGTTTGGTGTCACCATTGCTGACGAAGGCTGGCTGCTCCGGCAGTTGAGTCTAAACCATTCTGAGTTGGGATCTTGCAGGGCGGTTCGTTCTCAGCCTTTCTTGCGGAGAGTATGCGACGCCATCCATGCGCGATCATCCTGCTAAGATTTGGGCGTGGATGTGAGCGCGTATCATCGTGGGATTCGGCTTTTCAACCAGCGCCATTTCTTTGATGCGCATGAAATCTGGGAAGACGTGTGGCGAGAGACGAGTGGTCCAGAGAAGAGATTTCTCCAGGGCCTGATTCAGGCCGCGGTTGCTTTCCATCATCATTCGACGGGAAATCTCCGGGGAGCTTGCTCACTGATGGAGCGCGCCCGAAAGAACCTTGTTGACTACCCGGAAGAATTCGCCGGAATCCGAGTGGCGTTCCTGTGCGCATCTTTGGCGGGATGGCGGGATTCACTCTCTGCGGGCAGTTCAGTGCCTGCGTTTCCGCAGCTTCACGAGATCGAGTGACGTGGCAATCTTGCTCTGCCATCGTTGGGCGATTTATTCCCTATTGACCTTGTTACTCAGGAGGCGTTGCCAATGACTTTCCTCCGCGCTTGTCTCTGCGCAGTTTTGCTCGCCGTGTTTCCCACGTTTGTGTTGGCATGGGGAGGGATCGGCCACATGACTGTCGCCTACGTGGCCTACCAGAGACTGACGCCCAGCGCGAAGGTCCGCGTTCGCGATCTTCTTAAACTGAACCCCGACTACGCGAGCTGGGAGAAACAGATTCCGGCCGGCACGTCCTCGGGCGAGCATGACCGGATGATCTTCATGATCGCCGCAGTCTGGGCGGACGACATCAAGGGAGAATCGCAATACTCCGACGATGGCACGGACGGAGGCAACACACCGGGCGGTGCATCGTCGTCGCAAAATGTCGGGTATGGCGATCTGCTGCGTCACAAGTACTGGCACTTCGTGGACTCGCCTTTTTCGCCGGATCAGACGGCGCTGCCCTCCGTCCCTGCACCCAACGCTGAGACCCAGATCGTCGTTTTCCGCGCGGTGCTGGCGTCGCCCCAGTCCGACGAACTCAAGTCTTATGACCTGGTCTGGCTGCTGCATCTGGTCGGCGACGTGCACCAACCGCTGCACAGCGTTACCCGCGTCACACGATTCGCGCCTAAAGGCGACGCAGGCGGCAACGGAGTGAAGCTGTTCGGAGATGCCGCGTCTAATTTGCACTCCTACTGGGACGATCTTCCTGGAGTTGAATGCAAGTTTTGCAGCGACAAAGTCCAGCGCGTGAATCGTGCCACCGTGCTCGGCAAGAGCCTTCCGGCCGTTACTCAGAAGAGTGCGCACAACACAGATACTGCTGCATGGATTCGGGAGAGTTTCGAATACGCGCAGAACGAAGTCTACCGGGATCCGATCGGTTCAGAAGACCAGCCGTACACGATTGTGCCGGGCTCGCAATACGAGAGGCAGGCCTACGAGTTGGCATTGACGCGCATTGCAGTCGCAGGCGAGCGCCTCGCTCAGGTGCTGAATAGCGAACTGAAATGAAGTTCGTCGCCGGCGGATCGAGTTCGGCGGACCCAGGACGAGGAGCTTGTTCTCATTTGCCGCTGAGGCGGTCGGCTTCTTTCTGCTCGGCTGTGGCCAGCGCCGGCTTTCCCGTGAGCGTGTAAATCTCAGCCATGCCCCGGTGCGGTTCGGGATCCTGAGGCCGGAGTTGCGCTGCTTCCTCGAAATAGCGCTGGGCCTCCGGATAGCGCTGCGCCTTCCGGCTTTTCTCCGCGAGCTTCAGCGTTGTGACGTAGAGCAGGTTGCTGGTTGCAGCATCTTGCGGGTTTAGTTGCCCCGCGTGGCGAAGCGTTTCGTGAGCCTCGGCGTCTGCTCCCAACTTCACCAGGACCTGCCCGTAGAGCGCGTTCAGCGGAAATAGGTCTGGCCAACGCTTGAGGGCCTGCGCCAGCGGAACGCGCGCATCTTCAAACCGGTTTAACTGAAAGTAGGTCAGTGCCAGGTTGTACTGGATTTGCGGTGACTGCGGCGAAAGGTCCGCCGCGCGCAGGAACGGTTTCAGAGCCGCTTCGAGGTCTCCATGCTGGCCGTAGATCATTCCCAGCTCGGCCAGCCGTTCTGCGTCGTCGGAGTGGTAGAGCTTCTCGCAAATGGCGTGCGCCTCATCGCGCGGAGCCTGGTCCAACTTCTGGCCGCACTCGGTGCGAAGTTGGGCTTCGGTGTCGTCCTGTCGGCGCAAGTCCTGCGACAGGGCCAGGGATTTGTTCGCTTCTTCCTCGCGGCCCTCTTTGCGATAGACGAAGCCAAGCTGGTACGGGATGCGAGAGTCCCGGGGATTGAGTTTCGCCGCTTCCTTTAGCCACTTCTCGGCGTTCGGCAGATCACCCCGTTTGAAGTACGCGAACCCGAGGTAGTACGAAGTGTCGGGAAAGGGCGGCTTGGCGATAGCCAGGCTGAGATTCTTGATCGCACTAGCGAAATGCAAGTCTTCGATATCGAGACGCCCCAGGTAATACACGATGTTGGGATGATCTCCGGCCTCGCGGCGAACGGCTTCAAATTCGCGCCGTGCGTCGGCGGATTTGTGCTGCTCGAACAGCGCGACTGCCAAGGGGAACTGCGCCCGCAGAACGAGCGAGGGATCGAGCGCCAGCGCAGCCCGAAACTCCTGAGCGGCTACTTCATATCTGTCTTGTTTCAGCGCATCATAGCCTTTGCCCAGATGGGCCTCCACGGAATCGGCCGTCGGCGCCTGCGGGCTGGGAGCAGTCTGCCCCAAGGCATGTGCGGCGGCGATCAAGGTCAGGAGTAGTGGCAGCGTGGCCGCAAGAAGTAGTCGGTGTGTGGTGGGTGAGGGGCTCATGCGGTCTGCGAGACTTCCTGCGGAAGGCGGCAGAAGATGGAACGATTATATCCACGTCGTGCGGACCCCTTCAGAGGACTCGCGCCTTGACCCGCCCAAACACGAATGGTAGTTTCGGTTTCACACGTGACAAACCGGGAGACACTACTCTGAGCCGGGCCGGCAAGCCGCGTCCATCTGTGGATCTCCGCCGCCGCGACTTTCTTGTCCGCTTCTGTCAGGGGGCGGGAGCAACTCTGATCCCCGCGAGCTTGTGGGGACTCACTTTTCCAGAGCTTAGGTTATTGGCGTCTCGTGACGCCATGCCCGCCGATGCGGCGTTTCACCTGCAACCTCGCTATCGGAGCGAGAGGCCGCTCGACGCTACGCTGCTGAAGGTGCAGGCAGGTCTCGACGATTTCATCACGGAAAAGTATGCCGACCAGATTGCATCGATTCTTGCGGAGTGGAGCGCCAGCCTGCTGCGGTCTCCGCGCGAAACGCAGGCTGTCGCGAAAGCTCTGGCTGATGATTTCTCCGGGACATCGCTTCAGCCTGTGGAGTCGCGCGTTGTGCGTTCGGGTCTGGGGCTTGAGGTGCGACAGAACAAGTTTGACCGGACGGCCACGCTCAGCCGCGATACGTTTCTTCGAGAGTGGCAGGCGTGGCTGAATGTTTTCTCGAGGATCTTGACTGCTGAGTTTCAGATTACGGGGATTGACGCAGCGGCGATGGGGGGCATGACATCATCTGCTGCGCCGCAACTCCCAAGCCGCGAGCAGACTCGCGTTCGCTACGAAATTGTAGGTACGGGCTCCGATTTCTACCGCGAGGAGCGGGTTGGCTACTGGGATTTGGCATGGGAGCCGGCGTCTTCTGGAGATTTCCGTCTCCGGGGCTGGCGGGCGGTCGACGAAACTCAGGCCCGTTCCAATGCGCCCGTCTATGTGGACGTCACCGCTCAGGTGCTTGGCAGCAACTCTTCCTACTCCGCCCAGATGCTGCACGGCACCGACTACTGGCGGACGGTGCTCGACGGCGCGTCTGGTATCGACATCTACGGACACAATGGGGTTTCGGTCGCTGACATCGACAATGACGGCTTCGACGACCTTTACGTTTGCCAGCCTGCAGGCCTTCCCAATCGCACCTATCGCAATCGCAGCGATGGAACGTTCGAGGACATAACCAAATCTTCCGGCTTGGGCATCCTCGAAAACACAGCCTGCGCGCTCTTTGCCGACTTCAACAACGAAGGCCGTCAAGATGTCATTCTGGTGCGCGCCAATGGACCGCTCCTGTTTCTGAACGAAGGCGGCGGCAAGTTTCGCCAGAAGCCCGACGCATTTCGTTTCGCGAGGCCTCCGCAGGGAACCTTCACCGGCGCGGCTGTTGCTGACTATGACCGCGATGGATGGCTGGACATCTATTTCTGTCTCTATGCCTACTACCAGGGCACCGGACAGTACAAATATCCGTCGCCGTACCACGACGCTCAAAACGGTCCGCCCAACTTTCTGATGCGCAACAACCGCGACGGCACGTTTCGCGACGTGACTGCGGAGTCTGGGCTCAGCCAGAACAATACGCGCTACAGCTTTTGCTGCGGATGGAGCGACTACAACCGCGACGGCTGGCCTGATCTTTATGTAGTGAATGACTTCGGCCGGAAGAATCTCTACCGCAATAACGGCGATGGGACATTTACGGATGTGGCTCGAGAGGCGGGAGTAGAAGATGTCGGTGCCGGCATGGGCGTCTGCTGGGTCGACTACGACAAGGACGGCGCTGAGGACCTCTACGTCGCCAATATGTGGACGGCTGCGGGCGAACGCGTTTCGACGCAGCCAGTATTCAAGAAAGAGTCTTCACCGGAAGTTCGTGCGCTCTATCGGAAACACGCGATGGGGAACTCCCTATTCGGTAATCGTGGCGCGTCATACGAAGACGCGACGAATTCGGCAGGCGTGGGAATGGGCCGCTGGGCGTGGTCGAGCGACGCGCTCGACTTCGATCATGACGGGTTCCCCGATCTGTATATCGCGAACGGTATGGTTTCAGGTCCCTCGCGCCAGGATCTGAATAGTTTTTTTTGGCGGCAGGTTGTGGCCTACTCCTCCGATGAAGCCCGGGCGTCTCACGAATACGAGCAGGGATGGAATGCCATCAACGAACTTATTCGCTCCGACGGCACATGGAGCGGTTACGAGCGGAATGTTTTCTACGCGAACAATCGAGATGGGACATTTTCCGATGTTTCCGCGGCTGTTGGCCTGGATTTTGTTGAAGACGGCCGATCGTTCGTTCTTGCGGATTTCGATCACGACGGACGGCTGGAAGTGTTCTTGAAGAACCGCAATGCTCCGCAGTTGCGGTTGTTGAAGAACGTCATGGAAGACTTGCCCCCATCGATTGCGTTCCGGCTTAAAGGCAGCAAGAGTAACCGCGACGCCATCGGCGCGTCGGTCACGGTCGAAGCGAGTTCGGGCCGGCAGACGCGCATGCTGCAGGCGGGATCAGGCTTTCTTTCGCAGCACAGCAAAGACGTTTTCTTCGGGCTGGGAGAGACGAAAGGGCCCGTGCGCGCGTCGATCCGCTGGCCGAGCGGCCGGGTGCAGGAACTGGAGGGCCTCCCAATCAATCACAGAGTGTGGGTGGAAGAAGGCGCCGAACCTTCACGCATAGAGGCCTTCAGACTAGCTTCACCAAAGCGCAGTGCAGCCGCCGTCGAACTTCCTGGAGAGGTCGAGACTCTTCCGACCAAAGTTGAAACCTGGCTTCTGGCACCCTTTTCCGCCCCTGACTTCTCGCTTCCCGATCTGTCGGGACAAATCCGGACGCTTTCTGCGCTGCGCGGGAAGGTGGCGCTTCTGAACTTCTGGACGACCAACGCTCCGGAATCCCGGGAAGAGTTGAGAGTGTTCCAGAAATTCCATAATGGTTGGGTGACGAAAGACTTGCACGTGCTCACCGTGAACGTGGACGGGGCGTCGGCAGAAGATGCCATTCGCGCCTTGGCGCGCGACCAGCGCCTTTCCTTTCCGGTTCTGCGCGGGTCAGACGATGTTGCCGGTATCTATAACATTCTCTTTCGCCAGTTGTTTGACCGTCATCGCGATCTCCCACTGCCGACCTCTTTCCTCATCGACAGCAAGGGCGACATCGTGAAGGTGTATCAGGGCTCAATCAACCCCGAGCACGTCGAGCAAGATTCCCAGCGCATTCCCCGAAGCGATGCAGAGCGACTGGCGCGAGCCCTGCCTTTCCCAAGTACAAACTACACGCTTGAGTTCGGGCGCAACTACCTCTCCTACGGTGCGCTGTTCTATCAGCGCGGCTATCTTGATCAGGCCGAAGCTTCGTTTCAGCAAGCCTTCCGCGACGATCCTTCAAGCGCCGAGGCACTCTACGGCGTTGGAAGTGTGTACCTGAATCAAAACAAGAACGCTGCCGCACGGGAGACTTTCGAACGGGCGGTGAAACTCCCAGCCAATTATCCCGACACTCTGCCGGACGCGTGGAATAACCTTGGCGTCATTGCGACGCGCGAAGGGCACGCTGACGATTCGGTTCAGTACTTTCAGGAAGCTCTCCGGCTGAACCCCCACCACCTGCTGTCTCTCGACAACCTGGGCAATGCTTATCGCCTGCAAAAACGATGGGATGACGCGCGCGGAGTGCTGGAACGAGCGCTGGAAGTTGCTCCCGAGGATCCTGAAGCGAACTACAGTCTGGGAATGGTCTTTGCGCAGACCGACGATACCGGCAAAGCTTATGAGTATTTGCAGCGGGCGTTGAAGGCTCGTCCCATCTATCCTGAGGCCCTGAACAATCTGGGGGTGCTCTACCTGGTCACGCGGCGGCGCGATCAAGCGGTGGCAAGCTTTGAAGAGAGCATTCGCGTGGCGCCAGGTTTCGATCAGGCGTACCTCAATCTGGCGCGGGTCTACGCCCTGGAAGGCGCGCGCGACAAGGCTCGCGGCGTCCTGCTCGATCTGCTCAAACAGCATCCCGATCACCAGCAGGCAAAACAGGCGCTCGAGCAACTGCAGCAATAGTAGTTAGAAAGCGTGAACTCGTTTTGGTTTCGGGGTCGGCGACGTCAGGAGATCGACGAACATTTTGTAGAACTTCTCGGTATCCAGATTGACCTGTACCTCCGCAGGCGGCCCTGTGACTTTGGGCCTGTCTTGCTCCGTCCAACTCATCGTATTTCCATAACCCGCGCCGCGGTTCAGATCCACATCGAGATAGCGCGTTTCCTTGGCCGTGATAAGGCTCGGATCAAGCCACGCGGCGGCGGCGAGTTCGTCCCATAGGTAGTTGTACTCGCCAAACATGCGTGCGTATGTGCCGACGTAGCGAGCCGCCGGTGAGGTGCCGGCCTTAACTCGGCCGAGTAAGTCCTTAGTCAACCGGGCCTTTACGGAAATATCCACGGTGGTGGCGACGATCTTCTTCCACGGCGCTGTCAGAACGATGTGGGCTGCCTCCGGATCAAACCAGAGATTGAATTCGTGCCTGGGCGTGTTCGCAAACTCGGGATCATCCGTCTTTGGATTCAGACTCCCGCCCATAAAAACCAGCTCTTTCGCCAGTCCAGCAAATTCAGGATCGATAGAGATGGCAAGCGCCAGGTTGGTCATGGGCCCACCTTCGTAGACGGTGATCTCGTGCGGATACTTGCGAACCATGCGCACCAGGAAATGCGCAGCGTCCTCGTCCAGCGGTTTGGTGGTGGGTTTACCTTCCGGCATCTCGCCCAACTGGTCCGGCGGGTGATGTCGGCGGGAAGTCCAAGCTCCCACCCACGACACGGCGCCATATTGCTGCTCCCAGAGTTCCGTGTCCTCCTTCCTCCTTACGAGTGGATATTCCGCTCCGGGCACGACGGGAATGTCGGTTCGTCCAATGATTTCAAGCATGCGCAGCGTGTGCGCGACTTCTTCTTTGAGCCAGGCATCGCCCGTCACGACGGTCACGCCGAGAACCTCGGCCTGCGGAGACTGGATGAGCAGCAGGATCGACTGCTGGTCGGTTCCTCCTGGCCCTGCCGCGTCTTGATCAATGATGATTTTGCGGGTCCCTGAGTGCTGCTGGCTCCATGATGGAAGGCACGACGCAAAGAACACAATTACCAGATACAGCCGGACCAATCTCATCTCGCTGCCTCAATGTGGACTCGATGTAGAAATGATACGTGGAAACCTGGCGAGAGTGGTGCGCCGGCGCCAGTAAAGACGACCGCGACCCACAGCCATGGGCTCAGTGCTTTCCCGATAGACGGCCAATGAGTAGGTCGAAGAATCTGGTGGAATTCACGCCAACCGCCACCTTCGCGTTGGGTACAAAATTCTCTCTTAGAACGGGAGAAGTCCTCGTGCTTGCGAGAGTCGGCGCTGATCCGCGGATCGGCATATTCGTCGCCGCTTCTTTCTCCGTTCCTGGCCGCCGTCGCAGGTCGCCGACAGTAGGACTGTATCCCAAGGTCTCGCCGGCGGTGAGTTCGCCAGTAGTTTCGACGTCGACGTAGTAGTCCTGGAATTCCAGAATTGCCGGGTCGAGAAATCCCGCCACGGCCAGCGAATCGTGCATATTCGGCCCGACCAGGAACCCGCGATCGCGGTTGTGATTGATGGCGTTGCGCGCAATCTTTGCCGCCGCCTGACTCACAGGGTTCTGCTCGGCTTCGAGCACGCGCACGTGCTCATCGGTGAGGGAAGTCTTTCGAGTCACATCGAGCCCGACCATCGTGATGGGAATCCCCGACTGGAACACGATGCGTGCGGCCTCTGGATCGACATACACGTTGAACTCGGCCGCCGGTGTGATGTTTCCGCCGGAGAGCGATCCGCCCATCATGACCAGACGTCGAACCATGCGAGCCAGTTCTGCATCCGAGCTCAAGGCCGCGGCGATGTTGGTCAGCGGTCCAATGGTGAGCAGCGTGATCTCACCGGGATATTTGCGGACGGTCTGTCGGATGAACGCCGCTGCAGGCTCGTCGACTGGCGTTCGCTTCGGCTCCGGGAAGACTGCGCCTCCCAGCCCGTTTTCGCCGTGCGCATAGGTGGCCGTCACCAGGCGACGCAGTAGGGGACGCTTGGCGCCAGCGGCTACGGGAATGTCGTTACGGCCGGCAATCTCGACCATGCGCAGGGCGTTGGGGAGAGTTAGCTCCAGCGGCACATTTCCCGCGACGGCGGTGATGCCTTCGATTTTGAGTTCCGGCGAACGCATGGCCAGCAGCAGAGCCAGGGCGTCGTCCACGCCAGGATCCGTGTCGATGATGACCCGCGACGGGCCGCGGGCAGGCTGGTCGTTGAGGGGTGCCGCTTCTGCCTGCATAGCCACGGCCCCATGCGCCAGGCCGCCCAACGCCAAGCCAGCCGCAGAGGCCGTTACAAATTGTCGCCGCGTCATTTCAGAATGCTTCTTCATCGATACCATGCGGTCCTGCTTTCACCGAGCGCAATGGCGCTCTGATGATTGGTCATGCAGCATTGCATTCTATTTTGTGTGCACATGCTGCGCCAGAGCTTTCCGTGAACTCTGCGAACAGAGGGGCCGTTCCGGTTGCGAGCCGCAATGCTGGCGGTTAGAATGCCCGACTAGGCGCGGGAATGACCGATTCTTGTGCATCATTCACTTTCGCCTGTCTTCATGGGCCGTCTCCTTGCAGTCAAACATCGACGCCGGTCCGCTCGCACCCTGGGCTGCGCTCTCGCCGCGGTAGTTTGCTTTACATTCCTGCCGCTCCCGGCTCAGGCCCAGCAGGCAGCGGAGTCGGCTACACTGCACGGCACGGTTCGCGACCCACAAGGAAAGCCGATCGCAGCCGCAATTGTTTCCCTGCAAGCCAAGGACAGCGCGCAGACTGTAACCGCTCACACCGATTCCGAAGGGAGCTACCGGTTTTCTCCATTGCGCGAAGGGGTCTATGCTCTGCGCGCCCAGAAGACCGGATACAGCAACGCGGCGATCGCCGCTTTCTTCCTCGGGCCGAAGGAAACGAAGAGCATCGACCTCTCCCTGGCTGGTGCGAACACATCGGGATCTCAACCCGCCACGGCACAAGCGCCGGAATTTTTTGATCGACCCCAATTCACGATCGCGGGAGTCACCGATACTACCGGCCTCGGTGGTCATGGCTCCGACACAATCGTGCGAACACGCGAGACGCTCGCCAAGGAAACTGCTTCCTTGGGGAAGGCCCCGAGCGGTTCACCGCTCTCGGCCTCGGCTGCGGCAGAAAGAGCTCTGCGAGAGCGTGTGGAGCGGGAACCCCAGAGCTTCGAAGCGAACCATGACCTGGGCAAGGTGCTCCTCCAGAACGGCAGGTCACGCGAGGCCATGGCGTATCTTGATCGCGCGGGCGAGATCAACTCCGGCGACTATGAAAACGCCTACGATATGGCTCTGGCGAATATGGGCGCCGGAAATTATGACCGTGCGCGCGAGATTGCCCAACTCCTGCTCCCGCACCATGACACGGCCGAGGTTCATCACCTGCTCGGCGACGTTCAGGAGAAACTCGACAATCCCCTTGCCGCCGTCCGCGAGTACCACCGCGCCGCTGAACTGGAGCCCGGCGAAGCATATCTTTTTGATTGGGGGTCTGAACTCCTGCTGCATCACGCTCCGGAGCCTGCGGTCGAGGTCTTTACTCAGGGCAATCGGTTGTTCCCGCGCTCTGTCCGAATGCTCATTGGACTGGGAGCTGCCTGGTTTGCCCGGGGATCCTACGACCAGGCGGTCCAGAGAATCTGCGAGGCCTCCGATCTGAATCCGGATGATTCGATGCCGTACCGGTTCATGGGAAAGATGCAGAGCGCCGAGAGCCTGCCTTCAGAGGACCTCGTCGAGAGGCTGCATCGGTTTGTCACACGGCAGCCTGAAAACGCGGAGGCGAGCTACTACTACGCAGTCGGCCTGTGGAAACGGCAGAAGAGCCCCCACGATCGCGTTAGCGTGGCGCAAGTGGAATCCCTGCTGAAAGAAGCGATCCATCTCGACCCGAAGTTCGGCGCCGCATACCTGCAACTTGGGATTCTCCATTCCGAGCAGGGAGACTTCCCGAGAGCGATTTCCGAATATCAGAAAGCCGTCCAGGCCGGTCCTCAGATGGAAGAGGCGCATTACCGTTTGGCCCAGGCCTATCGGCAGGTCGGAGAGGTGCAAAAGGCCAAGACGGAGATAGAGTTGTACGATCAGATCGCTAAGGAATCGGCGCAGAAAGTCGAGCGCGAGCGCCATGAAATCCGGCAGTTTGTGTATTCCTTGCGCGACCAACCAGCGCCTCAGATCCAGTAGCGCCACCGGTACGGGGTAGTGGGCTACTTTGAATTTTGGCCCCGCTCTAAGGCGCGAATTCTTGACGAATCTTCTCAATCCGCTTTTTGATCTGGCCCGCCAAATGCGCCAAGTCCGGCCTTGTTTCCAGATCAGGCAAGAGTTTTTCAATAAACGCCAACTCGTCTTTTAGGATCGGCAGCCGAATCATGGATGTTTCCTCAAGCTACTTGTCTTTCCGCCCTCCGCTGCTCATAGGCTTCCCAGAGGGCCACTAAATCCTCTACGCTCCACAGCCGATCTGTCACGCCAGCAGCCATCGCCGGGGACATGCGAAGTGTACGGTGAATCTTGATGAAGTTGTAGGCAAAATAATTCAGCGCCACAGCGGCGGCATGATTCTCTATAGCCCACTACCCGGTAACGGGGTGAACTTGCCTGGAACGGGCGGCAGTGTATAATCCCGCCCCGTGGATCTGTGAGACGAAACCCATCCCCAAATTCAAACCCCTGCGAGGAACTATGTCTGAGACGAGAGAAGACGATTTCGCCAGTCGCGCCGCGACCTACTTTGTGTTCATCTTTCTCATTGCGGCGATCATCGAGACCCTGCTGGCCAGCTTAGGCGGATAGCGCTGCGTTCTGCTGCTGCGTAGTCCGACCTGACGCTGCAAGAGAAGAACCATCAACCACGAAGGGCACGAAGTATCACGAAGGGATTCTCGGGCAAGCTTGCTTCGTTTGATTTCGTGTCCTTCGCGGTAGAGATCATCAAATTTGAACCACCTCACTACCGACAGCGGGAACCACTCCACTCTCACCCCCGCTGTGTTACACTTTCTGATTCAAACTGAAAACCTGTTGCAAGCAGGACTTCCGATCCGCACATGCTTTTTTCCAGAGAATATGTGGGCTATCTGGCCCGCGAAGTCACCAAGAAACTGATTGCAGGGAAGTTCATCGAGACTGCGACCGTGCCTGCGGTCACTGAACGCGTGAACGCCGCCTTGGTCGACGAACTCTCGCTTGAGGACCGTATCAACGACGAAGTGCGCGTTATCCTGGAAGCCTACTCCGAAGAGATGAACAAGACAGGAGCCAATTACCAGGAAATGTTTCGCAAGGTGAAGACCGAACTCGTACGCAAGTACAAGGCGGTGCTGTGAGACTCAGCCGCGACAAAGTGAATGTGCTGGCCCGGGCCGTTTCCGACGTGCTGAAACAGATGGACGAGGTCGAGTTCATCGAAGACCCCAACACGATCCGCCAGGAGACCCGCAAGATTCTCGAAGACCTCCTGATCCAGGAAGCAAGAATCGATACCGCCGCCCGCCAGAAGATCGAGAGCCAGAAACGAACCATCCTCGAAGGCTCGCAGGAGTGGGACATCCTGTACCGCAAGTACTACAACGAGGAAGTGAAAAAGCTCGGCATTTAGCAGTTCCTTCCCGTCCGGCGCCGCTTACCCCAGAGGTGATCGTTGGCAAGTCGGATCAGCGACGTGAAAGCCATCGTCAAGCATGCCGCCGAGCAGGCGGGCTTCGACCTCTCGGGGGTCGCCTCCGCTACCGACGCCCCGGAACTCAATCATTTCCCCGCCTGGATTGCGGCCGGCCACGCCGGGGAGATGAAGTATATGGAAGCCCGCGATGACCACGGCGGTCTCAAGCGCGCCTCACTCTCACGGGTGGCTCCCTGGGCCCGAAGCGTGATCGTTTGCGCCATCAATTACAACACCGATCATCCCTATTCAACGGAAGGGCGAGACTCCAATCGCGGGTGGATCTCCCGGTACGCCTGGAGCCGCGAAGACTATCACGACGCGGTCCTGCGCCGCCTGAAGCAGGTGGAAGCCGCACTACGGCAGGCGGCGCCCGCCGAGTTAGAGCCAAGTCTCACCACCCGCAGCTACGTCGATACGGGGCCCATTGTGGAACGCGTTTATGCGAAGTACTCCGGCGTGGGCTGGATCGGCAAGAACACCTGTTTAATCCATCAGAAAAAAGGCTCGTGGCTTTTTCTGGGAGTGATCCTTGCGTCGCTGGAACTTGAGCCCGATCTGCCCGCCCCGGATCGCTGCGGCACCTGCACCCGCTGCATCGAAGCCTGCCCAACGAATGCGATTCTCGCGCCCTACCAACTCGATTCCAACAAATGCATCTCGTATCTCACGATCGAAAAGCGGGGATCGATCGCGCAGGATCTGCGCGCTGGCATGGGCCGCCACATTTTCGGCTGCGACATCTGCCAGGATGTGTGTCCCTGGAACCGCAAAGCTCCAGCATCAACGGCGCCTGAATTCGAACCGCGTGCCGGATTGGTGAATCCCGCCCTCGCATGGCTCGCAGAAATATCGGTGGAGGAGTTTCGCTCGGCCTTCAGTGGATCGCCCATCCGCCGCACCAAACGTGCGGGCCTTCGCCGCAATGTCGCGATCGCCATGGGAAATAGCGGGAACACAGAATTCCTTCCTGTGCTCGACCGCCTGGCCTGTGACGAAGACGAATCCGTCGCGGAGAGTGCCCGCTGGGCCAAGGCGCGACTCGTGCAATCGACTGAATAGAACCTCCGAAATGTCCCTTAAATCTCGTCCAGAGTCTTCGTCCTAATCCTCGCTCCGCCGGCAAGCAATAGGGCGGTGAGCAGAGTAGACATACTATTCGCCTGTTGTTCTCCCCAGCATCGTCCGCTCTTATACCCTAATTCCCCGAGACTTCGGTAACTGGTTTTTCCAATTCCCGGCAACTAATCTTTGCTTCGGGGGTTCTAAGTACTCAGGGTAACGCTTTGAGTTTGGAACGATTTATGTCACTACGCCACATCCAGCCCATGCGGCGCATTTTCAGCAGGTTAGCGGTCATGGTATTGGCCTGCGCCAGCCTTGCGAGCGCCTCGGCCACGCTACTCCTGGAAGAACCCTACGGAAAACTGGGACTGTTTACCGCGACCGGTCATGCCGCCGTATATCTGTCCGGTGTTTGCGCTGACACGCCGCTGGTACTTCGCCGCTGCGCGCCCGGAGAAACAGGGGTCGTGATCAGCCGTTACGACGGCGTTGGTGGATACGACTGGATCGCCATTCCCCTCATCCCCTACCTGTATGCGGTCGAACGACCCGAAGCTGTGCCGCTGTTCGCCGATGCGAAGATGGTTGCCTTCCTGCGTGACCGCTACCGCCGAGAATATCTCGAAGACATCGCGCCCGACGTAAAGAACGGCGAAACTCCTGGCGGAAACTGGTACGAACTTGTGGGGTCTTCCTACGATCGCACGATCTACGGTTTTGAAATGGAGACCACTCCGAAGCAGGACGAGGCCCTGATCCGGAAACTGAACTCATCGCCGAATGAGTCGCACTTCCATCTTGTAACGAACAACTGCGCCGATTTTGCGAAAGATGTCCTCAACTTGTATTTCCCGAAAACCCTGCATCGCAGCGTCATCGCCGACGCCGGTATTACCACGCCCAAGCAGATGGCCAAGCTGCTCACGAAATACAGTGGCCGCCATCCCGAGCTCCGGTTTTCACGGCTGGTCATTGCGCAGGTTCCGGGGGGCATGCCCCGCAGCACGACCGTGCATGGAGTGGTCGAGTCTTTCTTCAAATCGAAAAAGTACATCGTGCCCAGCGCCGTCTTCAGCCCGATCTTCGCTGGATGCGTGGCCGCAGTCTACATCGGGACGGGTGCAGGTCACTTCGATCCTGCGCGCGACGCGATGGTTTTTGTGGTGGGCAGTGATCCCGAGCCACCTCTCGGACGCGAAGACCGTCGCGCTTATCAGGAAGAGCTGAAGCACTTTCTGGCTGGGGCGTATCCAGAAACGTCGGGTCGCAACGTGGACCGAGCGTGGGAGAGGCTGCAGTCCAGAGCTAGAGCAGATGTCGACGGCCAGGGCAGACCGGTTCTGGAGATGCAAGTGGGAGGAAATCCGGTTCAGGTCGGCGCGTCCGCAGACAATATCTTGAGCGGCAGCGCGCCTCCGCAACTGGTGCGGCAGCTTCTGGAGGCCCGCCTTCAGTCAGAGTTGCACCGCGGATCGCCCAACGGCATCTCCGAAGCTGAGGTCGCCCGCGATTGGAAGCTGCTCCGGCAAACCATGGCAGACACCGATTCGCGTTTGACGGCTCGCACGGCCCAGCGCTCCGAAAGCATCCGCGGAAACCAACCTTAGTCGATTCTTTCAATTCAGCTTAATGCTATTGCTCTTGCGGCGGTCTGGCCCCTGGGATAGGGGGTTGTCCCGGTGGTTGTTGTTGCTGGAGCTGCAATTGCCGCTGCTGCATTTCCTGCAGCATCTGCTGCGGAGTCTTTACGCCGGTCTGATCTGGCGCGACAGCCGGTTGCTCCGCTTCCGCAGCCTGGTCCGCGGTGTCATCCGTGGGCTCGTCCGCTGCGTCCGCGTCATTTGCGTCCGGCGCCGCCTCTTGCGTCGGTACCACGTTTTGCTGCCCCATGTTCGGCTGAACCATCCCAGCCTGTACCGGCACCGGCTGCTGTTGTTCCGATGGCTGATTGTTAGCATTCATGTCCGGGCCGGCAGTTTTCGCCACTAGCACTACGCGCGTAAGCAAGCTCGTATTCTCAGGCGAGCCAAGCAGTACATAGTTGAAGCGCGAGCCATTCAGGAGTTCGGCCATCACTTCCCGCGCCGGCCCCGGCCCCAGATGCGTTACCACGCGATCCGTGGCGGCGGGAATCTCAATCTCCGCTCCCGTCTGTTTGCGGACAGCCCGCAGGATGTCGCCGAGCGTCGAGTTGGGCGCCACAATCGTCAACTGCCCGTTCTGAAAGCTCACTTGCGGCGGCACGGGAGCGATCGAATCCAGCGGAATCTGCGGTACCGGACCCTGGGGTCCGGACGGCAGCGGGGGCAGCGGGGGCTTTTTCGCCTTGCGCTGGCTATGCGCGGATGCGGCATTCGCCGAACTGACAACTCCCAGGCACAGAACCCCGGCGCACAGGACCAAGACTCCTAAAAACTTCGCGAATTTCAATCCCGTGCTCATACACCATGCCTCCCAGCAAACTTGGTTTTGGGGGATACCGCAGAGCCGCCTTTACAGCAATTCTACACCGGTACTGACCTAATGGAACTGGCGGACATGACACCCCACTTAGATGGAACGTCTTAACCCTATTGTCTTGCGTTCATTGATGCGGTCGTACGGAGCGAGAAACACATCTGCAAGTCGATTGCAGTCAACTGTTTGCCGGGGAGCAAAATCTTAATAGGGTGGGACCGAAGCGGGCGTAGACTTGAGCTGAGCCTTTCCAACCTTCTGAAACTAAAGGTGGAGGTCGATATGAAGCTTGTTTTTTGGGTCAGCTTGGCAACCCTGGCATGTTTGGTCCCGGGTGCCAACGCTCAAAGTTGCCAGACGTCCAGTGACCTCGACGACGCCACCCGCACTGCCATTACTGCTGCCGGCCAGCGCTACTTCGACATGGCTGCCAAGGGAGATACCGCCTCCCTGCGCCAGAACGCGATCGCCAGCCTCGCATCAGATTTCTCCGGCATTGAGGCCGCCGTCAAAGACCACCAGCAGGATCTTGCCGGTGCCCAGGCGGCCGTGAAGTCCGTCTTTCTGCTCGACGCCGAGGGCAAGGCTCCGGTTCCTCATGCGGAGTTCTTATGTGGCGTGTTCGGGAAGAACGGCCAGACCTCCGGGAGCGCCGCTTTCTCCTTCGACAATCTGCCGCCGGGCAAATATGCAGTCGTGCTGCTGGACGCAAAATCTGCGAGGTCACGAACCAGCTTTTCCGTGATTCTGCAGCAGGTGGGAACCGACTGGAAGGTCGCTGGTGTTGACATTGCGGCCGCGCAGATCGCAGGCCATGACGGAGACTGGTTCGTGGCCCGCGCTCGCGAGTACAAGACAAAGGGTCAATTGCACAACGCGTGGTTCTTCTATCTGCAAGCCCGGAAGCTGATTTCTCCGTTGTCCTTCATGAGCACATTGGCCACCGACCGGCTCTATGACGAATTCCAAAGCGTGCAACCGGCTGACATTCCAACTGGCGGAAAGACCACAGACCTCACAGCGGGAGCCACCGCCTACAAGCTCACTACGCTTTTTCCCGCAGTCGTGGGCAATGACCTGGACTTGATCGTCAAGTATCAGGCTGCCGATGTGGCAAACACCAACCAGGCCTATCAAAACAACGTTGCCGTAATGAAAGCCCTGGTGACGAAGTATCCCGAAGTAAGAGATGCTTTCGCGGGCGTCGTAGCCCGCGCCGTCGACCCCAGCGGCCGCGATTACGGTACGATGTTGGCGATGAAGGATATCAAGTAGGAAAGAGGCAGCGCTTAGCGCTTCGGTGCCGAAGTCTCTCGCTCTCCAGGGCGATAGTCGGTTTCGATGTGCCCGGCCAGTTGCGCCTGCGTGAACAGGACAGGTTTTGTTTTCATGGCGACGAAGAGTGGCGACTGGTCTGCGTAGTGCGGTGAATTCTGGTCGAGGGTGGCCGTACCGAACTGGTGAATGCTCTCCGATGTGAGCGTGCCAGTCTTGTCCCAGGAGACGAACATGATGAGAGTGTCGCCGGCCACCGCGGTCAGCGTGCCGTCCGACTGCTTCTCACCATAGACGGCGCGGTAGGTATCCGGGCCACCGTCGATGGCGAGATTGACTTTGCCACGACGCAGACGATTCACTTCGCCCCACTCTGGATCGAGACGTCCGAAGTGCGTCTTGAGCGTCTGGATCGCCTCGCGCAACGTATCAATCGGCTGCGGTGGCGATTTGCCTTGCTCTTTTGCCACGAGCACGGGTTGGCCCATCAGGACGGCGAGAGCTGCGCTACGGCTTGCGACGCCGGTCTCTCCATCCCACCTTTTCAGAATCTCTTGCGCGCGAAGAAGGTCGGCATCCTTGCCCGGATCGATTGCGCAGATGTCCGCGACCATTTGGGCGAGATCGGAGCGGGCACTATAGCTGAGATCGTACTTGTAGGCGCGGAACGACGCAGCCGTGATCCGGGGATCTGCGCCATAGGTCTCAAGCGCCCGCCAGGCGCGGTTTGTCATGTTGGTCTGAATGCCGAGAGTTGGCGAGAAGTCTTGCGGCTTGAGGTCGTCCGCGGGCGCGGTCGCGTGAAATGGCGTGTTATTTGAATTGAATACGAATCCCGAAGGCGGGTTCCACACTTGCGGCACCTTGTCGAACGGCAGATACGAGTGCCAAATCAGCTCCGAGCGATCGCCGGGCAGAACGCCTCGCCAATCCTGCCCTTCTCGCCGCACCGGAAATAGTCCGTTGTAGACGTAACCAATATTGCCCTTTTCGTCGGCATAGACGAAGTTGAGGCTCGGCAGCGCCTGCAGCGCCATCGCAGCACGCCAGTCTGCGAGCGATCCTGCCTTATTCAGGCGAAAGTATTGCAGCGGCTGGCGCACCTCATTCATTCCGGCATAGCGGACCGCGAACGCGCCGCGATCAGTCTTCAACACCGGGCCTTGGGCGGCGTAGAGCACATCACGGTGTACGGTCCAGACGAGTGGTCCCCAGATTTTGACGCGGATCTTGGCGTCGCTCTTCTCGAAATCGCGCCATTGTCCGTCGACCTGGTATTGATTCTGGTTTGCCGGGTTGATCGTGAGCTTGTAGACGTCGACGAGGTCTGGCTCATTGACCGTATTGGCCCAACCCAGATGCTGGTTGTGACCGTGAAGCATGAACGGCGATCCAGGGAAAAAGCCGCCCGCGACGTGCCAGCCTTCGCCACTGTCGAGCACCGCCTCATACCAAGCGACCGGCCCGGTGTACGGCTGGTGGGAATTGACCAACAGCCGCGTGGCTCCATCGGCCGACCGCTGCGGAGCAACGGCGACGGCGTTAGATCCCACGGGTAGCGGGTCATGCGTGATCAGGAAAGGATCTTTGCCATCCTTCGAGATAGCACCGCTACCCTCCGGTTCAGTGAACTTCAGCAGCACTTTGTCGAGCCCATAAAAAAACGGCAGCTTGAAAACGAAGCCGGCTGCAACGTCCTTGCCCGTGAGCGGTAGTGCGCCTCGCATCGTTTTGTCTGGATGAAGTGCTGCGTAATAGTTCACGCCGTCGGCATAGGCTTCCATCACGCGCCGCACGTCGGGCGGCAAATCACTTTCATATTTTGCGTTGACGGTCTCCCACACGCGGAAGAGATGAACGAGGTAGTCGGTCACGGCGGCTTTCCGTCCCTCGGTTGCGGCGAGCTGGCCACGCACCGCGAGCGCCACCTGCTGGATGGTAGCGAAGTCATCCTCGGCATGGGCGAAGCCGAAACCGAAGGCTACGTCGACGTCTCTGGGCCCGATCACATGCGGTACGCCGAATGTATCGCGTTCGATGTGGACGTCGTACTGTCGCGCTTTGGCAATGAGGACGGCCGGATCGGGTGGAACTGGCTGGCCAAGCCGGTCCGCGACGATCAGGAATAACGCAGCTCCGATGACCAGGCCGGTGACAGTTAGGACACCGATCTTTACGTAGCGCATGATGTCAGGTTACGTCTTGTCCTCCAGCACGCATTCGCTCGGATCTTTGTCATCTCGTAAGCCCAGGAACACCGGAGCGCGCAGCTTCGGGCCACTGCCTTCACTCGTTCCGCCAGTCCACTCGGCGAACTCGATTTCCGCGACCAGGGAGGGCTTCAGCCAAAATGTCTTGCGCAGCGCTTCGACCTCTCCGAAGAAGGGATTCTTCTTGGTCTCCAGCTTCTTCAGCACCTTCCAGATCTCGTCGAGAGACTTCTGATCGAAGCCGCTACCCACTTGCCCCACATGAATCAGATGCCCTTTCTTGTCATAGAGTCCCAGGACGAGAGAGCCAAAGTGCGCACGAGTGCCTTCGGGCTCGGTGTACCCACCGATGACGGCCTCCAGCCGGTGCCGGATCTTGATCTTGAGCCACTCGCGGCTGCGGCGTTCTTCGTATCGGCTGGCGCGCTTCTTCGCCACAATTCCCTCCAGCCCTTTCTGGCGCGCCATGTCAAAAAGAGCTTTGCCGTGCTCTTCATAATGATCGGAATAGTGCGCCACATCTCCCGGCACCACCAGCGACGACAATTTGCGCTTGCGCTCTTCGAGCGGCACGCGCCGCCAGTCGTAGCCATCGAGATACAACAGGTCAAACGCGTAGTAAAGTACTGGAACATCCGCATTCGCTGTTGCCCGACGCCCGCCGGGACGAAATCCCGTCCGTTGCTGCATCAAGCTGAACGAGGCCCGTCCCTCGTCATCGAGCGCTACCACTTCGCCATCCAGAATCGCGTTTTTCGCCTTGATGAACCGCGCCAGATCTCTTAACTCGGGATAGCGTGGAGTCAGGTCGTTCTGATTCCGCGACACCAGGCGCACTTTGCCGTTCTCGATGAAGGCGATAGCGCGGTATCCATCCCACTTGATTTCGAACAGCCAGTCCGGCCCGTCAAACGGCTCATCGACTGACTCCGCCAGCATGGGATGGATCTTCGTAGGCATTGGCCCCTTTACGGCGCCAGAGCGAGAAGTTTGAACCACAGAGGGCACAGAGGACACGGAGGACTCTTTCGCCGCCTTTCCACCGTGCTTCTCTGTGTCCCCCGTGGTTGTTTTGTTTTTCTTTTTCTTATCGAGTTTCGCTACCGCATCCGCGAGCCACGCTGCCTTCAGCTTCCCGCGACCGGTGGGACGACTCTTCCACTCCGCCGATCCTGCGTCCCCGGCAACCGCCTCCAGGGTGCGCCCGCTGAGCACGGACTCTTCGATTCCCTCGATCTCGTAACCTTCCACGACGTGATCATCGTGCTTCTTGATCATCAGCCATTCGTTGCCCTTGCTCCCGGGACGCCGCCCGCGCATCTTGACCAGTGCGAAGTCTCCCTTCAGGCGTTTCCCGTTCAAACGAAACTTCAGATCTCCCTTGGCCAGCATTACCGCCGCGTCCTTTTCCGTGCCTGGCACGTACTTTCCATTCACCATCGTCGGTGACAGCGGCTGCCACGTGCCCACATCCCACACGATCACGGTCCCGGCGCCATAATTGTTCTCGGGGATGTTACCTTCAAAATCGAAATACGAAACCGGATGATCCTCCACGTGCATTGCCAGCCGCTTGTCGGCGGGATCAAGCGATGGCCCCTTCGGCACGGCCCACGACTTCAGTACGCCTTCCATCTCGAGGCGAAAATCGTAGTGCAGGCGGGTGGCATCGTGTTTCTGGACGACAAACCGGTTTCCCGCCTTCGTCTCTACCTTGGGAGGAGGCTCCGGCGTTTCCTCAAACCGCCGCTTGCGTTTGTATTCTTCGAGCGCCATGGTCGGCTTCATTTAACCACAGAGACACCGGGGCACGAAGCGAGGCATGCTTTAGAATCCTTGCGGGATGAAACGCGAATTTCCCGAAGCTCCGCTGGTCGGCATCGGCGCCATCATCATTGAAGGTGATCGCGTGCTGCTGATCAAACGCGCTCATCCGCCGCTGCAGGCGCAGTGGTCCATTCCCGGAGGCGTGCTCGAAGTCGGCGAACTGGTGCGCGAAGCCGCGGTGCGGGAGGTCCGCGAAGAAACCGGACTCATCGTCGAGCCTGGAGAGTTGCTCGGAGTCTATGACCGTGTCCTGCGCAATTCCGAACAGCGCGTGCAATATCACTACGTGCTGATTGATTTTCTCTGCCGTCACATCGGAGGCGAACTCCTGGCCGCGGACGACGCCGCCGAGGTTCGCTGGTTCACGCGCGAGGAACTGCCGGCGCTGAAGCTCGCCGAAGATACGCAGGACGTGATCCGCAAAGGGTTTGCGAGGTCAGGACGGTGATTCTGCTGTACCGGGGACTCCGTCGTCCTCCCACTCAACATTGCAGGAATGGCATCTCCAGGCCCGGCGGTAGACAGGAATCGGCACATGCAGCCATACGGTCATGTATGAGACCGGCCGATTGAGTTCCCTGAACGTGACATCCAGCGACTGGCACTGCGGACAAAACGGCTGCTGATACTCACCGACGCCTGCGACGTCGAATCCCTCCGGAATGGGCTGGCTCAGAATTTCGTTGGCCGCCTCAACATCTTCCGGATCTACTTTCAGCTTGATCCCTCCCATCAGGTTCGACCAGAACCAATCGAGGCGGACGATATTGTCGTCGGTGAAAACAGCTTCGATTCCGGCGGACTGGAGACTGCCCTTGGCCAGCAATGCTTCGGGCAGATCGCGAAACTGACGGATGGTCACCATCCTTCTCAGTTCAAGTTCACCGTACGGCGACGAGGCCTCCGCCGCCAGCGGCTCAGGCTCTGGTGGATCGCCCGGCAGCGCAGGTGGAGCAGGGGCGACCGGACGCAGTTCGACCAGTTCAACAGCCAATCCCCGTCGTGACATCTCCGCTCGTAGAGCTTCTCGAGCAAGACCCGTGAGTTCGTACGCCTGCCCCGCGACTCTCTCCAACTCTCCGTCCATCTGGTGAGAGTAGAACTCCGCCAACCGCCGTCGTTCCTGCTCGGGATCAATCATTGCCATGGCAGGGAATCATACTCCAATCCAAATCCGTGGTCGGGCACGGCGGTGCCATTCCTTCCGAACCGTTGGGGCTCTATTCTGTGGTTGAGCAGCACTTGGGGAGGGCTGATCGACTGACGCTCCGTGACTCGATCTGAGTCCGGGGCGTTTTGTTTTGCGCCAACCTGCACCGTCGTAGCAATTACTTCTGTGCCCCACACCTCGGGGCCATTCCCCACTCTGTCCGTCCGATGCACACTGAGAACGAAACGCTTTTGCTCTAATCCGCACAATAAAGGCGGGTGCACGCTCGATCCTCTGTCGGATTCGCGTTGGAGAAGAACGATGTGGATGAGATCATGTGCCTTATGCAAGGCACTTCTACGGAAGCCGCGTTTGTGGGACTCGATCCGCTGCCAGTGCGGATGGGAATGGTTGGGTCATCCTGAGGATCGCGGGGAAATTATCGAATTCCACGCATCAACAAAGAAGTCTGCCTGAGAGTGAGCCCCGTCCAACCCTCCAGTTCGAAGAGTGTGCGATTCTGAACAGCCCGTTGTCTCTTTGCGACGTATTCTTCACGCTGAAGAGGCGGTCCGCCAGCGGAAGAGCGGATAAGTCTTTGGTGGGTGGGCATGGGTTAATGGCGACATTCGGACACTCACATCCGCCCCGATCATCAGAGGGTTGGTTCGAACGCTAATCTAAGGACGCAATGAACTGGAAACCTCAGGACTGGATCGAGCATGCTTCATTTGGGCTAGGGCGCGTAAACGAGAGCCGGGGAGACAGGCTAGACATTGAATTCATCAACTCCGGCGCGAAGACGATCCTAAGGACCACCGACCTCAAGCCCGCCGTGCCTCCCAGCCCGAATTTCAAGTTCCCTCGCAACAAAGGCAAATCCGGCTCTTCCCAAATCAAAGTGGAACGTGCCGCCCGCCGACCTTCAGTGGATTTCGACTATCACGTTAGCTGCTTCCTCAACCATTTCGCTGAGGGTTTTGAGGGACAGGGCTTCCACATCGCCGAGCGCGAGAACAAGGAAAAAGCGGCGGGTGTACTGAAGGACAAGCTGGGCAAGGACGCGTTCGAAGGTCTGCTTCGTAACGGACAGTACGCGGAGGTCTGTGACATTGCGAAGCACGTTTTGCAAAGCACCAGTCTCGTGTTCCAGATCGGGAAGGCCAAACTTGCCGACGCCCTCCAGAACTCAGCGAATCATGAACGGTTTGCGAAAGCCCTGTACGACTTGCTCCATGGCCCCGGTGACATGGAACAGCGTTTCACCAACTTCTGCGATCTCCTGTTGGAAATGGGCACGAACCAATGGACTTTGGCCACCTACTTCCAATTCCTCGCGACCGACGGCAAATGGATGTTCATGAAGCCCACGATCATGAGACGCATGGCGGAATCGCTCCAGATTTCGCTCAACTACAAAGCGGAACCAAATTGGCTCACGTATTCCAAGCTTCAGGAATTAGCTGATCGAGTGGAAGTGGAGTTGCAGAATCGAGGACTGAAGCCACATTCCCGGATCGACGTACAGGGGTTCATCTGGGCCTCAATCGGGATTGAAGACGGCAAGTACGGCAAAAGCGAGTAGCTGTCACCCGACATTCCTGTTCCTCCCGCACTGTCCGCATCCCTTACCAATTCTGGAAACTTCGGCACCAGCCCCCGAGGAACCACATCCGATCCGTTACAATCTTTTGCCGAGGGGGAATCCATGACACATCTGGAGGGATTGGTCCGCATTGTGAAGGAGTTGAGGGTCGAGAGAACGAATCTGGTCAATGAGCTTAAGAATGTGGATGCGGCTCTCGCGGTTTTGGGCAAGTTGGATCGTGGGAGTAGCTACGCCAAACCGAGGCGCACTCTGTCGGCGTCGGCTCGCAAAAAGATCAGCCTCGCGCAGAAAAAACGATGGGCCAAGAGCGCCGTGAAAGGTCACGCGCCGAAACCCCGGCGCACCATGTCCGCGTCCGCCCGCAGGAAGATCGCGGCGGCACAGCGGGCACGGTGGGCGCGGGTGAAGGCGGCGGATAAGAAGGCGGCATAAAATGCGGCACGAGAATAAAGCCCGCTGCTTCGGTGCGGGCTTGTCTCCTTGATAAGGAATCACTGATAAGGAATCACTGCGGCTTGGATGCCAGATGAGCTAGGCAATACTTGCGACCGTGCTCGGCTGCACTTACCCTTACCCTTAATCTGGCGCACGACCCTGCGGTACCCCTTTTCCTGCATGGAGCTTTCCGGCGATGACAAGCTGCCTGAATGCGCAGTTCGCGAATGCTGACTCGGGGGCGAGGGGTTGCCGAGGCGAGTGGCGATGGGAAAGGCACGCTGGCTTGGCACAGAAGGCGCTGCGTGCGTTCCGATAGGGAAGATGGCATCCTAACTAGTGATGGGAAGAAGTGCTCAGCCGCCAGAGCGGAATGGCTTTAAAATTTTGGCGTAAGCTGGCTGGTCACGAATTTGCAAAAAACATGGGTTTAATAGTTCCAAGAAAAATGCAAATTTCTGCATGACCCAAAACGATTGAAAGAGCTAAATGCCTTGAGACTCAGCGAAAAGGGGTCTAAGTCGTTAAGACTTAAACCCCTTGTCCGGTGGACTGTTTGGGATTGACCAAGAGGTGGTCACTCTACGTGGCCTCTACGGCAACTCCCGGGTCGCGGATTGACTCGGCTGACCGACTTGCGTCAGGAGTCAATCTGTATTCACCGGTTAGTGTGCGGGCTGTAGCTTCCGGCGCGGCCTTCATCTGTTACCGCGTCCCGAAGCCCCGCTCAGAGCAACCAAGCTCTAAGTCTCAGCCACCTCACCTGGTCTTTGGGTACTTCTACAACTGCCTTCTGAACTTGTCATCCGACCACCTCCTTTCCGGTGTAATCGCA
>JADGNQ010000077.1 GCA_017883385.1 Candidatus Sulfotelmatobacter sp.
TGCCTGGGGCATTCGAACTAGCCTTGGGCTCGCTCGCTGCCGTTCCACGGATTGCGGAATCGTTTCGCACCGGCGAGGGTATGGGTTGGCATGAACACGCTGACGGCGTCTTCCACGGCTGTGAAAAGTTCTTCCGTCCAGGCTATGCCGCGAATCTGGTTAACTCGTGGATTCCCGCCTTGCGCGATGTCCAAGGGAAGCTCGAGGCAGGGGCGCGAGTGGCCGACGTCGGCTGCGGGAAAGGGGCTTCCACCATATTGATGGCGAAAGCATTCCCCAAGTCTCGATTCTTCGGATTCGACTACCATGACAAGTCGATTGAATCAGCCCGCGAGTCGGCCAGGCGTAACGGTGTCGCCGACCGCGTCACCTTCGAGGTGGCCAAGGCAAAAGAATTTCCCGGCAGGGACTACGACTTCGTGGCCGTCTTCGATTGCTTGCATGACATGGGCGACCCGATCGGCGCGGCTGCGCACGTCCGGCAGTCCTTGGCCAAGGATGGGACGTGGATGATCGTGGAACCCTTTGCCAATGACCAGTTGAAGGACAATCTGAATCCTGTCGGTCGCGTTTACTACTCTTTTTCAACGCTGCTGTGCACGCCCTGCTCACGCTCGCAGGAAGTGGGATTGTGCCTGGGTGCGCAGGCCGGCGAGTCACGCATTCGGGAGGTTGTAACCTCGGCCGGCTTCAACCGTTTCCGCCGCGCGACGGAAACACCCTTCAACATCGTCTATGAAGCTCGACCGTAGTTTAGATCGGCAAGGTCGCACGAGCATGGCATATATCAACCAGGAAATCGCGTTGTCATGCTTGCACGACCTCATCCTTTGGGTGTTTGGCGGAGACGGGGCACCAGATCGCAACACCGGGTCCGGCTCTGACGGGACATCCAGCGTTGTAGAATATCCGGAAAATTGGACTTCCCAAGGAGAAGTCAAATGAACCCAGCTCCTAACGCAACTGTTTCCAAAGAGCGCTCCAGCGGCAATGGCGGCTCGCAGGATGCGAAGAACACGAGTCCGGCTTCGCTACGGCTATTAAAAAACGTGCTTCCTGAAGAGATGCTCGCCCGTTTTGCTTCGCGCGCCCCGGCCTACGATCGGGAGAACCGCTTCTTTGAAGAAGATTTCGAGGAACTCCGGGCGGCGAAGTACCTGCTGTTGCCTCTGCCGCCGGAATTCGGCGGCCCGGGCATGACACTCGCGGAAGTATGCCGGGAGCAGCGCCGGTTGGCGTATTACGCTCCCGCAACTGCGCTTGCCGTAAACATGCACGTTTATTGGGTCGGCGTTGCAGCCGATCTTTGGCGACGCGGAGACGCCTCCCTGGAATGGCTCCTGCGTGAGGCAGCCGCTGGCGAGACCTTCGCAGCCGGCCATGCGGAAAGCGGCAATGATGTGCCGGTTCTGCTCTCGACCACGAAAGCGGAACGCGTCGACGGCGGCTACCGGTTCACGGGCCGGAAGCACTTCGGCAGCCTGACGCCCGTCTGGACGCGGTTTGGCCTGCATGGGATGGACACCAGCGACCCTAGCCAACCAAAGATCGTTCACGCGTTCATGCCGCGCGATGCCGCTGGATACACAATCAAGGAAACCTGGGATGTACTCGGCATGCGTGCGACCCGCAGCGATGACACTGCGCTGGACAATGTGTTTGTTCCGGACCGCTATGTCGTCCGGGTCGTGCCTGCGGGCGCGGCGGGAATCGATCCTTTCGTACTCGCGGTCTTTGCCTGGGCGCTGATGGGATTTGGAAACGTTTATTACGGCCTAGCCAAACGCGCGCTGGACCTGAGTATTACCTCCGTGAAGAGCAAAGGCTCATTAGCGCTTTCCCGTTCGATGGCGTATCACCCCGAGGTCCAGCACGCCATTGCCGACATGGTCATCGAGCTTGAATCCATCGGACCGCATCTGGAGAAGGTCGCCGAGGACTGGTCGAATGGCGTAGATCACGGCGCCCATTGGCCCTCAAAAATCTTTGCGGCCAAATACCGCGCGGTCGAGGGCGCCTGGCGCGTCGTGGATCTGGGATTGGATGTCACCGGCGGCCACGGAATCTTTCGCTCGGCGGGTTTCGAGCGATTGGTCCGCGATGCCCGTCTCGGTCGAATCCACCCGGCTAATTCCTTCCTTACTCATGAAGTGGTGGCGAAAACCGCACTCGGTATCAGCCTGGATGAACAACCCCGCTGGGGATAGCGAATAGTTCCTTAAGTGCCACCGGCTTGCCGACCGTCCGCCCCTATACACCCATTGGGGGCGGCGGCAACCGATGTATACTCTGGGGTTTCCGCAAGCGGAAGCTGGGCTAACAATTCAGACCACAGCGATAGCTCAGAAGATCAGACTGAGGAGATCAGCCATGCAGAGTCGCATCAATGGCACCACCATGCCCGTTCTGGAGTTCATTCTCGAACCGAACGAGTCCATCATTTCCGAAGCTGGAGAACTCTCGTGGATGGGCAGTTCGATCCAGATGACGACCCACACCCAATTCGGCGGCGGCGGAGGGCTCTTCGGCGTGCTGAAGCGCGTGGCCGGCGGTGGTTCCATCTTTATGACCGAATACCGGGCTATGGGTGTTGCGGGCGAACTCGCCTTTGCGACCAAACTCCCCGGCCACATCGTCCCCGTGGAAATCTCGCCGGGACACGAATACATGATTCATCGCCACGGTTTCCTCTGCGCCACTCCGCAGATTCAGATTGGCGTCGGTTTCCAGCAATCGCTGGGCGCGGGAATCTTTGGCGGCGACGGGTTCCTCCTGCAAAAGGCTAGCGGTCAAGGTATCTGCTGGCTCGAACTCTCTGGCGAACTTGTCGTGCGCGACCTTCAACCAGGCGAAACGCTGCGCGTTCATCCCGGCCACGTGGGCGCATTTCAATCCAATGTTTCTTTCCAGATCACGACCGTGCCCGGCATTAAGAACATGATCTTCGGCGGCGACGGAATCTTTCTCGCGTCTCTGACCGGCCCGGGAAGAATCTGGCTGCAGACACTCCCGATTGCGAAACTGGCTCATGCCCTGGAGAGATACATGCCGCGCGAAGCTTCACGCAAAACGGTGGAAGGCGGCGTCATCGGAGGCATCGTCGGCTCCATCATCGACAACATAAAGTAGGGAGACGTCACAATGAGCATCTTCACGCGCGCTCTTGCTGCTGCAACTCTCGTCTTCACGATGTTTGCTCTTGGGCAAGAGGCGCCCAAATACAAGGCAACGGAAGGCGAGTTTCTTGCGCACGATTTCAAGTTTCGATCCGGTGAGCAGTTGGCGCAACTGCGTCTGCACTACAGGACGCTGGGCAAGCCCATGCGCGATGCCAACGGTTACGTGACCAATGCGGTGCTGCTGCTGCATGGGACTGGTGGGTCGGGACAGCAGTTCCTGGCACCGCAGTTTGCGGACGAACTGTTCGGTCCGGGACAACCGCTGGACCTCAGCCATTATTTCATCGTCGCACCCGACGGGATTGGGCATGGCCAGTCGTCGAAGCCGAGTGACGGCATGCACGCACATTTTCCGCAGTACGACTACGACGACATGGTACTCGCACACCATCTTCTTTTGACCGAAGGGCTCGGAGTACAACACCTGCGCCTGATCTTCGGCACGTCGATGGGATGCATGCACGCCTTTGTATGGGGCGAGACTTATCCCGCCTTTATGGGCGCCTTGATGCCGATGGCATGCCTGCCCGTGCAAATCGCGGGACGAAACCGGCTGTGGCGCAAGATGCTGATGGATGCGATCCGCAATGATCCCGACTGGAAAGAAGGAGAATATAAGGAAGAGCCGACGCGGGCGCTCCGGACGGCTCAAGGGTTGCTGGCGATCGCAGGGAGCGCGCCATTGATGATGCAAAAGAGGCTGCCGACACAAGAGGCAGCGGACAAGTATGTCGCCGATTCTGTCGAATTACGAATCGCGAGCCTGGACGCGAACGACCTGCTTTACCAGGTCAATGCGTCCCGCAACTATGATCCTTCCCCTCATCTGGAGACGATCAGCGCTCCGGTGATGTGGATCAATTCCGCCGACGATTTTATTAATCCGCCAGAGTTAGGCATAGCCGAGAGGCAGAGTAAGCGGCTGAAGCACGGAACATTCGTGCTCATACCGATCAGCGAGAATACCCATGGACATGGCACACACACGTGGGCCGCGGTCTGGCAGGAATATCTCAAACAGATTCTGAACCAGTCGGCGCACTGATGAAGTGCCGTGGTACGCAGGCTGGTGCTTCCGGGTATCTCTTGTAAACTATAGGGGTCCCTTTGGTTCCAGCGAAATGATCAACGGCAAGCACGTCGCGGTCGTCATGCCCGCCTACAATGCGGAGAAGACCCTCGATGTCACGGTGGGAGAACTGCCGGACCTCGTGGACATCCGTATCCTGGTCGACGACCACAGTTCCGACCAGACCGTCGACGTCGCCCACCGCCTGGGTCTGCACGTCTTCCAGCACGACCGCAACTACGGCTACGGGCGCAACCAGCAAACCTGCTATCGCGAGGCTCTGGCCGCCGGAGCAGACGTGGTCATCATGCTTCATCCCGACTATCAGTACACGCCCCTGCTCATCACGGCGATGGCGAGCATGGTTGCCTACGACGTCTACGATGTTGTCCTGGGATCGCGCATCATCGGAGGCCGCGCGCTGCTCGGTGGCATGCCGGTGTACAAGTACATCGCCAACCGGTTGCTCACCGCGTTCGAAAACTTGTTCCTCGGCGTGAAACTCTCCGAGTACCACACCGGATACCGCGCCTTCAGCCGCAAGGTGCTCACCGAGTTGCCGCTGCTGGAGAACTCCGACGACTTTGTCTTCGACAATCAGATGCTGGCCCAGTGCGTACACTTCGGTTTCCGCATTGGAGAAGTCTCCTGCCCCACGAAGTATTTCGAAGAGGCCTCGTCCATCAACTTCCGCCGCAGCGTGAAGTACGGCTTCGGGGTGTTAGCCACCACCCTGCAGTTTGCCCTTCAGAGGATGGGCCTGGTGCACCTGCCCCGCTTCAGCGACAAGGGACGCAAACTCGAGGCTGGCGGCGAAACCTATTACGCTGCGCGCACGGGAACCGTGCGCTCGGTGTAGCCCCACATGGCCCACGACAACCGCACCACCCTGAAAAACTTCGCGCTTCTGATTCTGCTGACGGCGCTGGCCATACTAGTGCAGGGATACCATCCGGGACTGGAAGATGATGCGTACTACCTGTCGGCGATCAAGCACAACCTGAACCCGGCATTATTCCCGCACGACGCGGATTTCTTCCAGGTGTTGTTTCAGGCGACGGTGTTCGACAAGCTGATCGCATTTTTCCTGCGCTGGACCCACATACCGTTGGAATGGGGAATCCTCTTCTGGCAGTGTGCCGCAACCTTTCTGATCTTATGGGGGTGCTGGCGACTTGCTCGTAGGTGTTTCACGGAAGAGCATGCGCAGTGGGCGGCCGTAACGTTGGTGGCAGCACTGCTGATCCTTCCGGTGTCGGGCACGGGACTTAGTTTGACGGACCAGCACCTGCATCCGCGGGCGCTGGCCACGGCTCTCATTCTGTCCGCGATCGTCGCCGTCCTCGACGGGCGAAGAGTGCTCGCGGGCGTGCTGCTGCTGGTAGCTTTCCCCCTGCACCTCAACATGACTCCGTTCGGCGTCTCTTATTGCGTGTTTCTGATGTGGAAGCCGCGAAAGGCGGAACCGAATCGCAACGCGGCAGTTGCAGCCATGCTTCTCATGCCGATGGGCTGGCTGTTCGATCCCGCTACCGACGCCTGGCGGCGGGCAGCCGCAACGCGCGATTTTTACTTTCTAGTGCGCTGGCATTGGTATGAGTGGCTGGGCGTGGTCGGGCCGCTGGTTCTCCTGTGGTGGTTTCGCTCGCTGGCGCGTGGCCAAGGCTCAACGGTCCTCGGGCGAGTGTCGGAGCGACTGGTGTACTTCGGCGTGTTCCAGTTGGCGGTCGCCCTGATTCTCATGCTGCCCCCCCAACTCGAGCGTCTGCGCTCGCTAGAACCGATGCGCTTTCTGCATCTCGTGTACCTCCTCTTTGTATTGATTGCGGGAGGACTGCTGGGCCGCTACGTACTCAAGCGGCACACGCTGCGCTGGCTCCTGCTGTTTGTGCCGCTGGCTGCAGGAATGTTCTATGCGCAACGGCAGTTATATCCAGGGACCGCGCATCTGGAACTGCCGGGCGCGCCATCGAACAATGGCTGGATCGACGCGTTCCGCTGGATCAGCAAGAACACCTCGGTGGACAGCCTGTTCGCGCTCGATCCGCGATACATGGAAATGCCGGGTGAGGACTACCATGGATTTCGCGCGCTAGCGGAGCGGAGCGTGTTGGCCGACGCGATAAAAGATCCATGCATCGTAGTGCGCGTGCCGCGGCTTGGGCCGCGCTGGATTCGGGAAGTGGACGCTCAGCGTGGGTGGCGCGATTTTCAAAGGCAGGATTTCTTGCGCCTCAAATCGCAGTTGGGAACGGACTGGGTCGTGTTGACGCAGCCCGTCGAAGGGATGAAGTGTCCGTACCACAACGCGCGCGTCGCAGTTTGCCGCGTGGACTGAAGCGCCGCCAGCGCGACTAAAGGAAATGAACAAAGAGTCGGAAGAGAGAAAGCGTGGACTGGCCCCCTACTGGCCAATGGTGGCGGCAGGGCTCGTCGTTCGCCTGGCCGTAATTCCGTTTGTCTATCGCGATTGGCTTGATCCCTTCATCGTGGAACACTGGGCCTTCGGCCGCGTAGCACGCTCGCTGGTTACGGGGCACGGTTTCGGAAACGTTTTCGCCGACACGGGACCGACGGCAGTCTTGTCTCCGGTCTACGCATATTTGCTGGCAGGAATCTTCCGCCTGTTGGGGCCGAACACAGCTGCCTCTGTCGTGACAGCACTCGCCATCAACAGCTTGTTTTCGGCACTCACTTGCATTCCAGTTTTCCTGCTCGCTCGCCGCTGCTTTGGCGATCGCGTCGCGAAGTGGGCGGGATGGCTCTGGGCGTTTTCTCCGTACGGAATTTACTACGGCGCCAGCTGGGCTTGGTCCACGTGCCTGCTCACTCTGCTGCTCTGCGCTCTTTTCCTTATCGCATTGGAGCTTGAGAATTCCGGGCGGCTTCTCCACTGGATCGGCTTCGGGCTGCTTTGCGGCGTGGCCGCGCTGACTGAACCCGTTGCTCTTTCTGTGTTGCCACCGCTGTCGGCATGGACCTGCTACCAGCGCTACCGGCACGGTTGCTCCTGGCTGGGGCCCGGCATCACCGCCATTCTCGCCGTCTTCGTCGTCCTCTCGCCCTGGATCGTGCGCAACTACCAAACTTTCCATCAGTTCATCCCTGTGCGCAGCGGTCTTGGCCTGGAGTTGTACATCGGCAACAACGGGTATTCAGCGCGATGGGTGAACAGCGCCCTGCACCCCAATCACAGCGACGCCGAACTGGCGGAATACGAGAGAGTCGGTGAGGTCGCCTACATGGACCACAAGCGCCAGCAGGCTGTGGACTACATCCAAACCCATCCGGGTTGGTTTGCCCGCATGACCCTGCGACGCGTCCTATATATATGGACCGGCTACTGGAGCCTGTCTCGCGCCTACCTTGCGGATGAGCCTCTTGATCCGCCTAACATCTTCGTCGCCACGACCTTGTCGGTACTGGCGTTTCTGGGCCTTCGTCGCGCATTCCGTCTCAATCGGGCCATCGCCGTTCGCTTTGCCATTGTGTTTGCCTGCTTCCCGCTCGTCTATTACCTGTCGCATCCGGAGACCTATTACTTTCGTCCGGTCGATCCTCTGATCGTTGTTCTCATAGCCGTAGCTGTGGCGGGAAGCCCTCGGCCGAGTCAACCATCGTCCCCTCCGACTCCAGTCGGGGCCACATCGCAAACATAGTCCGGCAACTCATCGCGCATTGCGGCGTCTCGGGAGCGGGGTTTAACATCTAACAGGCGATGGCGAACGCAACGGCCTTACCTCTCTCAACTCAGCGCCGCTTCACGATCGGGCTCAACGAGATCCTGAACTTCGCCTACGATGCCTTCTGCAGCAATAAGCTGCAATTCATCCTCACAGCCCTGGCCATGTCGGTGGGCACGGCTTCGGTAATTCTGGTGGCCACCATCGGCCTCACGGGCAAGCAGTACATCCTGCGCCAGCTCCAATCCATCGGCACGAACATGATCTATGCCGACTACCAGGGTGGCGCACAGCGCATAGACTCGACGCCTGATCCCATGACGGCAGACGATGTCCAGGCGGTTCGGGCACAGGTCTCCAGCATCGTAGCCGCGTCTCCGACCGTAGCTTTGGGCGACCGCATCAGCATCGGGGCAGGGAAGCAAAGCGACATCCTCGTCCTCGGCGTCGATCCCGACTATACCCGGGTACGCAATTTGAAGATTCTCGCAGGACGTTTCTTCGATTCTGAAGATTCCGCTGGCCGCAACAAGGTCGGCGTGATCACTGAGCTGTTAGCGCACAAGCTCTATGGTTCCACCCTGGCGGCAGTTGGCCAGATCATCAAGCTGAGCGGCGGTCTTCCCTTTACGATTGTTGGCGTGTTCAAGGAAAGCGTGGACACTTTCGGACAGTCGGACATTCAGGAAGAGACCATGCTGATCCCCTACACCGTCAGCCGCTTCTTCACTCCCACCGCGGCGGTGTATCAAATCTACTTCTCGGTGGCCAGCGCGCAGGACGTCATCCCCGCCACCGCGGCCATCAAACGCGTTCTGCAGTCCCGGCACCGTCCCGAGTCAGTCTACAGCGTGCAGAACCTGACCCAGCTTCTCACGGTAGCGGGACGCATTGCCGACGCACTTACCGTGATTCTCATGCTGGTCGCCTTTGTCACGCTGCTGGTGAGCGGCATCGGCATCATGAACATCATGCTGGCCACGGTGACGTCGCGCATCCGCGAAATCGGAATCCGCAAAGCCATTGGCGCCACCAACCGCGCCATCCGCTTCCAGTTTCTCGCCGAGGCGATTCTGATCTCATTGACCGGAGGCATCGTCGGCATCCTCGCCGGCCTCGCGCTCCCGTTTTCAGTCCGCCTGTTCACCGACTACCACTTCCCAATCTCAGGCCTATCGGCGATCATCGCCATCGTCGTGTCCTCGATTGTCGGCATCATCTTCGGCACTGTCCCAGCCACCCGCGCCTCCCAGCTCGACCCAGTAGAAAGCTTGCGCTACGAGTGACATACAGGGTTGGCGGCCAAGATTTCCACAGTGTTCCTGCAGGAACATTTTTGGTACAAACGTGTATGTACAATTGTGTAACCAATACCTTCTAAGTGGATACAGCGGAGTGAGTTAAGAGGAACGAGAAGGCCCGGTAGGCTGGCTGCGGGCAGCCTCCCCCCCGTAGGAGCGGGACGCGGGCGGCTTGCTGGTATCGCCAGCAAATGCCGCAACTGCCGGTTCGACGGCTTCCTGGGCTGACCCCAGACACCACAAAGCCGGGCTGGTTTGCCCGGCTGTTCTTTTGTGGAACTGGTTCGGTCGGTCTTGTTTCGATCGGCGACCCAGAATGTCAAAATCTCTGAACTTCTTGTTCGATTCTCGCGCCTTCCAACCCAGCTCACCGCGTTTTCTCGCGCAGGTTGAAATCCCGAGTCTCAATTCGCGATGCGGGGTCACCGGCCCGCTCGCGAGCTGCTACATCACCATTGCCAGGTTCTCCAGTTCGAACTGCAGGACTGGCAGGGCGCACCCCGCCATCTCGACTCGGCCCGCCGCGTCGAGCGCTGCCTTGGGCGAAACCCCGTAGCCACGGCCCATGAGAAACACCTGGAGCAGTTCGGCTGCCTCGTAGGAGTCGATCATGCCACCCTGGAGCAGATCGCTCCTGAGTGCCGCTAGTTCGGTTGTCGTGAATCTGTCTTTGTCGTTCATCTTCTCATTCAGCATGGCCGTCATCACCTCCGACTCCGACCTGTTACGTCATTGCCGTATTAGACTCATCGGCAGCTGTGTTAGTTGCATGCAATTATGCTGCCGCAATCGCCCTACTTTTCCTATACGATCCCCAAGCCCCTCTGGATTCATTTAACCCCTGTGAATATCGAAAGTTGCGGGCATCCCCGAGAGCGATTTCAGCTTCCCCAGGTTCCCTTAGTACTCACAAGTGATCTCAAAACTGACACAATGTGTCGTTTCCGAACGGGAAGGGGCCCAAAGAGCGTCTTGCCGGCTAGCTGCGGGCGGGGCCTCTTGCCTGGGGGCCCGGATTGCTTCCATCCTCATAGTGTCTTGTTACCGCCATCCGTTTCTCGAGGGTGAAAGAATGTCCCGGCTTTAGAGGTTGCGGAAAAACGCACGATTCGTATCAGGCTATGCCTTCAGGAAGGCATAGCGTAAATGCTGACGAATCAATCACGCCTTCAGGCGCTGCCCACGCGGAATACGACTTCTTCCGCAACCTCATTTAGTCGGAGAAAGGAAGGAGCTCCGCTGCCAGCGTGTGGTGGCGGGCTCGCACGGCCCGATTGGGACCCTTCGGGATGGGCGGAGGGCAGTCCTCTTAAGCGGTTAGTGTGAGTCGCGCGCCACGCCAGCTCCGCTGTGGCCGACCAGAAAATCGAGATCTGCTCCCAGATGTGCCTGCTGCACGTGCTCGACGTACAACCTCTCCCACCCGCGCGCGGGCAGGGGCGGAGGCGTCCACTGGGCGCGACGAGCCGCCAGGGTAGCGTCATCGACTTCCAGGCGAATGACGCGCTGCGCTACATCAAGAGTGACGGTGTCACCAGACTGCACCAGCGCCAGCGGACCGCCTGCCGCAGCTTCCGGCGAAATATGCAGCACGACCGTACCGTAGGCTGTGCCGCTCATGCGGGCATCCGAAATACGCACCATGTCCGTGACACCCTTGCGCAAAAGTTTTGGGGGTAAGGGCATATTCCCGACTTCCGCCATCCCCGGATAGCCACGCGGTCCGCAATTCTTGAGAACCATGACGCAGGTTTCGTCGATGTCCAAGGCTTCATCGTTGATCCGAGAGTGAAAATCTTCGATGGAATCGAAAACCACCGCACGCCCTCGGTGCTGCAAAAGATGCGGGCTGGCAGCGGATATCTTCATGACCGCGCCATCCGGCGCAAGATTACCTCGTAGCACGGTGATTCCGGCATTTTGTTTGAACGGGTCGCCGAAGGGGCGAATCACATCCCGATTCCAGCAGGGCGCTTCTGCGACATTGTCCCAGATGGATTTTGCGTTGACGGTGAGAGCATCGCGGTTGAGTGCCGCCCCTGCGCCCAATTCTCGGAGAACGGCGGGCAGACCACCCGCGTAAAAGAAGTCTTCCATAAGGTACTTGCCGGAAGGCTGAAGATCAACCAGGCAAGGCAGGCCCGAACCGAGCCGGTCAAAATCGTCGAGATTCAGCGGCACTCCAACTCGACCCGCGATCGCAATCAAGTGAATTACGGCGTTGGTGGAACCACCGATGGCAGCGTTGGCGCGGATGGCGTTCTCAAACGCTCCTCGCGTGAGGATGCGCGACATGCGCAGATCTTCCCGCACCATCTCCACAATGCGCCGCCCCGACATTTGTGCGAGTGTGTTCCGCCGGGCGTCGACGGCCGGGATTGCCGCATTTCCCGGCAGACTCATGCCCAGCGCTTCGACCATGTTGGCCATCGTCGAGGCCGTGCCCATGGTCATGCAGTGACCTTTGGAGCGGTGCATGCAGCTTTCGGCTTCGAACACTTCCGAGATCTTCATCTCGCCTGAGTTCACTCGCTCAAACATCTGCCAAAGGCCCGTCCCAGAGCCGAGATCGTGTCCGCGAAACTTCCCGGAGAGCATGGGGCCGCCGGACAAGCCGATGGTGGGCAAATCACACGATGCCGCACCCATGAGCAGAGACGGAGTGGTCTTGTCACAGCCCATGAGCAGAACCACGCCGTCCATAGGGTTGCCGCGAATGGACTCTTCCACGTCCATGCTCGCCAGATTGCGGAAGAACATGGCGGTGGGCCGGAGCAGCGTTTCGCCCAGAGACATGACGGGGAATTCCAAAGGAAAGCCACCGGCTTCCCAAACGCCGCGTTTCACAAAGTCCGCCAGTTCGCGAAAGTGGCCGTTGCACGGAGTAAGTTCGGACCACGTGTTGCAGATGCCGATCACCGGGCGGCCATCGAACAGGTCGTGCGGCCAGCCCTGGTTCTTCATCCAACTGCGGTACAAGAACCCCATCTTGTCCTGCCGGCCAAACCATTCCTGACTGCGGAGCTTTTTCATGGGCGCATTCTCAGATCTTCGAGTTCATCTCGGCAGAGCTAAAACGTTTCGCTAAAACGCTTCCTAAAAAACGCTTCGATGATACTTATTCGGGCCTTGGTCTCAGTGCTGAGCCTGAGTCCCTGCCGACGCAGGCCCACGAGTTCGAAGAATCGGCGCAACCAGTGTACGCGCATCCCGGCGGCCACTATCATAGACTCGCTTTCACCTTCGGCGATCCGGGTGAGAGTGAGTTCGGACAGGTGTTGCCCGCTTTGATCCAGGGCGCAAAGCGCTGAGGTTCTCAAACTGTAAGCAGGTGCGAAACGAGCATGAAAATCTTGAAAGGCTCTTTGCTGGCACTACTCGGGATCGTAGTTATTGGAGCCGCCTGCGGCGTCCTCCTGATTCGGCGAGGCTTCCGCGCTACCGCGACGCCTTCCGCGTGGGAGGCTACTCTGGCTCGAACCATCCGAAATATGGCCATTCCCGGACACGAACGGAGTGAGAAGAATCCTTTCGCGGCAACTTCAGATGCCGCGCGGCAAGGCAGGGAGTCCTTTTTAGCCCAATGCGCGGGTTGTCATGGAATCGACGGCAGCGGGAAGACGCAGATGGGATTGAACCTCTATCCGAGAGCGCCCGATCTGCGCGCAGCTTCAACCCAACATCTCACCGATGGCGAAATTCACTACATCATCGAAAACGGCGTTCAGCTCACTGGCATGCCGGCCTGGGGCAATCCGCATTTGGAATCGTCCGGAAGCAGTTGGAAACTCGTTCTCTTCATTCGTAGCCTTCGTCCTCTCACCCAGGAGGAACGATCGCAACAAGCGACCACTGCCGGTGCAGCACACTACGTCGGCTCCCAGGCCTGCGAGAAGTGCCACGCCGAGCTCTATGCCCGCTGGAAAAAGACGCCCATGGCGAACGTGGTGCGCGATCCACGTACTCATCCCGACGCCATCATTCCTAACCTCGCAACCAACAATGTCGCCAGGTTCACTCAGGATCAGGTTGCCCTTGTCTACGGAAGCCTCTGGAAGCAGCGCTATTTCACCAGGATAGGCGACGATTATTTTCCTCTGCCGGTGCAGTGGGACATCGGCAACCGCGCGTGGCGTCCTTATATGGTCCCAGCAAAGGGCGGGGACTGGTGGGGAGCCCTCTATCCCCTGGACAATATGAAGCGGCCAACCGGCCCGACCTGCGATGGCTGCCATTCCGTCGAATACGACATCCACACCAAACAGGTCGCGGAATGGAATGTCGGTTGTGAGCGCTGCCACGGTCCCGGCAGCGAGCATATGGCGCATCCTTCTCGCGGAAACGTTCTCAACCCCGCGCAAATGGACTATGTGGCGGCCAATGACACCTGTATTCAGTGCCATTCCCAGGGACAGCCCGTGGTCAACCCCATTGAAGGGAGACTCTACGATTGGCCGGTCGGCTACCACGTCGGTCTGAAACTGCGGGACTACTGGAAGCTCGAGGATTGCACGCTTGGTCAGACAAGCTTCTACTATTTCCCGGACTGCACCGCGCACAAGAATCGCATGCAGGGCAATGACTTTGCGCAGAGCGTCATGTACCGGCATGGCATCACCTGTGCCTCGTGCCACGATGTGCACGGCACAGACAACTATGCGCAATTGAGAAAGCCTGCGAATCAGATTTGCCTGGACTGCCACTCCGCCGCGGGCCCGAATGGCCCTCGCGCGGCCACGCTGGCAGAACACACACACCATAAAGATGGCAGCGCCGGAAGCGAGTGCGTCGCCTGTCATATGCCGGCGATCGAAACAGAAGGCGTTCCAGGGACGTTTGTGCATGCCCATACCTTCCGCTTCATCTCGCCGGCCGCGACGGACAAGTATGGGATCCCAGGTCCTTGCACTTCCTGTCACACCGGCAAAACCACGGCCTGGGCGGAAGAGGCCATGAGCCACTGGCCCGAACGCTCCCTCTGGAGTCTTCACTAGAACTACTTGGCAGGTTTTACGGTGCGCGACTACGCCTTGGCTGCACCGGCCGCGGCCGCCTCTGTGGTGTCGTAAAACTGGAAGAACTGTTCAACCCGGGTCACTTGCAAGGCATCGCGGACACGCTTGGTGACGCCAGCCAGAGCCAGGCTGCGGCCGTCCTTCTGGTGGTTTACATAGGTGCCCACGAGAGCTCCGATGCCGGCAGAATCAATGTAGGGAACTTGGGTCAGGTCCAGGATGAGGGTGCGTGAGGTGTCGGCGCGCACCAAGGCTTGAAAATCAAAGAAATTTGAAATGAGGATGGGACCCCTCAGGCGCAATACGCGCTGTCCTGCCAGCGTCCCGATAATGTCTTCGATGTGCAAAGGCTCCTGCGGCATCCGCACATCGTATTACGAGAATGTGAATATTGTGTTAAAGAGCGTGGCGTATTCACTGCGCGACGGCTTCACCGGTCAGGGCTCGATGGTCGCCTCATCTACCAGCATGATGGGGATATCGTCCTTTACCGGGTAGACCCGATGGCATTGCTTGCACTTCAGGCACTCCGGATTCTCGCGGTATTCGAGCGCCTGCTTGCACGCGGGACAAACCAGAATCTGCAGTAGATCTTTGGCAATCATGACGAAATGCATTGTACGACAACCTGTGCACTACGTAGGGTACGGAGCGGGGAGAAGAACGGTCTTTACCACGAAGGACACGAAGTGACACGAAGGAAACACGCAAGGCGAATCCCTTCGTGAACCTTCGTGTCCTTCGTGGTTCAAGGTTTTTCTCCGCCAGCCCCCGGAGCGAACCCGCTACTTCGAGCGTTCCCCCGGCGCACCGTGCCCGCCCGGCGGTGTAAACTTTTAGAGCCGCAGCTCGCTGTCGGGCTCCGGAAGCCCAAACCCATGCCCGCCACTATCTTCGACGGAACCAGGATCGCCCAGAATATCCGCAGCGAAGTAGCTGCGGAAGTGAAAACCATGGCCGCCGCCGGAGTACGGCCCGGCCTGGCCGTCGTGCTCATCGGACACAATCCGGCGTCTGAAATTTATGTGCGCGGCAAGGTCAAAGCCTGCGAAGAAGTTGGCCTTTACAGCGAGAAGCTGACTCCGCCCGAATCTGCCACCACTACCGAACTCGTCGGCCTGATTGAGGAACTGAACCGCCGCGATGAGATTGATGGCATCCTGGTGCAGCTTCCACTGCCCCCGCGGGTGGACGCCAAAAAAGTATTGATGGCGGTCGATCCTGCTAAAGACGTCGACGGATTCCATCCCGTGAACGTCGGCTTTCTCTCGACCCAGCGTCCCGGGTTGGTGCCCTGCACACCCGCCGGCGTCCTCGAGATTCTCCAGCGCAGCAATATTCCGATCGCCGGGCGCGAAGCGGTGGTTGTCGGGCGCAGCGACATCGTCGGCAAGCCGGCGGCCATGCTGCTGCTCAATGCCAACGCCACCGTGACCGTTTGCCACTCGAAGACGCACGATTTGCCTGGAGTCTGCCGGCGAGCCGACATCCTGGTGGCCGCGATCGGACGCGCCGGCATGATCACGCGCGACTTCGTCAAACCCGGTGCGACTGTGATTGATGTAGGCATGAACACGATTACGGATCCCGCGGAGTTCCAGCGATTCTTTGCCGGCAATGCCAAACGGGAAGAGACGTTCCACAAGAAGGGATTGACACTCGTTGGCGACGTCCACCCTGAAGTCGTGGACGTTGCAGGCGCGATCACGCCGGTACCTGGCGGCGTCGGACCGTTGACCATCGCCATGCTGATGTTCAACACAGTGAAGGCGGCAAAGATGCGACGAGGGAACCGCGTGCCCGAACTGTCGCGTGCTTGATCAGATGGAAATTCACCACAGAGACACCGAGGCACAGAGAGACCCTCCCTTGTTTCTTTCTTGGTTTTCTCTGTGCCTTTGGGTCTCTGTGGTGAACGCTTTTCGTCTGGAGCCTGCATGCTGAAAGTTGGCCTCACCGGGGGCATTGCCTCCGGCAAGTCCGTAGTTGGAGAGATGTTCATCGCTCAGGGCGCGTGCCTGGTTCAGGCGGACCGCATCGCGCACTCGCTGATGCAGCCCGGGGAGCCGGTTTACAACGAAGTCGTGCGCCATTTCGGCCGCGAGATTCTGAATCCCGACGGCAGCGTGAACCGCGCCAAACTGGCCGAGGTCGCATTTGGTCCGGCCACCGCACCCGAGGGCAAGCGCGCGTCGCGTATCGAAGAACTCAACCGGATCGTGCATCCCGTGGTGATTCGCAGCCAGGACGAGTGGATGCAGGCGATGGGCATGCAGGATCCACGTGCCGTTGCGATCGTTGAGGCGGCACTGATTCTTGAGGCCGGTGCGGGTGACCGCTTCGACCGGTTGATCGTCGTGACCTGCACCGCAGAGCAGCGCGTGGCCCGCTTCGCCGCCCGGCAGAAGATCCCCCTCGAAGCTGCCCGCAACGAAGTCCTGCGCCGCATGGCCGCGCAGCTTCCCGACGAAGAAAAGATCAAAGTCGCCGACCATGTCATCGACAACTCCGGTTCTCTCGACCAGACCCGCGACCAAGTGCGCCAAGTCTGGCAGAAACTGCGCGCGGAAGCGGACAAACCCTGAAGTTAGTCTGTATGGTCACGCTCGGAGTGCCGGGGCGAGAGTTGGAACTGGAACAACAAACCGTCGCGACATAGGCGTGGACCTGCAAACCCGGGGTGGACAGGGTAGTGGGCTACTTTGAATTTGCTTTGGGTGCTCCACCCATCGGGCGTGAAACCGGATTTCCGAATCCGCAGTGAGGGCATGGAGCCAGAAACTCAACGGCGGGAACGTTCTTAGGGGAATTGGGGTCATCCACCCTATAATCCTTTCCACAATTCTTGCAAGTGACATCCTCGTGCATTCTAGGCTACCTGTCTTTCCGCCCTCCGCTGCTCGTAGGCTTCCCAAAGGGCAACCAAATCTTCCACGCTCCACAGGCGATCTGTAACGCCAGCCGCCATAGCCGGGGACGTGCGAAGTGTACGATGAATCTTGATAAAGTTATAGGCGAAATAACTAACTTGGGCCGTGGCAGCCCCGTGATTCTCCATGTTCCGGCTGAATCCATCCGACAGGCGCGTATAGCCGCGCATCGTGGTTCGTACCGTAGACAGGGGTGGCGTGCTTCGCGGCGGCGTATTGTTTAAAATAAGATTCAGGGACCTTTCCATTCCCCGACATCGTACCTACCTCGGATGGTTGAAATCGGATGGTTGAATTATGAAATTTATGCGGCCGCTGATCCTGGCGCTGGCTATTGCCGGCGGTTTTTTCTATTTCACAACCTGGCGTTCGAATTCAGTGGTGGGCGGATTGCATCCCTCGAACTGGCTGAGCCATCCCGCGCAAGTGGAGATCACCGAGGCGGCGCCCAATGGATCCCTGGACGACGAAGAGCAGAACAATATCTCCGTCTACCACAAGAACATCCCGTCGGTGGTGAATGTCACTTCGCGCGCCATGACGTTTGACTTCTTTTACGGGCTGGTGCCTCAGGAAGGCCAGGGCTCGGGCTTCGTCATCGACAAGGACGGCCACATCCTCACCAACTACCACGTGATCGCCGACGCCCGGCAAGTGGAAGTTACGCTGCACAATCGCAAGAAGTACAAGGCGACGGTCGTGGGCACCGATCCGCCACACGACCTGGCGGTCATTCAGATCAAGGCGCCCGAACTGGTTCCGGCCGTGCTCGGCGATTCGAAGAACCTACAGGTCGGACAGAAAGTGTATGCCATCGGGAATCCCTTCGGTTTATCCGGGACGATGACGCGCGGTATTGTGAGTTCGATCCGCCCGGTGCGTGAGCCGAACGGCGCCATGATTGACGAAGCCATTCAGACCGACGCTGCCATCAATCCCGGCAACTCCGGCGGGCCCCTGATGAACTGGCACGGCGAAGTGATCGGTATCAACACCATGATCCTGTCGAATGCGAACCAGAGCGCGGGCATCGGGTTTGCCATCCCCATCAATACGGCGAAGGCGGTGCTGAACGATCTGATGACGCTGGGCCGGGTGCGCCGTCCTGCGCTGGGCGTGCGGACGATTCCAATCAGCCCCGAACTGGCCGATGAAGTTGGATTGCCGGTCGACTACGGATTGCTGATCGTGCAAGTGACCCCGGGGGGCTCGGCTGACTCGGCCGGATTGCACGGCGGCACGGAGCGCGCCTACTTGGGAAATATCCCCATCATGCTGGGCGGCGACCTCATCGTGGCCATTGACGATGAGAAGGTCCAGGACGAGCAGGATCTCTCGCAAATGATGAACAACCATCGCGCCGGCGACACCGTGAAGGTAACGATTTACCGGAACAAGAAGAAGATGGATGTGAGTGTATCGCTGGGCGAAGCGCGGCAGCAGGTGTGAAAAAAGCAGCTGTCAGCTTTCACTTCTTAGCTCAGCTTTCGGATCTGCTGTCTTTATTCTGCCGACTGGATGCCGACCGCTGCGTACAGGTCTCCGCTGTTGTAGAGAGCGCCATCCTTCATTACGAGTCGGCAGCGGCGGATGTCGCTGATGTGCTCGGCCGGGTTTCCCTCTACCAGCAGAAAGTCCGCACGCTTGCCGGCAACGATCGAACCTAATTCTTTTTCCTGTTTCAGAACGCGGGCTGCGTTGAAGGTCGCGATCTGCAACGACTTGGCGGGCGGAATGCCGGCCTGAACTTCCAGTTCCAACTCGCGATGCAGCATGATACCGGCAATGGCGTCAGTGCCCGCTAAGATCGGAACGCCGGCGTCGTACATGAGCTTGGTCATCGCCAGCATGGCACGATACGAATCCTTGTACAGTTGGTCATTTTCTGCGGTTACGGGCAACCCGCCGGAATACGCGCTGCGCTGAACCTGCGCCGGAAGCCGCCTTAGCACCGGCACAAAATCAGGAGAGGCCTGTCCGGGGCGGCCGGTGAACATCCCTTCAAAAGTGGCCAAAGTTACATCCACGGTGGTGTGGTGGCTGAGCAGAAGTGCGATGAAGTCATTCACAGGTTTTGACTTCAGGTCGAGCTTCGCTGCATTGGCGCCGACTGCGGTAAACCGATCCGGCGTGCGCGTGTCCTTTACCTGCGACGCAAGAAAATTCAGGAAGATGAAGTTGATGTGCTGGATTTCATCGGCGCCGTCTTCGACGAATTGCGCAGCGATCATTCCGTTGGGGATGTGGCCGCTGACGCGGAGTCCGCGTGTGTGGGCGAGTTTGACGATGCCGGGCACCAGTTCCGGCTTGAGCGAGCTGTAGAGCTTGATCTGGACGTAGCCCAGATCGGCGTAGCGGTTCACGGCGGCCTCGGCCTCAGGCGCATTGTCGGCATACAGGCCGGTGGGAGCCTGGAACTCACTATGGCCATCGATGAATCCCGACTTCCACACGCGCGGACCGATGGCGGTGCCCTTCTGCCACTGATCCTGGAGGCTCCGGAGTTGATCGATATCGTTTCCCATGTCGCGGACGCTGGTCACCCCGCTGGCAACGTTCATGATGCCGTCCAGAGCCTGCGCATGCGCATGCATGTCGAACAGGCCCGGGAGCAGTGTCTTACCTCGGCCGTCGATGCGCTCGGCGTCTGTGGGCACTTGCGCTGAGCTTGCGGAACCGACGAATGTAAAGCGATCGTCGGCTACGACAACAGTTTGATCTTCCAGCGTGACGCCCTGCTCGGAATCGAACAGGCGCACATGTTCGATGGCGATTGGGTGCGCCGGATGCTTCGCCAAATCCTTCGCCAGGCGCGCGTACCGCTCGTCTCGTACCTTGATGTCGAGCGCATAGAGCTGATCGTTCGTCTTTTCCCAGCCTTCCCGGAGCAAGGCAAACCATGTTCCGGGGCTGGCGAAAAAATGCTGTTCGTCATCGAGCCAGACCGTCTGCGGCTCGAAGGAGAGTCCGGTGATGCCGAACTCGGTCACGTGCATCTTCTGTCCGTGATCTTCCAGCGTGATGTCGGTCAGGCGCTCAAGCCGCGCTTCGCCGGCCGGAAGCAGTTGTACCGGCGCTCCATGGGACTTCTCGAGGGCTGCGACGAGGAACGCAAGTTCTGCCGCGGAGCCGTTATTGCTCACGTAAAAGCCGCCCGCGGGAGCCTGGCCGTTCTCTGCCGTGCTCCTCCAGTGGGCAATGCCATCCTTAACCTCGAAGTGTTCATCGACGGGAGCTTTCAGGTAGTCGTTGCCGGTTTCATCGACGCGCAGCGGCACTCCGTTGGGATCGAGGCTGTAGTTGGCGGAGATCTTGGGGCCGCGGCCGCGATCATTGAACTCGAACGTGCTCTCCACGCGCCCGCCGGGAAGATAGGCGTCGATTTCATTTCCCGCGACCTTGCCGTTCGAAGAAATCGTGTAGCGAAGAGTCTGCGGCCCGGCCGCGGCAGATGCGATCGGTTGCCAGACGCAAATCAAGAGGGTGAGCAACGTCAGCCGGAAGGTGAACATGGGGTGGTATTGTCCCACCGACTCCGTGGCACAGGGAACAATTTTTTGAAGCTACGGGTAGACCTCAGACCTGGGACCTCGGTCTTCGGACAATGGACCTCGAACCTCAGCCTGGGGCCGAGGCTGAGGTCCGACGTCCGAGAGCGCCCGACGATTTCAGAACTCGTAGCGCATAGACAGCGTTGCCGAGTTGCTCTGAAAGTCGCGCCCCAGCAGCGGCGCGGGCAAGAACTTCTCGTTGTAGTCGTAGTATCCCCAGGCCGTTCTCCAAGTGAGCCCTTTGGCGAGGTTCACGTCGAGCGAGGCCGAGGGCTTGTGATAGTTGAAGCCGAGCGACGTCAGAATCGTGGGATCGGCAAGAGTCGGCGTGGAGCCGCTGGTGCTGGTCAGGTTGTATCCCACGTTGGCCGTGACGCGCGGCGCTGGCTTGAACATAAAGTTGGCGTAACCAAATTGAACTTTGTTGCTGTAGATCGAGAGTGCCGAAAAGTAGGGCGCTCCCGCACCGCACAAGGTTGAGTTTGTGGGAGGAGTGGCGGTGAGCACGTAACAGATGTTGGTGGTGGAGTAGACGTCGTCGTAGTTGTAGCCGAATTCGAGACCGAACCGCGGTTTGGGGTTCAGAGTGGCGGTGAATCCGTAGTTGCGGTTGTGCTCACGATGCAGGACCTCGGGTACGTTATCGCGGCTCTCAAGAACATTTACAGTTCCGGAGATGTCGAGCCACGATTTCGGTTTGTAGTTCGCCCGTCCTTTGAAGTGCTGCAGGTTCCGGGGAGAGATGCGGGTGGGAGCGTTGTCGGCCGAGAAGAGTTCGAAATCGAATGAGGCGCGCAGCTTGTCCGTCGGACGCGCCGAGAAGCCCGCCAGCAGCGAATGGGCGTGGATGTCGATAACCTCGTTCGAGCTGTCTGTTGTTGTGGTCTGGCAGCTGCCATCCGTGAGAAGGGTGGTGCATCCTCCGCGTGTTGCCAGCGACGGATACCAGGTGAGATCGCCAAAGTCGACCTGGTTGTTGGTGATCTCGCGGGTTTCGTAACGATAGCCCAGGTGCCCAGTGATGCGCGGGGTGAAGTCGTACTCCAGTTCGAACGTGTTCAGCTTTGAGTTCTGGCCGAGAAAGTCCCAGCGATGGTCCTGCGTGACGTCCGCCCCCGAACTCGCACTGTGCTGTGGGCAGGTCGCTGCGGTGAAGGGGGGTGGGCACGTAGCCGGGCTAAAGACGTTGGGTGTGGACAGCAGCGTCGCGCCGAAGAACTGGGTCGTGAGCAGGTCCCAGTTGGCGGGGATGCGGAAGTTGGAGAAGCGGAAGCTATCGACCAGCCGGAATTTCTCGGTCACGTGCACCGTGACTCCCAGGTCAGAGTTGCCCACGACGCGCTTCGAACTCGAGGGGCCGCTGACCAGGCTCGAGCGCTCGCGCGAACGCGTGGCCAGACCGACAAAGTCTTCAAACCAGTTCGGTATCTGGCTCTGAGAAGAGCTGTAGGAAACGCGCGCCGACAAATCGACGTTGCGGAAATAGTGCGACTGCAGCGTCAGCTGCTCCGTGGGATAGGAAACCCGAACCGGCGCCCATCGGCTGTATGTCTGGAACCCGTTGCAGGCCGGATTCATGGTTGGCGGCGTCGTGGTCGCATCGAGGACGGGAGCGGCACAGGGCTGGTTCGCTGGGGTGTTGTAGCTGATGCCCGGGTCCACCGGCGTGCCATTCGCGAGCTGAAACGGGAAGCTCTGGTCGTTCCAACTGCTGTCCCCCTTGTAGTACTGCAGGAACTGGTCGTAGCTGATGTTGGTGCGAGGCAGAACTTTGAAATCCACGCCAAACTGGTAGGCATCGAGCAGGGTGCGTGTGTTCTGAAAGAGCGCGGTGTCGGTGCCCTGGTGAACGGTGCTGAAGGCCGGACCTTCCATATTGTTGCGCGTGAAGCCCAGGCGGAAGCGCACTGCCGACTGCGGCCGCAGGGTGAGGTTGTAGTCGTACATCCGGCGCACGGTTTCGAATTCGTGCGGCGAGTTGTTGACCTGCACGTAGGGATTCGCCGGATTCAGCGGATTGGCCAGGTCGTTGTAGTCGAAGAAATTCCGGTCGCGCCGGAACGTCGCGTTGAAGTTGTACCACTTATTCTTCGACATGCGCAGGCGGCCGGCATTCTCGGGATCGCCTCCCCATCCGAAGCTCGACATAAACAGCGTGTCGAACAGCCCACCTTGGTGGTCGAGCGAGCGCATGTTCAGAGTCTGATCGAGCAGGCGCGGGCCTTGTTGCTGATTGACGAAGGTGTCGTAAATGGCCTGGCTGCCGTTGGTGTTGACGAAGCGGTAACCGAGCTCGAATGAGCCCTGATAATGGTAGTTGCCGTTGTCAATGCCTTCGACGGCATCGTTGCTGTTCTGGGCGAAGGCACTGCCCAGCAGAATCGGCAGGAGGGCCAGCATCGCTAGCCCGGGATGTCCCAACCTGAGTCGGAGACCTCTGCGACCTTCGCATCTCGTTTTCGCGTCAGAAGAATTCCTCATGGTCTCCTCCTACTTCATGAAAAATGCGTCAAAGTTTGAGCCGTGAATGGCGGTATGGCACATCGTGCACGCCGAGTACTTCTGGCTCTGGTTGTGGAACGTGGGGATCGGCGGCGTGCCGGAATCCTGGGTCAGAGTGTGACATTCCAGGCACAACAGGTTGACCTGAGCCCGTTTCAGCAGGCGCGGGTTGGTCGATCCGTGGGGGGAATGGCAGGCCTGGCAGCCCTCGGTTTTGACGGGCTCATGCTCGAAGGAGAACGGTCCGGCTTTGTCGGCGTGACATTTGAAACAAACCTGGTCCTGCGCCGCCGTGGCCCGCAGTTGCTTGGTCAGGAACCCGCCGTGCTGGTTGTGGCAGTCGGTGCACTCGACCAGTCCCTGGTCCACGCGATGGCGGAAGGGCCGCGCGAAATCCTGTTTGACTTCGGTATGGCAGCTGTAACACAGCTCCGGCTGTTTCTGGACCAGCAGGTATTGCGCTGCCTTGGCATGGTGAGGCGAATGGCAGGCAATGCAGCTCACCCCATTGACGTTGTGCTGGGAACGGTCGAAGTTGGCGTGCTCCTCGCCGTACTCATGACACGACATGCAGCGTTTGCTGACTTCGCCCGGCTCGGCGCCGGCGAAGATGAAGATCTTGCTCTTGTCGCCGCCGCCCTCGACGTGCGCTTTGCCCGGACCGTGACAGGCTTCGCAGCCTTGCGCTCCGCCTGCTTGCTTCTTAAAGGTCGTCTTCCAGTGCGGCGTGGTCTCGAAGCTCTTGTAGATGTCTTCGTGGCAGGTCTTGCAGGTGTCGGACCCGACGTACTGCGAGGCGTCGATCGGCGCTGCCGCTGCCTGCTTGGCCTTATCTGCCTTCTCGCTGGCAGCTACGGACTGGCTGCTCAGCAGCAGTGCGGCCACGATGGTCAGCCAGGCCGCGAACCCTGTGCATCGTTCAAGTGTTCTCATGTTCAATGCTCCCTCCCGCTATCCTTCCGGAGCCGCGTGTCACTCCACGCGAAACAACACGAGAATTATCGGGACCGGAGGGGAAAAGTCTTTGTGATGCCTGTCACAAGCACGTTAACTTTTGGACATGGCGAGTTTCAATACGGGATAACAAGGATGTCTTTCCGCTCCCTCCCCCCCGCGACCGAGGGTGCTTTGTGAACCAGAGACGTTCGCACCAGCGCGATTATTGCCTTGAATCCGAAGGCGCAGTCCGTTACTCTGTCGTCCTGCCTATGACTGCCGTCCTTTAATTCCGCTGGTTGTAGTTTCCGAGCGCGACGCGCGTGGAAGTGTGCGCGCCGCTCCTCCCAAGCGCTGTCTCAGAACGAGAAAGGACTTCTCAAATGCAATTCGTCGATAGGGCATTGGCTCGCCGTCTCGAGTCGGTCGAGGAAATGCCGCAGGTGATGTATGCGCGGATGTTTCAGAAGACGCAGCCCGAGATCGGGGCGGCGGAGGAAGAAATTTGTGGTGGCCACATGATCTTTGCGGGCCTGGGGTCGCCTATCGGGCGGGCAACCGGCGTAGGCCTTGATCGTCCGTTTACGGCGGAAGATCTCGACCACGTGGAGCAGTTCTACCGCGCCCACCAGGCTCCGTCGCAAGTGGATTTGTGTCCCATGCACGAGTCGGCCGTGTTCGAGCTGTTCAAGAAACGGGGATACGGCATCGCGGAACTGAACAACGTGTTGTACCGCAAGCTGGATGCCGAGGAGAAATTTCCTCCCCCTCCGGCGGGGAGCGAGATTCGGCGCAGCCTGCCCGAGGAAGCCGACAGGGCGGGAGGCATCGTCGAGACTGCGTTCTTTCCCGACGGAGCCCCGGAGCCCTACCGCGGCCTGGTCGCGCCCTTTTACCAGATGGAACGGGCTCTGGCGTTCGTCGCGAGCGTCGAAGGAAAGTTGGTGGCGTGCGGCACCGGGCTGGTCATTCCCGACCACAAAGTCTTTGCCCTGTGCGGCGCGGGCACCCTGGCCGGGTTTCGTGGACGCGGCCTGCAGACCGCTCTGCTGCGGGCTCGTATGTCAGCTGCGGTCGCGGCTGGCTGCGAGTACGCAGTGGTGGTCACTCAGGGCGGCAGCACCTCACAGCACAACGCGGAGAGGCTGGGCTTTCGCGTGGCCTACAGCAAGGTGACCGTGATCAAACAACTGGGGGCGTAAAGAGTCAGAGTCTATGTGGGGACAGCCGCCCCCGGCTGTCCAGTCGAGCGCAAGCTCGACTGGCGCGACGGGACAACCTCGGTTGCGATCGC